>NZ_JBEXXQ010000025.1:0-143728 GCF_040630525.1 Streptomyces sp. NPDC005799
GCTCCTCAACCGGCGGCTTCACCTGCCCAGCCCGTGGCACCAGCACCCTCCCAGCCACAAGCTACAAGCAACTCACCCCAAAGTCAGCGGCATTGCGCCTAGTCCTGCGGTACGACCCGGATGCAGCCTGCGGGACGACGCGCGCGGAGCCCGGCCCGGCCTAACGTGGGCCGGTGTTTCGACTGATCGACGGCCTGTCGCGCCGGCTGCGGCGCCATCCCCGGCTGACGGACGCGCTGGTGATGGCGCTGGTGGGGCTGCCTCCGCTGATCCGGGAGCAGGACGGCTGGCGGCCGGTGTGGGTGCAGATCGCGGTGAGCGCGGCGCTGGTGCTGCCGCTGTGGTGGCGCCGCCGCGCGCCCGTCGCGGTGGCCGCTGCCGTCACCGCCGCTTTCTGGACGCAATACGTGGCCTCGGTCTGGGGGCGGGAGCCGGGGCCCGGGGTGCTCGCCGTGGCCGCCGTTCTGTACGTGCTGGCGGTGCGGGGACTGCGCCGCGCCGCAGTGGCGACGGCGGTGTGCGTCGCCGCGTGCGTGCTGCTGTGGACGCCGCAGTGGCTCGCCTCCACCGGCCCGGCCGGGGCCGGCCCCAACCCGTGGGTGACGCCGGTGACGGTGTCGTTGTGGCCGGCGGGGGCGTGGATGTGCGGTGCGTACGTGCGGCAGCGGCGGGCGTTCCTCGCCGAGTCCGCGCGCCGCGTGGTGGCCGAGGAACGGGCTCGGATGGCCCGCGAGATCCACGACGTGCTGGCGCACAGCGTCAGCGTGATGGTGCTCAACGCCGAGGGCGGCAGACTGGCCCGGCACACCGACCCCGAGGCGGTGGACCGCACGCTGCACACCATCAGCACGACCGGCCGGGACGCCCTCACCGAACTGCGCCGGCTGCTGGGCATGCTGCGGGAGCCGGCGGAAGAGGACGGGACGGAATCGGATGCGCACACATCCTCATACCGGCAGATATCTTCCACCCCACGTGCGGACCTCGGTGGTCTGCGGACCTTGGTCGACCGCTTTCCCGGTGCGGCCGATCTCGACCTGTGCGGGGATCCGCGGGAGCTGCCGCCCGGGCTGACCGCGCAGGCGTACCGGATCGTGCAGGAGTCGCTGACCAACGTCGCCAAGCACGCCTCGCCGGACGCCACGGCCCGCGTCCGGGTCGACGTCGGCACCCCGGGCCCCGGCCGCCGCGTCCGCATCCGTGTCGACAACTCCGCGGGCAGCGTCCCCACCCGGGTGCCCGCCCTGCCGTCGGCCGGCCATGGCCTGGCCGGCATGCGGGAACGGGCCGCGCTGTACGGCGGCACGGTGGACGCCGGCCGGACGGACGACGGCGGCTACCGCGTGGACGCGACCCTGTGGCCGGTGTCCCCGTGAGCGACGCCCGTCCTCCGTACCGCGTCCTGCTCTGCGACGACCAGGAGCTGATCCGTATGGGGCTGCGGATGGTGATCGACAGCCAGCCCGACCTGAGCGTCGTCGGCGAGGCCGCGGACGGGGACACGGCGGTGGCCCGCAGCGCCGAGCTGGAGCCGGACCTGGTCCTGATGGACGTACGGATGCCGGGCGTCGACGGCCTGGCGGCGACCCGGCGCATCCTCGCGCAACCCGCCGCCCCGAAGATCCTCGTCGTGACGACCTTCGACGTCGACGAGTACGCCTACGGTGCCCTGCGGGCGGGCGCGAGCGGCTTCCTGGTCAAGGACGCGGTCGGCGAGGAGATCCTGGTGACCGTCCGGGCGGTGCTGCGGGGCGAGGTGATGATGGCGCCCTCGGTGGTGCGCCGGCTCGTGGAACGCTTCGTGCTGCCCGCGGCCCCGCCCGAGCAGAAGGGCCGGCTGGAGCGGCTGACCGAGCGCGAGCGGGACGTCCTGGCGCTGGTGGCGCGGGGGCTGAGCAACGGGGAGATAGCCGAGCGGCTCCACCTGGGCGAGACCACGGTCAAGACCCATCTGGGCCGTGTGCTGGGCAAGTTGGAGCTGCGCGACCGGGTGCAGGCCGTGGTGTTCGCCTATGAGAGCGGGCTGGTGCGGGTGGGGGCATGACGTCCGCTGCTTCGGCCGTGACGTTCCGCTACTTCAGCAGCCGTGACATCCTGCGGTCCGCGAGCGGTCTCCCCCCGGTCTGGCAGGTGGGGCAGTACTGGAGGGAGGAGTCGCTGAAGGAGACCTCGCGGATGGTGTCGCCGCACACCGGGCAGGGTTCGCCGGTGCGGCCGTGCACCCGCAGGCCGCTCTTCTTCTCGGCCTTCAGCCGGCCGGCCGCGACGCCGCGCGAGCGTTCCACCGCCTCCGTCAGAGTGGTGCGCAGGGCCTCGTAAAGGCGGGTGGTCTCCTCGGGCGTGAGGCTCGCGGCGACTTTGAACGGGGACATCTTGGCCGCGTGCAGGATCTCGTCGCTGTAGGCGTTGCCCACCCCGGCGATCAGGCTCTGGTCGCGCAGGGCGCCCTTGAGCCGGCGTCTCTCGTCCTTCAGCAGCCCGGCGAAGGTCCGCTCGTCGAAGTCGTCGGCGAGCGGGTCGGGGCCGAGGCGGGCGAGGCCCGGGACCTGCTGGGGATCCTGGACGACGTACACCGCGAGGCGTTTCTGTGTGCCGGCCTCCGTGAGGTCGAAACCCTCGCCGGTCTCCAGGGCGACGCGCAGGGCGAGGGGGCCCTTGCCGGGGCGGGGCGGGCCGTCGGGAAGCCTGTCCTTCCACTGCAGCCAGCCCGCGCGGGCCAGATGGGTGACGAGATGCGGGCCCGAGTCGGTGACGAGGTCGAGGAACTTGCCGTACCGGCGCACGGCGGTGACCTCGCGGCCCTCGACGGCGGCAGGCGGCGGGTCGTACGTCTTCAGGACACTGATCGCGACGGGCAGCACACGCACGATCTCGTGCCCGACCAGGTGCTCGGTCAGGAAGTCCTTGAGCGCTTCCACCTCGGGGAGTTCCGGCATACGTCCAGAGTGCCACCCGGCACCGACAACGCCACGCGGGTTCAGTCCCGTCCCGGCACGACGAACTCGCACCACACGCACTTGCCGCCGCCGCGCGCCTCCACCCCCCACGCGTCCGTGAGCAGGTCGACCAGCATCAGCCCGCGCCCGGAGACCCCCGACTCGCCCGCCTCGCGACGGCGCGGCAGGGCGCTGGAGGAGTCCTCCACCTCGACGCGAAGCCGCCGGTCGCCGCCGGTGAGGACCCTGAGGGTGACGATCGCCGCGCCCTCGGTGTGCATCAGCGCGTTGGTGACCAGTTCGTCGGCGACCAGTTCGACCTCGTCGGCGCGGTCCTCGGCGCCCCAGGCGCGGACCGCGGCCCTGATCATGTGCCTGGCCTGGGTGAGGGCCTCGGGGTCACCGGGTGCCACGTGCTGCTGGAGCCGGCCGCCCGACTGCTGGGTGTCCAGTCCGCGGCGGCGCAGCAGGAGCAGGGCCACGTCGTCGTCGCCCCCACGTGCCTCGGCGATGTCGATGAGGCGGTCGGCGAGATCGCGGACGTCGTCGGGGCCGGTGGCGATCAGGGCGGTCAGGGTCCGCATGCCGTCGTCGAGGTCGGCGCCGGGCTTTTCGACCAGGCCGTCGGTGCACAGCACGAGGGTGTTGCCGGGATCGAGTTCGAGGGTGCCGACGGGGTATTCGAGGCTGCGGAACTCGGCGGACAGGCCGAGCGGCAGCCCGCCCTCGACGGGGATGCGGCGGCAGACGCCGTCGGCCTCCCGGATCAGCGGGTCGATGTGCCCGGCCCGCACCACCTGTACCACCCCGGTCGACAGGTCGGCCTCGGCGTACAGACAGGTCGCGAAGCGGTCGGTGTCGAGTTCGTGCAGGAAGACCGAGGCGCGGGCCATGACGGTCGCCGGGGTGTGGCCCTCGGCGGCGTAGGCGCGCAGCACGATGCGCAGCTGGCCCATGACGGCCGCGGCGTGCGTGTCGTGGCCCTGGACGTCGCCGATGACCGCCCCGACCCGGCCGCCGGGCAGCGGGATCAGGTCGTACCAGTCGCCGCCGATGTCCCGGGCGAGGGAGCCCGCCGCGGTGCCGGCGCGGTAGCGGACGGCCACGTCGGCGCCGCGCACGCTGGGGATGGTGCGCGGCAGCATGGCCTGCTGGAGACCGGAGGCGAGGTCCTTCTCCTGCTCGTAGAACATGGCCCGCTGCAGGCTCTGCGCGATGCTGCTGCCGAGGGCGACCAGCACGTTGCGTTCGTCGGGCGAGAAGCCGCGCCGGTCGCTGTACAGCAGGCCCATGGCGCCGATCGGGCGGGCCTGGACGATCAGCGGCAGATAGGCCGCCGAAGTGATGTTCAGGTCGGTGATGTGCGGCCACAGGATGGGAAAGCCCTTGGCGAACTCCTCGGGCGACTCGATGAAGCGGGGGGTGAGGGTGCGCACGACCTCGCTCATCGGGTAGGGCTCGTCGATACCGGTGACGAGGGTGCCGGGTACGAAGCTGCCCTCGGGACCCTCGGCGATCAGCCGGATCCGGCCGGCCTCGACCAGGCCCATGACGAGGCTGGTCGCGCCGAGGTGGGTCAGTCCGTGGGTGTCCTTGAGGACGTCGATGACGTCCTGGACGGTGCGGGCGTGGGCGAGGGCGGCCGTGGTGAGCTGGACGACGTTGGTCTGCCGACGCCGGGCCTCGTCCAGGGCGGCCTGCTCCTGCCGGGACGCGCTCTCGATCAGCTCCTGGGTGGCGTCCCGGACGATGCCGATGATCCGGCGCGGGCGGCCGGTCTCGTCGCGCCGGATGTAGCCCTGGGTGTGGGTCCAGCGCAGGCTGCCGTCACGGCGGCGGACGCGGAAGTAGGCGCCGTAGTTCTCGCTGCCGTCCTTCATGGCCTGGGTGACGGCGGTGTCGAGGCGGTAGGCCTCGGACGGCGGGACCCGGAGGGCGAGGCTCGCGGGGTTGCCGTCGTACTCGTCGGGGCGCAGGTCGAAGACCTCGTGGGCCTGGGCGTCCATGTGGAACAGGCCGCTGTCCAGGTCCCAATCGAAACTGCCCATCTGGTTGAGCGCCAGAATCGGGTCCGGATGGGCGGGCCAGTCGTCCGGGAGTGACAGGGCGCTCGCTCCCCGATCAACCATGGGGCCACCTTGCCAGGGTTTGCCTGATTCTTCGACCGGGAGGCACCGGATTGTTGCGTCGATTGCCCGTCCCGCGGTCGCGGAGGACCGCTCAGCCGTCGAAGACGTCCGTGGGACTGTCGAAGACGGTGGTCGTCAGGCCGGGCGTCGGCGGCGGGGTGGCCGTCGCCGGCGGGACGTCGGCCGGCGCGGCCGCGGTGGCGTCGGGTTCGCCGGCGTCCGAGCCGGCGGGCGGTGTCGGCATCGTCGCCGGGGTCTGCCCGGCCGGTGGCGGTATGACGTGGTCGTGGCGCACGTCGTGGCTGATGGGGCGTTCGATCCAGGTGCCGTGGACGACGTCGATGATCGTGACGGTGGTGATCACCTGGGGTGCCGGGGTCACCACGATCACCTGGCCGGGCCGGAAGCCGGACCAGGAGCGGCCCTCGGTGCCGAAGCGGCCCCGTTCGGGGAGGGCCGGAGCGAGGGGGTTGCCGCCGGCGCACCGTACGCGCGGTACGCCCCGGTCGTCGACGAGGACGGCGGTGCCGGCCTGGAGCACGGACTGGTAGTCCGTCGTCCGGCCGTGGCGGAAGCCGTGGTCGGTGACCCGGGTGTCGGCGCGCAGCACGACCGGCGCGAGGCCGCGCAGGAAGTCCGGGACGGACGCCTCGGTGACGCCCTCGGCCCGGGCGAAGGCGCGGGTTTTGGCCGGGTCGGAGGTCAGGTAGGCGATCTGCCGGTTCACATCGCAGCTGCCGACGCGCGCGGTCCCGGCGTACAGCCCGGGGGTGCTGCCCGAAGGGGCCCGCGCGCTCGGGGCGCCCACCGCCCGCACCGCACGGGCGGTGGCGGACGGGGTGGGCGTCGTGGTGGCCGTGGACGGGGTGAACGGGTCCGGTCCCTGGCCAGCGGCCGGCAGCAGAAAGACCTCACCGCTCGACCTGGTTTCCGTCCCGCCGCTGCCGGCGCAGCCGACGGCGATGAGCGCCGCGGAGAGCGCGCAGGCGGTGGCGAGGGTTCCGGTGACTGTCCGCACCTCGTCCTCCAGCCTCAAAGCAGGCAATTCGTCACTATTGTCTGCTTGACTCCCTTGGGTTACGCAAGCGGAGGAGGGTTACACGGAGAGTGACATAGGGTTCGGCGCGACAATGAGGTGAGGAGCGCACGGCCGTGGACTGGTTCACCGCACCCGAGTACTGGATGAGCCGGCTGGTCTTCCAGCGGGCCCTGGCCGGCGTGTACCTGGTGGCGTTCCTGACGGCGGCCCTGCAGTTCCGCGCGCTGATGGGCGAGCGCGGCATGCTGCCGGTCCCCCGGTTCGTGCAGCGGGTGCGTTTCCGGCAGGCCCCCAGCATCTTCCACCTCCACTACTCGGACCGCTTCTTCGCGGTCTGCGCGTGGACGGGCTGCGCGGTCTCGGTGGCGCTGCTCGCCGGGCTGGACTCCTACGTCCCGCTCTGGGCCGGGATGCTTCTGTGGCTGATCCCCTGGGCCCTGTATCTGTCGATCGTCAACGTCGGTCAGACCTGGTACGCGTTCGGCTGGGAGTCCTTGCTGCTGGAGGTGGGGTTCCTGGCGGTCTTCCTCGGCAACGACGAGGTGGCCCCGCCGGTCGTCGTCCTGTTCCTCCTGCGCTGGATCCTCTTCCGTGTCGAGTTCGGCGCGGGGCTGATCAAGATGCGCGGTGACGCGTGCTGGCGGAAGCTGACATGCCTGGACCACCACCACGAGACCCAGCCGATGCCGGGCCCGCTGAGCTGGTTCTTCCACCATCTGCCCAAGCCCGCGCACCGGGTTGAGGTGGCCGCGAACCATGTCACCCAACTCGCGGTGCCCATCCTGCTGTTCACACCCCAGCCGATCGCCACGGCCGCCGCGTCCCTGATGATCGTCACCCAGCTGTGGCTGGTCCTGTCGGGCAATTTCTCCTGGCTGAACTGGATCACCATCGTCCTGGCCGGCTCCGCGTTGCGGCTCCCCGAGGACGCGCCGTCCACGCTCCCGGCCACCCCACTCTGGTACGAGGTCCTGGTGCTGGCCGTCGCCGTCCTCCTCGCGGGGCTGAGCTACCACCCCGTCCGCAACATGATCTCCCGCCGCCAGATCATGAACCGCTCCTTCGACCCGCTCCATCTGGTCAACACCTACGGGGCGTTCGGGAGTGTCAGCCGGATCCGGTACGAGGTGGTGATCGAGGGAACCGACGACGACGTGCCGCGGGAGGACTCGGACTGGCGGGAGTACGAGTTCAAGGGCAAGCCGGGCGATCCACAGCGCTGGCCCCGCCAGTTCGCGCCCTATCATCTGCGCCTGGACTGGCTGATGTGGTTCGCCGCGCTGTCGCCCGGGTACGCCGGCTCCTGGTTCGGCGCCCTGGTGGAACGGCTCCTGGAGAACGACCGCGACACCCTGCGTCTCCTGCGCCGCTCCCCGTTCCCGGCCGACGCCCCGCCCCGCTACATCCGCGCCCGCCTTTTCCGCTACCGGTACACGAGCTGGCGGGAGCTACGGGCGACGGGGGCGTGCTGGGAGCGGAGCTACGTACGGGAGTATCTGCCGCCCACCCGGTTGACGGGGGCGGCGCAGCGGACGTAGCGATGGTCTAGAGGCCGTAGACGCGGGCGGCCGTGGTCTCGAAGAGCTGGGTGTGTTCAGTGGGGGACGTCAACTGGCGGGCTGCGTCGATGACCTGTCCGTAGGTCGCTCGCTCCGTGCACACCGGCCAGTCCGAGCCGAACATCAGGCGGTCCGGGCCGAAGGCCTCCAGGGCCGTCTCGGCGTACGGGCGGAGGTCGTCGGTGGTCCAGCCGGCGGGGTTCGCCTCCGTGACCAGGCCGGAGAGTTTGGCGACGGTGTTGGGTCGGGCGGCGAGGGCGTGCAGGTCGGTGGACCAGGGAGTGAGGGTGCCCGGGGCGATCGGGGGCTTGCCCAAGTGGTCGAGGACGAAGGTGAGGTCGGGGAGGTCCGCGGCCGCCTTGGCGCAGGACGGGAGTTGGTGGGGCAGGACGACCAGGTCGTAGACCAGGCCCGCGGCGGCCACGGCCGCGAGACCCCGTCGTACGTCCGGGCGCAGCAGCCATTCGGGGTCCGGCTCGCCCTGGACCTGGTGGCGGATGCCCCTGAGGTACGAGCCGCCGGGAAGTTCTCGCAGCCGGGCCAGTTCGTCGGCGATGTCGGGACGGGTGAGGTCGGTCCAGCCGACCACACCGGCGATGAGGTCGTGCGCGGCGGCCAGCTCCAGGAACTCAGGTGTCTCCTCCGGCACGGTGACCGTCTGGACCAGGACCGTGCGCTCGACCCCGGCGGCCCGCGCCTCGGGTTCGAGGTCGGCGACCGTGAACGTCCGCCGCAGCGGGCTGCCCTCGGGGATCCAGTCCTGATCGCGGACCGCCAGGTCCCAGACGTGGTGGTGGGCGTCCACCGTCATGGCAGCTCCCAGACGACGGGCAGCCCCGCCTCCGCGCCCTCGGCGGAGTAGTCGTGCACCACGTCCAGCAGCTCCGCCATCCGGGCCTGCCAGGTGATGTTGACCGGGAGCTTCTCCAGCTCGGCGAGGAGGCGGCCGTAGTCCTCGCACTCCAGGACGTGGAAGAGATCGGTGCCGCTGCGCCAGATCGTCCAGGAGGTGGCGCCGGCCGCGCGGATGGCGTCCGTGAGCTCCCTGGGGACCTCGCGGTGGGCGGCCTCGTACTCGGCGACGCGGTCCGCGCGGACCTTGGTGTGCAGGGCGACTCTCATGACGGTTCCTCGGTCCTCAGGAGACCGGTCTCCCGCAGCTCCTGCCAGAAGGCGGGGGGCACCGGTGTCGCGAACTGGTCGGCGCAGTCGTGGACCTCCGCCGCCGAACGGGCTCCGACCAGCACGCTCGTGACGGCCGGGTGCGCCATGCAGAAGGCCAGGGCGGCGGCCCGCAGGGTGATGCCGTGCCGCTGGGCGACCTCCTGCATGCGCAGGGCCCGCTCCAGCAACTCGGGCGGCACCGCGGCGTAGTTGTAGGTCGCGCCCGGCTTCGGATCGGCCAGCAGGCCCGAGTTGAAGGCTCCGCCGATCACCACCGAGACGCCTCGGGCGACGGCCGCGGGGAGGAACTCCGTGAGCGCGCTCTGGTCGAGCAGGGTGTAGCGGCCGGCGCACAGCACCACGTCGACGTCGGTCTCGCGGACGAAACGGGTGAGCATCTCGGCCTGGTTCATCCCCGCGCCGATCGCGCCGACCACGCCTTCCGAGCGGAGCTTCTCCAGCGCGGGATACGCCTCGCGGAAGGCCTGTTCGGCGTGGTCGTCCGGGTCGTGGAGGTAGACGATGTCGACGCGGTCGACGCCGAGCCGTTCCAGGCTGGCGTCGAGGGTGCGGCGGATGCCGTCCGCGGTGAAGTCCCACACCCGGCGGTGGGTGGCGGGGACGGCGAAGCCCTGCGCGAGGTCGTCCCCGCCGTCGGACGAGGGCTCAAGGCGGCGGCCGACCTTGGTGGAGAGCGTGTACTGCTCACGGGGGTGCTCGCACAGGACCGCGCCGAGGCGGCGTTCGGACACGCCGAGCCCGTAGTGGGGTGCGGTGTCGTAGTAGCGGATGCCGCGCTGCCAGGCGGCGGAGACGGCCTCGTGCGCCTGTTCGTCGGTGACCTCGGTGTAGAGGCCGGCGATGCCGGCCGCTCCGAAACCGAGTCCATGGGGCATGCTCACTGGCCCACCGGCCTCAGGCGCAGTCCCTGCATGCCGCCGTCGACGGCCAGGGAGGTGCCGGTGGTGGCTCCGGAGAGGGGGCCGGCCAAGTAGGCGATGGCGCCCGCGACCTCTGCGGCGGAGACCAGGCGGCCGGTGGGCTGGCGGGCCTCCAGGGCGGCGCGTTCGGCGGCCGGGTCGGAGGCCTTGTCCAGCAGGCGGCCGACCCAGGGGGTGTCGGCCGTACCGGGGTTGACGCAGTTGACGCGGATGCCCTCGCGGACGTGGTCGGCGGCCATGGCGAGGGTCAGCGAGTACACGGCGCCCTTGGTCGCGCTGTAGAGCGCGCGCTGCGGCAGGCCGGCCGTGGCGGCGATGGAGCAGGTGTTGACGATCGCCGCGTGCCGCGATTGGCGCAGATGCGGCAGCGCGGCACGGGTCACGCGCACCATGCCGACCACGTTGACGTCCAGGACCCGGTGCCACTCGGCGTCGTCGTTGTCCTCGACGGTGCCCTGGGCGCCGATTCCCGCGTTGTTGACCACCACATCGAGACCGCCGAGCTCGGCGACCGCGGCGGCCACCGCCTCTCGTACGGAGGTGTCGTCGGTGACGTCCGCCCGGAAGCCGAGCAGCGGTTTCTCCACCGGGGACGGGTCGAGGTCGAGGACGGCGACCTGCGCGCCGCGGGCGGCGAGGAGTTCGGCCGTGGCCCGTCCGATGCCGGAGGCTCCACCGGTGACCAGGGCCTTCAGCCCCTCGAAGTCGGTCATGCCGCATGTCCCTTCTTCTCGTCGAGGTCGGCGACCCAGAAGTCGCCGTCGGGGAAGGTGTACCGCGCGATCGACTCGGGACGCATGGCGGCCGAGAAGCCGGGCGCGGCGGGGGCCTGGTAGTGGCCCTCGCGGATCACCACCGGGTCGAGGAAGTGGTCGTGCAGATGGTCGACGTACTCGATGACCCGGTTCTCGGTGGTGCCGGTGACCGCCACGTAGTCGAACATCGACAGGTGCTGGACGAGTTCGCACAGGCCGACGCCGCCGGCGTGCGGGCAGACCGGGACGCCGAACTTGGCGGCGAGCAGCAGGATGGCGAGGTTCTCGTTGACGCCGCCGACGCGGGCCGCGTCGATCTGGACGACGTCGAGGGCACCGGCCTGCAGCAGCTGCTTGAAGACGATCCGGTTCTGCACGTGCTCGCCGGTGGCCACCTTGACCGGGGCGACGGCCTCGCGGATCGCGGCGTGGCCGAGGACGTCGTCGGGGCTGGTGGGCTCCTCGATCCAGTACGGGTCGAACTCGGCCAGCGCCTTGGTCCAGCGGATCGCCTCCGCCACGTCCCAACGCTGGTTGGCGTCGATGGCCATGCGGATGTCCGGTCCGACGACCGAGCGGGCGACCCGGCAGCGGCGGATGTCGTCCTCGAGGTCGGCGCCGACCTTCAGCTTGATCTGGGTGAAGCCGTCGGCGACGGCCTGGGCGGCGAGCCGGGTGAGCTTCTCGTCGCTGTAGCCGAGCCAGCCGGCGGAGGTGGTGTAGCCGGGGTAGCCGCGCTCCAGCAGCCGGGCGGTGCGCTCCTCGGCGCCCGGCCTGCCCCGGCGAAGGATCTCCAGCGCCTCCGCGGGGGTGAGGGCGTCGGTGAGGTACCGGAAGTCGATCTGCCCGACCAGCCACTCGGGGTCGGCCTCGGCGAGCAGCCGCCACAGGGGCTTGTCGGCGCGCTTGGCGGCGAGGTCCCACACGGCGTTGGTGACCGCGCCGATCGCCATGTGCATCACGCCCTTCTCGGGCCCGAGCCAGCGCAGTTGGCTGTCCCCGATCAGGTCGCGGTGGACCGAGCCCGGGTCGGCGCACAGTTCGTCGACGGACCGTCCGACCACGTGGTGGCGCAGCGCGTGGATCGCGGCGACCTGGACATCGTTGCCCCGCCCGATGGTGAAGGTGAAGCCGTGCCCCTCGGGACCGTCCTCGTCGTCGGTGCGCAGCACGACGTAGGCGGCCGAGTAGTCGGGGTCCGGGTTCATCGCGTCGGAGCCGTCCAGCTCGCGCGAGGTCGGGAACCGGATGTCGTAGGTGTCGACCGCGGTGATGCGGACGGGCGTCGGGGACACGGAGTGCCTTTCGGTCGGTGGCGGGGTCAGGGTGGGTCAGTCCTGGGCGCGGCCCGTCGTCACACGGGCGATCATGAGGGCGACCAGGATGATTCCGCCGTAGATGGCCTGGATCCAGAAGGACGGCACCTGGGCGAGGGTGAGCAGGTTCTGCACCACGCCCAGCAGGAGTACGCCGGTCAGCGCGCCGAACATGGTGCCCTTGCCGCCGTCGAGGCTGATGCCGCCGATGACCGCCGCCGCGAACACGGTGAAGATCATGTTCTGGCCCTGGTTGGCGCTGATCGCGCCCACGTAACCCGTCTGCATGATCCCGCCGACCGAGGCGAGGACACCCGCGACCACGTACACGCCGAGCATCACCCGATCGACGCGGATACCGGCCGCACGGGCCGCGTCCGCGTTGCCGCCGATGGCGTACAGGGCGCGTCCGACGCGGTGGTACTTCAGCACGAGCCCGGCGACGGCGAAGGCGACGGCCGCGAGCCACACCGACAGCGGCACGTTCAGGAAGGTGCTGGTGGCCAGGGTGTAGAAGCTGTCGGGCATGCCGAAGAGGGTCTTGCCCTTGGTGGCGCCGACCAGCAGTCCACGCAGCACGATCAGCATCGCGAGCGTCACGATGAACGCGTTCAGCTTGAACTTGACGACCAGGACGCCGTTGAAGGCGCCGACGGCCGCGCCCACCACGAGGATCGCCAGCAGGGCGAGCCCGGCGGGGAGTTCGGTGCCCCAGCCGGAGGCCGCGGACGGCAGCACGAGCAGGGCGCCGACGGCGGGCGCGATGCCGACCACCGATTCCAGGGAGAGGTCGAACTTGCCGGTGATCAGGACGAGCGACTCGGCGAGCACGACCATCGCGAGGGCGGCCGAGGCGCCCAGGATGGAGATCAGGTTCCGCTCGGTGAGGAACGCGTCGTTGACGACCGCGCCCAGCACCATCAGCAGCAACAGGGCGGGGACGAGGGCGAGTTCGCGGGCCCGGCGCAGCAGTACCGTCTTGGCCGACCGCGCGACGGGGGCGCTCAGCGGTGCGAGCGGCTCGGCCGCCTTGGTGTCAGCCATGGTCAACTCCTTCGATGGAGGCGATCAGCTCGTGGTCGCGCCAGCCCGCCGGGTGCTCGGCGACGACACGGCCGTGGAAGAGGACGAGGACGCGGTCGCAGCGCCGGAGGTCGTCGAGTTCGTCGGAGACGACGAGGACGGCGGTGCCGTCCTCGCGGGCGCCGTCCACGCGGGCGAGCAGTGACTCCTTCGACTTCACGTCGACGCCCGCGGTGGGGTTGATGAGGACCAGCAGCCTGGGGTCGGAGGCGAGGGCGCGGGCCATGACGACCTTCTGCGCGTTGCCGCCGGACAGGGCGGAGACCGGCTGCTCGGGGCCCTCGGCGTGGATGTCGAGGCGGTCGATCAGCTCGGCGGCGAAGCCGCGTTTGCGGTCGGTGCCGATGAAGCCGAAGCGGCCGAGCCGGTCCAGGACGGTCATGGTGGAGTTGTCGCCGATGCTCATGCCGGCGACCAGGCCCTGTTCGTGCCGGTCGCGCGGCACGCAGCCGACGCCGGCCTCCAGAGCCGCCTGCACCGAGCCGAACTTCAGCCGTTCACCGTCGAGTTCGGCCGTACCACCGGTCGGGGTGCGCAGGCCCGCGAAGGCCTCCGCCAGCTCGATCTTGCCGCTGGCACTGGAGCCGGCGAGGCCGACGACCTCGCCGCGCCGGACGGTCAGGTCGACGTTCTGGTACGCCTCCGAGGTGAGCCCTCGTGCGTCGAGGAGGACGGGGGCCGCATCGTCGACGGCCCTTTCCCGCAGGCCCTGTTCGGCGATCACCTCGATGGACTCGCCCGCCATCGCCTCGACCAGGGCCGCCCTGGGCAGGTCGGCGACGGGGGCCGTGGTGATCCAGCGCGCGTCGCGCAGGACGGTGACGGTCTGGCAGACCTCGTACACCTCCTGCAGATGGTGGGAGATGAACAGGAAGGTGACGCCCGAGTCCTGCAGGCCGCGCATGCGGGCGAAGAGGCGCTCGATCTCACGGTTGTCCAGCTGGGCGGTCGGCTCGTCGAGGATGATGAAGCGGGCGCCGAAGCTCAACGCCCGGGCGATCTCCACCATTTGACGGTCCTCGACCTTGAGGTCGGCGGTGCGGGCCTCGGGGTCGACGCGGACGTCCCAAGTGTCGAGGAGCCGGGCGGCCTCGCCGCGGAGCCTGCGCCAGCTGATGAAGCCGCGCTGGAGTGGCTGGCGGTTGATGAAGAGGTTCTCGGCGACCGTCAACTCAGGTACGACGGTGGGGTGTTGGTAGACACAGGCGACCTTGCGGCGCCAGGCGTCGCGGTCGGTGAGCGCGGGCGCGGGCTCACCGTCGAAGCGGACCGCGCCCTCGTCGGGCGCCTCCAGTCCGGTGAGGACACGGACCAGGGTCGACTTGCCGGCGCCGTTGCGGCCGACGAGGGCGTGGGACTCGCCGGGCAGCACGGTGAGCCGGCCGTCGGCGAGGGCGGTGGTGGGGCCGTACCGCTTGACGATGTCGCGTGCCTCGACAAGCGGTACGGCCGGGCTGTCGGAAGCGCTCATTTGACCGTGTTGCCCCAGAGCTTGGGGTCGTCGACGTTGTCCTTGGTGACCAGTGGCGCGGGCAGCTGGTCCTCGAGGATGCCGCTCGGCAGCTTGACGATGGTCGAGTCGTGGTCCGTCGGGCCCGGCTTGAAGGACTTCCCCTCCATCGCCGCCTTGATGTAGTACATGCCGTACTTGGCGTAGGCGTCGGCGGGCTGGGAGACGGTCGCGTCGATCTCGCCCTTGCGGATGGCGTCGAACTCCTGCGGGATGCCGTCGTTGGAGACGATGACGATGTGGCCCTTCTGGCCCGCCGCCTTCAGCAGGTTCTTCGACTTCAGGGTCTGCAGGGTGGGCGCGAGGTAGACGCCGCCGGCCTGCATGTAGATGCCCTTGATGTCGGGGTTGGCGTTGAGCAGGGTGCCCAGCTGGGAGGCGGCCGTGTCGGACTCCCACTTGGCGGGGATCTCCAGGACCTTGAGCTTGGGGTACTTCGTCTTCACGCAGGTGCGGAAGGCCTGGGAGCGGTCGCGGCCGTTGACCGAGGCCAGGTCGCCCATGATCTGCACGACCTTGCCGCTGGTGACGTGCTGGCCGAGGTAGTCGCAGGCCTTGGTGCCGTAGGCGACGTTGTCGGCGCGCACCACCATGGCGACCTTGCCCTTGTCGGGCGCCACGTCGACGGCGACGACCGGCACGCCCTTGCGCTCCGCCTGGTCGAGGCCGGCCTCGATGGCGGCGCTGTCGAGCGGGGCCACGACGAGGCCCTTGACGCCCTGGTTGAGCTGGTTGTTGATGTCGGTGATCTGCTGCGAGGGGTCGCTGTTGGAGTTGACCGTCTTCAGCGCGTCGACGCCTTCGGACTTGGCCATCTTCGGCACGTAGTCGTTGTACGACTGCCAGAACGGCGAGGTCAGCAGGGGCAGGATCACCCCGACCTTGCCGGTCCCGCCGCCTCCGGCGCTGCCGGAGCCGGTGTCCTTGGTGCTGCCGCAGGCGGCGAGTAGGAGAGAGGCGCCGACGACCGCAGCCATCGCGCCGACGATCCGTGGCCTGTACTGCTTGCGCGCTGTCGTGCCGGGCATGTGGGCGGCTCCTCGTTGAGCGGGTTCGAGCAGATGCCCGCATATTTATCAGACCACTTCCGGGAAACAACACCCTCCGACGGGATTTTTTCGCCTCTCCTGACGGTATTGGTCCGACCACCCCCGGGGTTAGACTGCGGCGCACCGGCGACAGGAGGAACGGCGTGGACGAGACCGCCCCACAGAAGGGCACGGTGACGCAGCGCGCCATCGAGCGGATCAAGGCGATGATCGCCGAGGGCCGCCTGGAACCCGGCCAGCGCCTGCCGACCGAACGCGACCTCGCCTCCCAACTGGGCATGTCCCGCAGCTCGATGCGGGAGGCAATCCGCGCGCTGACGGTCCTGGGCGTCCTGGAGGCCCGGCACGGTTCGGGCATCTACGTGACGCAGCTGGAGGCCGGGGATCTGCTGGAGACGTTCGGTGTCGTGGCCGATCTCTCGCGCGGGCCGCGGCTGGTGGAGCTGCTGGAGGTGCGGCGCATCCTGGAGTCGACGGCTACCTCGCTGGCGGCGGCCCGGATCACGCCGGACCAGCTGGCCGAGGTCGAGAAGCATCTCACCGCGATGAACGCCACCGACGACCCCGAGGAGATCCTCGCCCACGACCTCGCCTTCCACCGCGAGATCGCCATGGCCGCCGGCAACGACACCATGGCCGCGATCCTGGAGGGCCTGTCGTCGCGGACCTTCCGCGCCCGCGTGTGGCGCGGCTACCAGGAGGAGGGCGCCTTCGCCCGCACCCGCCGCGAACACTCGGCGATCCACCGCGCCCTGGTCGCCCACGACCCCGAGGCGGCCCGCGCTGCGGCGGCCGCCCACGTGGGCGAGGTGGAACAGTGGCTACGGAGCCAACTCGGGGAGTAGCGGAACGGCGGCCGGCCGGGGCGGGGGAAGGGATCGGCGGCTGGCGGCAGCCCCGGGAGTGACGAGGTGGAGGGAAGCTCCGGGAGAAGCGGAGCCGCGGTTGACAGCAGCCGCGCGAGAAGCGGCAACCACGGCTGACGGCAGCCCCGGAGAGAGGCGAAGCCGAGGGAAGCTCCGGGAGAAGCGGAGCCGCGGTCGACAGCAGCCGCGCCAGGAGCGGCAACCACGGCTGACAGCAGCCCCGGAGAGAGGCGAGGCCGAGGGAAGCTCCGGGAGAAGCGGAGCCGCGGTTGACAGCAGCCGCGCGAGAAGCGGCAACCACGGCTGACGGCAGCCCCGGAGAGAGGCGAAGCCGAGGGAAGCTCCGGGAGAAGCGGAGCCGCGGTTGACGGCACCCCCCGGGGGGGAAGCGGCAACCACGGCTGGCGGCAGCCGCGGGAAAGCAGCTCCCGCCGTTGGCGGCAGCCTCGGCATGCTGGAGCCGCGGGCGGCAGCCCCGGGAAGATGCGGCACTCGCGGGTGACGGCAGCCCCTGGGAGTGCCGGGGCAGAATTCATCCGCCCCGACCATCAGCGCCACAGCCCGCTCCCCCAGTTCATCCCGCCTGGCCCTTGCCCGTGAAGAAGTCGACCAGGCTGTGGGGGGCGTTCTCGCCGAGGATCAGCTCGTGGATCCGGGCGGACGCGGTGGCCTCGGCGGCGCTGCGCGGGAACATGGCCTCCTCGTACGCGGTGAGCGCGGACTCGGGGTCGTCCGGGTGCGCGGCGAGGACGTTGCCGAGTTCGGCGGCGTCGTACATGGCGAGGTTGGCGCCCTCGCCGGACGGGGGCATGAGGTGGGCGGCGTCGCCGAGCAGGGTCACGCCGGGTACCCGGTCCCAACGGTGGTCGCTGGGCAGGGTGTTGATGGGCCGCGGGACCAGCGTGGTCTCACCGTCCGTGATCAGCGCGGTGAGTTCCGGCGCCCAGTCCTCGAACTCCGCGGCGATCAGCGCCCGGGCCGCCCCGGCGTCGGCGAAGTCGACGGCCTCCAGCCACTCCCGCGGCTTCACGAGCTGTACATAGGTGTGCAGGACACCGTCGGGCTCGCGGTGGGCGCTGATGCCCTTGCCCGGGGCGAGCGCGAAGAGGGAACCGTCGCCCACGGCACGGGCGGTGGCCGGGTGGCGGGTGTCACTGTCGAAGAGGTACGTCTCGATGATGGACACGCCCACGTACTCGGGCTTCGCGTCGGACAGCAGCGGACGAACCCGGGACCATGCCCCGTCCGCGCCGACCAACAGGCCGGTCGTCACGGTCGTACCGCCCGCGAACGTCACCTCGTGCCGGCCCTCGTCGAGAGCCCGCACCCTCATCGCCTTGTGTCCCCACCGGATCGCGTCGGCCGGCAGCGAGTCGATCAGGATCCGCCTGAGGGCGCCGCGGGGCACCTCCGGGCGCCGGCCCGCTCCGTCGTCGGGCTCGTCCAGCAGGACCTTTCCGTCCTTGCCCATCACCCGTGACGCCTCGGCACCCGGGTGGACGATCCCGAGGAACTCGTCGAAGAGCCCGGCCGCCTTGAGGGCGAGCTGTCCGTTGTGGTCGTGGATGTCGAGCATCCCGCCCTGGGCGCGGGACGCGGGCGAGGCCTCCGCCTCGTAGACCGTCGCCGGGATCCCATGGACGTGCAGGACACGCGCGAGCGTCAGCCCGCCGAGCCCCGCGCCGATGATCGTGACGTGCGTGGTCATGGTGCTTCCTCCTCATCGCGAACCACCGGCCGGACGCCTGGCGGTCCCTCTGGAACGCCGTTCCAGAAGCCCACACTGGAACATCGTTCCAGCCGCTGTCAAGCTGGAACGGTGTTCCAGGACGGTTAGGATGACCTCATGGCAACCAAGGCGCGTCGTCCGGAGCGACGGCAGGAACCGCTCTCCCGTGAGCGCATCGTCGGCGCCGCCGTCGAGCTCCTCGACTCGGTCGGCGAGGGCGGGCTCACCTTCCGCGCCCTGGCCGAGCGCCTCGCGACCGGGCCGGGGGCGATCTACTGGCACGTGGCGGGCAAGACCGAACTCCTCGCCGCCGCCACCGACGCCGTCGTCGCCACGGCCCTCGCCGGCGACCACACCGACGCCACGCCGAACGAGGCGATCCGGGCCCTCGCGCTCGGCCTGTTCGACGCGATCGACGACCATCCCTGGGTCGGCACGCAGCTGGCCCGCACCCCTGCGCAGCCGCCGATGCTCCAGGTCTTCGAACGCATCGGACGTCAGGTGCGGGCCCTTGGCGTGCCCGAGGCCGCCCAGTTCACGGCGGCGTCCGCGCTGCTGAACTACGTCCTCGGAGTGGCGGGCCAGAACGCGGCCAACGCCCGGACGCACCAACCGGGCACGAACCGCGCCGAGTTCCTCGACGCGGTGGCGACCGAATGGGAGGAACTCGACCCCGATCAGTACGCGTTCACCCGCGGGGTCGCCGGTCAGCTCCGCGAGCACGACGACCGGGCCGAGTTCGCCGCCGGTATCGACCTCATCCTCACCGGGATCACCGCCCACGAGTGGCGTGGGCGGTGAGGGCAACTCCCCCGGCTCAGGCCCGCCGCAACCGCAGTGTCATCAGCTCGAAGGGGCGCAGGCGTACGGCGACGCGCTCGCCGTCGACCCGTGGTGCGGGCGTCTGAGGCAGCGGACGTTCCAGCAGGTCCGTGACCGTGACGTCGGCGACCGCGAAGCCCGCGGTCAGGGTGGCCCGCGCCCGGCCGCCGTGGGCCTCGTGGAAGCGGACGACCACATCGCCGCTGCCGTCGTCGGCGAGCTTCACCGCCGTGACCACGACCGCCTCCTGATCGACCGTCACCAGCGGCGCGACCTCGCCCGCGCCGTCGACCCGACGCTCGGGAAGGTTGATCCGCCAGCCCTCACGCACGGCGTCACCGATCCCGGCACCCGGCACCAGCGCGTGCCGGAAGCGGTGCACCCCCTGGTCGGTCTCGGGGTCCGGGAAGCGCGGGGCGCGCAGCAGGGAGACCCGCAGCGTGGTGGTCGTACCGCGGTCGCCGTCCGTGCGCACGGTGCGGGTCACGTCATGGCCGTATGTGGAGTCGTTGACGAGTGCGACCCCCCAGCCGGGTTCCTCCAGATGGACGAAGCGGTGGTTGCAGGCCTCGAACTTGGCCGCCTCCCAGGAGGTGTTGGTGTGGGTCGGGCGGTGGAAGTGCCCGAACTGCGTCTCGGACGCGTACCGTTCGGCGTGCACGTCGAGCGGGAAGGCGAGCTTGAGGAACTTCTCCGTCTCGTGCCAGTCGACCTCCGTCTCCAGCAGCAACCGCCGCTCCCCCGGTGGCAGCGACAGCACCTGTGTGACGCGTGAGGCGCCGAAGGTCCGGACGATCCGCACGGAACCGGCGTCCTCACCGGCGACCACCTCGTCGGTGTCCGTGAGGTCGGTGACGGTGTTGCGGTAGAACTCGTCGACGTCCCAGGCGTCCCACATGTTCGGGAAGTCGGGGTGCAGCTGGAGCAGGTTGCCGGCCCGGCCCGGGGCGATGGTCTCGCGGTCGGCCTCGATGTCGTGGGCCGACACGACCAGGCCCCGGGCGTCGATCTCGACGCGCATCAAGCCGTTGTCGAGGATGTGGCCGCCGTCGGGGCGAACCGTCCGGACCGTCCCACCCTCGGTGGTGGGTGCGCCGGCGCCGCCGGCCAGGACGCCGTGGCGGGTGTGCGGGGCGGAGTTGAAGAGGAGGGGGGTCGATCCTTCCCCCGCCAGGGCGTGTTGGGCCGCTGTGATGACGGTGTTCAGCTCGGCGGCCAGGCGTTCGTATGTCGCCCGTGCCTCGCGGTGGACCCAGGCGATCGACGATCCCGGCAGGATGTCGTGGAACTGGTGCAGCAGCACCGTCTTCCAGATGCGGTCCAACTCCTCGTAGGGGTAGGGGAATCCGGTCCGTACGGCCGCCGTCGCCGCCCACAGTTCCGCCTCGCGCAGGAGGTGCTCGCTGCGACGGTTGCCCTGCTTGGTCTTCGCCTGGCTGGTGAGGGTGGCGCGGTGGAGTTCGAGGTAGAGCTCGCCGACCCAGACGGGCGGTTGGGGGTACTCGGCCTCGGCCTTCTCGAAGAACTCGCGCGGGGTCTCCCAGGCGACGGTCGCCGAACCCTCCAGGTCCCTCAGGCGGGCCGCCTTCGCGACCATCTCCCGGGTCGTACCGCCTCCGCCGTCACCCCAGCCGGTCGGGGCGAGGGAGTGCCGGGCGACTCCCTTGTCCTTGAAGTTGCGGGCCGCGTGGGCGATCTCGCTGCCCTTCATCGAGCAGTTGTAGGTGTCGACCGGCGGGAAGTGCGTGAAGATCCGGGTGCCGTCGATGCCCTCCCAACGGAACGTGTGGTGGGGGAACTTGTTCGTCTGCGACCAGGAGATCTTCTGCGTCAGCAGCCACTTGGAGCCGGCCGCCTTGATGATCTGCGGCAGTCCGGCGGCGAAGCCGAAGGTGTCGGGCAGCCAGGCCTCCTCGTTCTCGACGCCGAACTCGTCCAGGAAGAATCGCTTGCCGTGCACGAACTGACGGGCCATCGCCTCCGAGCCCGGCATGTTGGTGTCCGACTCCACCCACATCCCGCCCGCCGGCACGAACCGCCCGTCGGCCACCGCCTTCTTCACCCGCGCCCACACCTCGGGCCGGTGTTCCTTCACCCAGGCCCACTGCTGGGCCTGCGACATGGCGAAGACGAACTCGGGTTCGTCGTCCAGCAGCGCCGTCATGTTGGAGGTCGTACGGGCCACCTTGCGCACCGTCTCCCGCAGCGGCCACAGCCACGCCGAGTCGATGTGCGCGTGGCCCACGGCGCTGATGCGGTGGGCGGAGGGAGCGGCCGGATCGGACAGGACCCCGGTCAGGCGTGAACGGGCCTCGCCCGCCGTGCCGTTGACGTCCTGCAGGTCGACCGCGTCCAGGGCCCGCTCCACCGCCCGCAGGATCTCCCAGCGCCGGGCCGACTCCACGGGCAGCTCGGCCATCAGCTCGCCGAGCACCTCCAGGTCGATCACCAGCTGCCACACCGTCTCGTCGAAGACGGCCAGGTCCATACGGGTGAGGGTGTACTGCGGCTCGCTGCCGGCGGTGTCCTTCTCGCCCATCCTGGTGGGCAGGAAGGGGTGGTAGTCGAGGATGACGGGGTTGGAGGCGGCCTCGACGTGCAGGCGCACCTCCTCGCCGCCCTCGACTGGCGCGCCGATACGCACCCACTGGTTGCGTGGGTTGAGGCCCTTCACCGGAGTGCCGTCCGGCCGGTGGACCAGGCCCTCGCACTGGAAGCCCGGCATGTTCTCGTCGAAGCCGAGGTCGAGGAGGGCCTCGACGGTCCGGCCCGCCCACGCCTCGGGGACGGTTCCGGTGACGCGGAACCAGCTCGTCCCCCAGGGAGCACCCCACCGAGCGCCCACCGTGATCGGCTCGGGCTCGGCCGCGATCCCTTCCTCGACCGGTACCGGCTCACCGGGCGCGTGCCACACCGCCACCTCCAGCGGTACCGACTCCGGGTACACGGCGGGCCGGACGCGCTCCTCGAGGACGCGCTTGAGACGGGCTTCGACCAGGCTGCGGTCGTCATGCATACGGGGTGCTCCAAGGGCCGGGACGGACGGTTACCAGGGGTGGGTCACGGTGACGGGGGCCGACGAGGTGTACAGCTCCCCCACGGCACGCAGCTCGAACCGCGCGGCCGGCTCGCCCTGTTCGGGCTGGAGGCCGGAGACGAAGTACGCCCTCTGGCAGGTGCCGCCGAGGAAACGCCGGGTGCCGTCCGCGAGGAGGCGGTGCAGGGTGTACTGGCGTACGTCACCGGGTGCGGCGGTCCAGGCGAACCGCAGGTCGCCGCCGGAGGCCGCGGTGACGCGCAGGCCGGAGGGGGCGGCCGGGGTGCTGACCGCGTCCCGCACGGCGAGGGCGCCGAGCCGCCACGTGACCGGGCCGTCGGTGGCCGTGAGCCGTACCCCGATGGCGTGGACCGTGCCGGTCAGGCCTGTGAGCGGCACGGTCACCGTCTCCCAGCCGTTGACCGACTTCACACGCACGCCCCGCCGCCGTCCCCGGTGGTGGTGCTGTCCCTTGTTGACCGCGTTCACAGGCAGGTACGAGTACGGCGGTGTCGCCCCCGGCGCGCTCGGCTCGCCCAGGGCGACGGCGAGCTCGACGTTCACAGCACCCGCGTCCGTGCGATGGGTCAGCTCGACAACCGTGTCGACACCGGCAGGCAGCCGCGCCGCGTACACGTCCAGCACCACCGGCTCGTCGAGTTCACCGTCCACCAGCACACTGCTGCCGCCTCGCCAGGCGTCCGCGAAGTCGAAGGAGACGGCCGGCCGCTGCCCCTCCGTCCGCACCACCCATCGCCGGGACGGCAGCCGGTCCTGGAGCCCGAGGTGGTTCCACGGCACGTCCGAGGTGACTGCCCCGTCCTCGTACCACCGCAGCCCGTGCCCCGTGTTGAAGGTGCTGGCGAACGGCGTGCCGCTCACTGTCGACCGGTCCGCGACCGACACCGCGGGGGCCCGCCAGGGGTCACCGGCGTCGGGCTTGGACGGATCCTGGGACCGCCCGGTCCAGAACCGGTCGTCCGCCGCGTGGAAGTCACCGGGCGTCCGCGAGGCGGGCAGGTGGTTGCGGGTCCACTCGGGCCGGTACAGCCCGATCGACGTCACATGGGTCTTGGTGGTCGGCACGATCGCGTCCCAGTTGACGGAGGTGTTCGACCCGTTGGACTCGACGTCGACGCCCGCCCACAACTCGTATCGGCTGCGGCCGAGTTGGCCGGCCTTGGTCCCGGAGGAGGCGAGGGTGCCCGCCGTCCAGCGGAAGTCGACGAACAGGTCGTCGGCTGCCTGGAAGAAGGCCTGGTTCTGGCCGTTCAGCGCCCCCTGCCAGCTCACCGTCCCGTTCACGGTCATCGCGTCGTACCAGGTCACGCGCTGTCCGCGGGCCGCCGCCAGCGCCTTCAGCTCCTTGACGAAGCCCAGCATGTCCGCGCCCAGGGCACTGTCGCCGCCTGCGGTCTCGGCGTTGACGAACCACCCGTCGAAGCCGTACGCCGCCGCCACGGCCACGAGTTGGGCCGCGAGGGGGTAGTGCCCGGAGGCGTCCTTCTGCACCAGGTCCCGGGTCCACCGCAGCTGGCCGCCGTATGCGGTGGGCGGCAGGAAGATGTTGCCGAGGACCGGCACGCCGTGGCGGTGGGCGGCGTCGACGACGGGGGCGTTCGGGGCGAGGATCAGCCCCTCGCCGGACGAGCCGCCCCAGAAGACGAGTTCGTCGAGGTAGGCCCAGTGGGTGAGGGCGTAGTAGTCGGCGGTGGCCGAGCCCTGGGAGGGGTTGCTCGAGGTCGGGCCGAAGGACACCAGCGACTGGATACGGGCCTGCCCGGAGCGGGCCGTCGTGTTCGCCGGGGTCGGGGTGAAGCGGGGCGCGAGCGGCACGGAGGCGGCGTTGAAGGCGAGGTCGGCGTCACCGGCGGCCGTCCAGGACTTCAGGCTCCGCCAGGTGGTGCCGGTGCCGGGCGTGCCCGAGGGCAGCGAGTCCGGGTACCAGTAGGAGGCGTACGGCGGGGTCGTGGTGGCGTCGGCCCGGCGGGTCGCCGCGACGGCGGGCAGGGACGGCAGCAGGGCGGCCGCGGTGCCGGCGAGCAGGACGGTGCGTCTGGTGGGGTTCACGAGCTGGTGTCTCCTTGTGGGGTGGGGAGTACCTGTTCGGGAGTGACGACTTCGGTGATGCCGCGTACGGCGAGGTGGTTTTTGTCGTCCGCGCGGGTGTCCAGGACGGTCGTGGGCCGTGCACCGTCGGCGGTCAGCCGGAAGTAGGCGTCGAAGACCGGACCGCCGGGCGCGCAGCGGGACCGTACCGCCGGGTCGGCGGGGACGACGAGGGCGGTGGTGCGCGGCGCGGGCGCCCTGTGTTCGCGCGCCGCCGCGCCGGCCAGTACGCGTGCCGTGTCCTTCGGGTGCCGGTCGTTCGTCAACACCCCGAGCCCGTATTCGAGTTCGGGGAAGTCGGCGAGGTCGCGGGAGACGTCGTGGGAGCACCACCAGGTGATGCCCCACAGGTCGGGGCAGTCCAGGGCGCTCGCGACGGTGGCCTCGGTGAAGGTGGCCGCGTGCTCGGGCGGGATGAGGGGTGCGGGGGCGCCGACCTCCTGGAGCCAGACGGGGCGGTTGGGGTCATCGGCCCAGGCCCTGCTCAGTTCGATGAGGTACGCGGCGTGGTGTTCGGTCGGTACGGAGGTACGGCCGTGGCGCTGGGCGGTGCCGTTGAAGACCCAGGAGTGCACGGCCGTGAGGGCGCCGTGCCGGGCGGCCTGGGCCGGGGTGAACGGCATGTCGTCCTGGTACCAGGTGGCGTCGTACTCGGCGTGCAGATGCAGCTTGCCGGGGGCGCCCTTCTCGCAGGCGGTCAGCATGCGCTCCAGCCACGCGTCGATCTGCGCCGCGGAGGCCCGGTCGGGGTCGGGGTGCGGGCCGGCCGAGAACTGGTTGACCTCGTTGCCGAGCGTCATGCCGAGGAAGTTGGGGCGGTCGGCGAGGGCGGCGGCCAGGGTGCGCAGATAGGCGGCCTGGCCGTCGAGGACGTCCGGGTCGGTGAAGAGGTTGCGCCGGTGCCAGGTGCGGGTCCAGGCGGGCAGGAAGTCGAAACTGCTCAAGTGCCCCTGCAGTCCGTCCACGTTGACGTCGAGGTCGCGTTCGGCGGCGGCGTCCACCAGGGCCACGAGCTGTTCGACGGCCCGTGGGCGGATCAGGGTGCGGTTGGGCTGGAAGTACGGCCACAGCGGGAAGACCCGGACGTGGTCCAGGCCGAGCTCGGCGATCGAGTCGAGGTCGGCGCGTACGGAGTCGAGGTCGAAGTCGAGCCAGTGGTGGAACCACCCTTCGCTGGGGGTGTAGTTGACGCCGAAGCGCACGGCAGGAGGCATGCGGTGTCCTTGGAACTCGTAGACGGCGATCAGCCCTTGACGGCCCCCTCGCCCACCCCGCGGAAGAAGTACCGCTGCAGACAGGCGAAGAGGGCGATCAGCGGGGCGACGGCGATGACCGTGCCCGCGGCGACGAGGCGTTCGTCGTTGGCGAAGGTGCCGTGCAGGTAGTTGAGGCCGACGGTCAGCGTGAACTTGGACGGGTCGCTGAGCACGATCAGCGGCCACAGGAAGTCGTCCCAGGCGCCCATGAAGGCGAAGATCGCCACGACGGCGACGGTGCCGCGCACCGAGGGCAGCGCGATGCGCAGGAACCGCTGCCAGACGTTGGCGCCGTCGACGTAGGCGGCCTCCTCGATCTCGTACGGCAGGTTGAGGAAGGCGTTGCGCATCAGCAGCACGTTCATGGCGGCGATGCAGCCGGGCAGGACGACCCCGACGAGGGTGTTGTTGAGCCCGAGTTCCCGCATGGTGGTGAACTGGGCGATGATGATGCCCTCCACCGGTACGAGCATCGCCAGGATGAACACGAGGGTGGCGACGCGTCGGCCGCGGTAGCGCAGCCGGGCCAGGGCGTAGCCGGCGAGGGCCGAACCGACGCAGTTGGTCGCGACGTTGACGGCGGCGACCTTGAGGGAGTTCAGCGCGTAGTCCCACACCGGGATGGTGTCGGCGACCCGCTCGTAGTTGTGCAGGGTCGGGTGACCGGGCAGGAACTTCGGCGGTGAGCCGAAGATGTCCTCCGTGGGCCCCTTGAGCGAGGTGGACAGCTGCCACAGGAACGGCCCGACGGTCAGCGCGAGGACGGCGAGCAACAGCACGTAGCGCACGACGAGTTCCCCCACCCGGATGCGGCGGCCGTGCTCGTCGGTGACGCGGGGCTCACGGGGGGCCTCGGGCCGGGAGACGGGCCGTGCCTTCTCCAGGACGCTCATGACGCCTCCCTCCGGTCGGCGCGCAGCACCAGCAGCATCAGCGCGACGGTGACGACGAAGACGACGAGCGAGATGGCGGAGGCATAGCCGACACGGCCGGTGAGGCCGGTGCCGGTGCGCTGGACCAGCATCACCAGGGTGGTGTCCTCACCGGCCGGTCCTCCGCTGGGGCCTGCCATCAGATACACCTCGGAGAAGACCTTGAAGGCGGCGACCGAGGACAGCGCGCCGACCAGGACCATCGTCGAGCGGACGGCGGGCACGGTGACCGTGAGGAAGCGGCGGACCGCGCCGGCGCCGTCGACGGCGGCGGCCTCGTGGAGTTCCCGCGGGACGTTGGCCAGCGCGGCCAGATAGATGATCATGTAGTAGCCGAGGCCCTTCCAGACGGTCACGGCCATGGCGCTGAACAGCAGCAGCCACTGGTCGCTGAGGAAGCCGACGCGGCCGACCCCGATGGTCTCCAACAGGGAGTTGATCAGGCCGCGTTCGTCCAGAAGCCACACCCAGATCAGGCCGACCACGACGATCGAGGCGACGACCGGCGTGTAGAACGCCGACCGGAAGAAGGTGATGCCGGGGATGTTCTTCTGCACCAGCAGCGCGAGCAGCAACGGCAGGACGACGAGGGCGGGGACGACGCAGACGACGTACAGCGTGCTGTTGCGCAGGCCGATCCAGAACATGTCGTCGTGCAGCAGCTCACGGAAGTTGGCGAGGCCGACGAACTTCCCCGGGATGAGGGTGCGGCGGTCGGTGAAGGCGCCCACGACCGTGGAGACGAACGGGTACAGGATGAACACGCCGGTGATCAGCAGCCCGGGCGCGGCGAACAGCCAGGGGCTGCTCGGCAGTTGGCGCCGTACCCGGGTGACGGTCGAGGTGGCCATCGCGCGTCAGCCCTGCTGCTGGAGGAGTGTGTTGCAGGCCTTGACAGCGTTGTCGAGAGCCGCCTTGGGGCTTTCCTTGCCCTGCAGCGCCTTGGCCACCTCGTTGCGCAGGGCCGTCTTCATCTGGTCGCTGAACAGCACGGGCGTGTAATTGACCGCGTTCTTCAGGGACTTGGCGGCAGCGATCCGCACCCGGGTCTCGTCGGTGCCGTCCTCCTTGGTGAAGTAGGGGTCCTCCAGGGAGCCGGCGGTGCTGGGGAAGATGGCGACCTTCTTGGCGAAGGACATCTGGTGCTCGGCGTCGGTGACGTAGTGCGCGAAGGCGACGGCGGCCGGGGTGCGCTTGGTCCTGGAGTTGACCATCACGCCCATGACGTACATGTTGACGTGGCCGGTGCTGGTGATCTGGTCCGTGATGCCGATGTTCTTGTACAGGTTCGGCGCCTGCTTCTTGAAGTTGTCGAGGTCGAGGGCGCTGCCCGGGTTCATGGCGACGGCCTCGGTGAGGAACTTCCTGCCCGACGACTCCGGGGTGGCGGTCAGCGCCTGCGGGTCCAGCGCCTTGGCGTCGTACAACTCCTTGTACTTGCTGAGCAGTTGGATGCCCTTGGCGTCGTTGAAGGTGAATGCGGTGCCCTGCTTGTTCATCAGCTCCACGCCGTAGCGGCCGAAGTCCTCGATGGTGGGGACGTTGGCGAGGGTGGCGACCTTGCCGTCGCTCTTGTGCGCCATGGTCAGGGCGTCGGCGAAGAGGTCGTCGTACGTCTTCGGCGGGCTGTCGGGGTCGAGTCCGGCCTTCTTGAACAGCGACTTGTTGTAGAAGAGCGGGCCCGTGTTGAGGTACCAGGGATAAGCATAGGTGCCGGTCATGCCCGGTATCCGATGGCTGGCCCAGGCGCCCGGCAGGTACTCCTTCTTGTACTTGGCCGCCGCCTTGTCGAGGTCGAGTGCGAGGCCGGCCTTGGCGAGCGGGGCGACCAGGTCCGGGGAGACGTTGACGACGTCGGGCAGGGTGCCGCCCGCCGCGTCGGCGCTGATCTTGTCGGCGTAGCCCTCGGCGGGCTGGTCGATCCACTTCACGTGGGTGCCCGGGTACTGCTTCTCGAAGTCGGCGATCACGCCGTCGAAGTACGACTTGAAGTTGGCGCGCAGATTCCAGGTCTGGAAGGTGATGTCGCCCTCGACCTTGCCGGATGCGTCGCCCGATCCGCCGTCGTCGCCTCCCGAACCGCACGCGCTGAGCGGCAGGACAAGGGCGACGAAGGCGGCTGCGGCAAGGGTTCTGCGGGAAACGGACACGACGGAACGGCCTCCTTGGGCAACGGGGTCGGTGCTGCTGGGTTGGCCAACCACGCAGACCCTGCACGCCGGTTCATCGGCCCGTCAATGGAACCGGAGGAGCTAATCGCATTAGTTGCTAATGCGCATTAGGTTCTTGCGGCTGAACCGCATTAGTGCCTACCCTCCTATCCTTCTGCCATCCGTCCGCCAATCCGTCCGAACAACCCGTCCGCCGGATATTGAAAGTTGAATGGGGAATCACCGTGTCAGGCAAGCGGTCGCCCGCGCGTCGGCCGACGATGAAGGACATCGCGCGCCACGCCGGGGTCTCCCAGAGCGCCGTCTCCTTCGCGCTCAACGGCCGGCCGGGCGTCTCCGAGGGGACCCGTGACCGGGTGCGCCAGGTCGCCGAGGAGCTCGGCTGGCGGCCCAGCACCGCGGCCCGCCAGCTGTCCGGTGAGGGCGCGGCGACGGTCGGCTTCGTGCTGGCCCGCCCCGCGGACACCCTCGGGGTCGACTCCTTCTTCCTCCAACTCGTCTCGGGCATACAGGAGGTGCTGGCGGAACGGCATCTGGGCCTGCTGTTCCAGGTGGTCGAGGACGTCGACGACGAGTGCGCGGTCTACCGGCGCTGGTGGGCCGAGCACCGCGTGGACGGCGTCCTCGTCGTCGACCCGCGCACCGCCGACCCGCGCCCCGACCTGCTGGACGAACTCGGCCTGCCCGCCGTGGTGATCGGTGGCGCCCCCGGCGAACGTCACCCCGGTCTGTCGACGGTCTGGGCGGACGACGCGGGTGCGATGGCCTCGGTCGTGGACGAGTTGTACGCGCTCGGCCACCGCCGGATCGTGCACATCGCGGGCCTGCCCGGTCTGGCGCACACCGAGCGCCGCGTCCGCACCCTGCGCGCCGAGGCGGAGCGCCGGGGGCTGGCCGAGGTGGAGTCGGTGACCACCGACTACTCCGACGCGGAGGGCGCCGCCGTCACCCACCGGGTCCTGGGACGCCCCGCTCCCCCGACCGCGCTGATCTACGACAACGACGTGATGGCCGTAGCCGGCGTGGCCACCGCCGCCGAACTGGGCTTCTCCGTACCGGCCGACGTGTCGGTGCTGTCCTGGGAGGACTCGGCCCTGTGCCGGATGGTCAAGCCGTGGCTGTCGGCGCTCTCCCGCGACAGCGTGGAGTTCGGCCGTACGGCGGCACGGGAGCTGACCGCCCTGGTGGACGGCGGCCCGGCACGAACGGTACGGGTGCCGGTGCCCCAGGTCATCGTGCGGGACAGCACGGGGGCGGCACGGGCACCCGCATAGACCGCCGGCCACGACTGGCTCGCCCGGCTCAGGTGCTCACATATTGGATTGCCGCAGCCGACGGCGTCCGATAGGAAGCCTGCATGCTGAAGGGCGAGAAGGTGGGACTCAGGGCCCGCCACGAGGACGACATGCCGGTGCTGCGGACCGAGCTCTACGACGACGTGGTCAACTCCTCGCGGGCGGAAGGCGGGCCATGGCGGCCGGTCTCGCCCGGCTCGAAGGATCCGCGGCTCGTGGTGGACGACATGAAGGAAGGCCATGTCCCCTTCTCCGTCGTTGAGTTGGACGGCGGCACACTGGTCGGCACCGCGACCCTCTGGGGCATCGACAACCACAACCGCTTCGCGCACATCGGGCTCGGCCTCCTGCCGTCCTCGCGTGGCAAGGGCTACGGCACCGACGTGGTCGCGGTGCTGTGCCACTACGGCTTCGTCGTCCGCGGTCTGCAACGCCTCCAGATCGAGACACTGGCCGACAACCACGCGATGCTGGGCGCCGCCGAACACAACGGCTTCGTCCGCGAGGGCGTACTGCGGTCCTCGGCCTGGGTGATGGGCGAGTTCCTGGACGAGGTCCTGCTCGGCCTCCTGGTGCAGGAGTGGAAGCAGAACGCGAAGAGCTAGCGCGCGGGCAGCAGCGCCAGGACCGTGGAAACAGGGGCCTGGGAAGCGTCCAGGACGGGGGCGTGAGCGGCCTCGGTGGGGTCGCCGGCCCCTTTTCGGCCGCCTGCGCACCCCCTGCGCCGCCCCTCGTCCCGCAGGCCCTCTCCCTCTCCTCCGCAGCTTTGACACAACCACCCTGAACTGGCCTTTTCCTGGATTTCTCCTAGGGTGGAGACATCCGCCGGACGCCAGGGGAGGGGTCTTCGTGAGTGGGGAAGGCAAGCGGTACGACGCTTCTGATATCGAGGTGCTGGAGGGGCTCACAGCCGTTCGCAAGCGGGCCGGGATGTATGTCGGCTCCACCGGTGAACGCGGTCTGCACGAGCTGGTGTTCGCGGTCGTGAGCGAGGCGGTGAACGACGTCCTCACCCAGGGGGCCGGCCGCGTCGACGTCACGCTCATGGCCGACGGCGGTGTGCGGGTGACCGACGACGCACCGGCGCCCCCCTTCGAGGCACCGGCCGCCGGGGACATCGGCGGCCCGGGGCTCGAACCCCGGTTGGCCACCCTGTACGCCGGGGCCGGACCCGGTGACCGGAACTCCGTGTACGTGGGCGCCTTCAGCCTCGGGCTCGTCGTCGCCACCGCCCTGTCGAGCCGGCTGACCGCCGAGGTGCGGCGCGAGGGGGTGCGCCGGGCGCAGGAATACGCGCGCGGTGTCGCCCTCGCCCCGCCCGCCGCCGTGGGATCCGCGACCGGCACGGGCAAGACCATCACCTTCTGGCCCGACACGGAGATCTTCGAGACGGCGCGGTGCTCGTTCGCCGTACTGGCGGAGCGCTTCCGGCAGGTGGCCTTCCTCAACCGGGGGCTGGAGATCTCGCTGACGGACGAACGCCCCAACGGACAGGCGCGGTTGGAGCGGTTCCGCTACTCGGACGGCGTACGCGACTTCGTGGCCGCCCTCGACGCGGAGGCCGGCGGGTCCCTCCATCCGGACGTCATCGGTTTCCAGCGGGAGGACCCGCGGATGGCGGGAACGATGGAGATCGCCCTCCACTGGGGCGGGAGGGACGCGGAAGGCGTCCGCGGCTTCGCCAACGGCCGGCTCACCCGGGAGGGCGGCACGCACGTGGACGGGTTCCGCGACGGGGTGACGGCCGCCGTCACCGCGTACGCGCGGGAGCGGGGACTGCCGGCGGCCACGGACACCGGTTCGATCGCCGACCGGATCGGCCGGGGCCTGACGGCGGTCGTGTCGGTGAAGCTGGACCGCCCCGAGTACCTCGGGCCCATCCGTGGACTGCTCGGCAACACCGAGGTGCGGGTCTGTGTCGCCGAGGCAGTGCACCACCATCTCGGCGCCTGGTTCGAGGAGCACCCGGAGCGCGCGGAGGCGGTCGTCGGGGAGATCGTCCGAACACCGGTGTGACGGGGCCGTAGCCGGTCAACCGCCGGACAGCGCCGCCCACTTCGTGTGACGCTTTGCCCATGACTTCCGAAGAACCGGAGGCCGACCGGCTGCATCCCGACCAGCCCCACTCGGCCCGTGTGTGGAACTTCCTGCTGGGCGGCAAGGACAACTACGCCGCCGACCGGCAGGCCGGCGAGATGATCCTGCAGATGTTCCCGGACATCGCGCTGCTCGCCCGTCTCCAACGGCGCTTCCTGGTCCGCGCGGTGCGCCATCTGGCCGCCGACGCGGGCATCCGCCAGTTCCTGGACATCGGCACCGGACTACCCACGGTCGACAACACCCACGAGGTCGCCCAGCGGTTCGCGCCCGACAGCCGCATCGTCTACGTCGACAACGACCCGCTGGTGCTGGTGCACGCCCAGGCACTGCTCACCAGCACCCCGGAGGGTGCCTGCGCCTACCTCGAGGCCGATGTCCGCGACCCCGACCGCATCCTCGAAGGGGCCGCGCGGACCCTGGACTTCGACCGGCCCGTCGCCCTGACCATGCTCGGCATCCTGGGGCAGATCCCGGACTCCGACGAGCCCGAGGCGCTCGTGGCGCGCTACCTGGACGCCCTTCCTCCGGGCAGCCACCTCGCCCTGGCCGACGGCACCGACACCAACGACACGCTCAACCAGGCGATCTCGGTGTACAACGCCAACTCCGCCAGCTCCTACCACCTGCGCAGCCCGGAAAGGATCGCGGCCTTCTTCGACGGACTCGACCTCGTCGAGCCCGGCATCGTCCCGACCTCCCAGTGGCACCCCGAGCCGGTCGACGTGGGCCGCTCCCCCTCCGAGGTGGACGCGATCTGCGGCATCGGCCGTAAGGCCTGACGGCCACAAGCCCTCAAATCCGCGAGAACGGAAAAACGCAATTACCGCTGCAATTGCAGACGATCTTGGTACTGTCGTAGCCACGCAACCGCAGTGACTGCCGGGCGAGTTGATCTCGAAGAGGCCTCAGATGCAGCACGTGAGCAACGGCACGCCGGCCGACCGGCTGACCGGGGTGGTCTGGCGAAAGAGCCGGCACAGCAACCCCGAGGGCAACTGCGTCGAGCTCGCCGTGCTCCCGGACGGCAGCGTCGCGGTACGCGACTCCCGTCACCCCGAAGGTCCGGCACTCGTGTATCCCCGCGCCGAGATCTCCGCCTTCGTCCGCGGTGTGAAGGACGGCGACTTCGACGGCCTACTCCCCGGTCGTTGACGTCGGGCACACCCGCGGACGGCCGGAGGGCCCGGTCGACGACCGACGCCCTCCGGCCCTCTCACGCCCCGCGGCGGCGCGGCGACGCGGTGCTACGCTCCTTGGCGAGTCACGACGCAACGCACGGCGGCGGCCGAGGGGATGACCATGGCGGCAGCAGCTCGACCAGAACCCGTTCGCCCTGATTCCCAGCTACTCAGCCTCAGGCACGGCGGCCCCACCGTGCAGCGCATCATGCTGGGCACCCGTCTGCGCCGGCTGCGCGAGTCCCTCGGCATCTCCCGGGAGCGGGCCGCCTCGGAGATCCGCGCCTCGGACGCCAAACTGTGCCGCATGGAACTGGGCCGCGTCGGCTTCAAGGTGCGTGACGTCGCCGACCTGCTCACCCTGTACGGCGTCCACGACACCGCCGTACGCGAGGAGTTGCTGGACTCGGTGCGGCAGGCGAACCAGCCCGGCTGGTGGCGGGCGTACGGCGACGCCTTCCCGAGCTGGTTCGAGCAGCACCTGGGGCTGGAGGAGGCGGCCTGTCTCATCCGCACCTACGAAGTCCAGTTCGTGCCGGGCCTGTTGCAGACCCCCGCCTATGCCGAAGCAGTCGTCCGGCTCGGCCACTCCGTCACCTCCGAGGACGCTGTCGAGCGCCGTGTCACCCTGCGGATGACCAGGCAGTCGCTGCTGTCCCGCCCGGACGCGCCCAGGCTGTGGGTCGTGGTGGACGAGGCGGCGCTGCGCCGCCCGCTCGGCGGGACCGAGGTGATGCGTGACCAGCTCCGGCACCTGATCGAGGCGGCCGGCCGGCCCAACGTGACCGTCCAGGTGCTCCCCTTCCATGTGGGCGGTCACGCGGCGGCGGGCGGCCCGGTCACCGTGCTGCGCTTCCCGGTCCCGGACCTGCCCGACATCGTCTACCTGGAACAGCTCTCCAGCGCCCTCTACCTGGACAAGCCGGAGGACGTCGACCACTACCTCGCGGTCATGGACCGGCTCACCCTGGTGGCGCTGTCGGCGGCGGACTCGGTGGGCTTCCTCGAGAAGGTCCTGGCCGAGACCTGAGGAACGCGACGCCCGGACATCCTCCCGGGCCGCCCGACAGGGGACGAGGAGACCTCCGCGCCGTAACGGGGTACTCGACGGCCGCTGGGAAGGGAGTCGGCGGATGGGCGCTGTCACCCACTGGCTCGCACATCTGTCCGGGCCGGTGGTGTACGTCGTGGTCGTGGGCCTCGTCTTCGCCGAGGACGCGTTCTTCTTCGGGTTCGTCCTGCCCGGGGAAACCGCGGTGATCGTCGGCGGAGTGCTGGCCCGGCAGGGCGTGGTCGACCTGGTCTGGCTGGCCGTCGCCGTGGTCCTGGCCGCGATCGCCGGGGACGGCGTCGGCTACGAGCTCGGCCGCCGCCTCGGCCCCCCGGTCCTGCACAGCCGCCCACTGCGCCGGCACGCCCACGGCGCGGACAGGACGCGCGACCTGATCCGCCGGCGCGGTCCGGCGGCCGTCTTCATCGGCCGGTTCGTCGCCCTCTTCCGCTCCCTGGTCCCGGCGATGGCGGGCGCCTCGGGCATGCCCTACCGCCGCTTCTTCCTCTACAACGCGCTCGGCGGACTGGTCTGGGGTGTCGGGAACGCCGTCCTCGGCTACGCGGCGGGCGCCGCCTACCAGCGGGCCGAGGGCCTGATCGGCAAGACCATGGCACTGGTGGTGGCCGTGCTCGTGGTCGTGGCCCTGGTCGTCTGGCGGGTCCGCCGCCACCGCCGCGGCCGCGAGACCTGAGGCGGGCGGTCACCAGGTCGCCGACGCCCTGGTGACCGCCCTGATCGAGTACCCCGTCAGACCTCGGACCGGTACAGCCCGAACTCCGCGATCCGTACGGGACCCCGTGCCCCCGTCACCCGTACCCGCCACCGCCGGGCCGTGACGGGCTGCGACAGCAGCAGGATGCGGCTCGCGCCGATCGTTCCGGCCGTGGCCGCCCGGACCCAGGCGCCGTCGCGCCAGGACTCCACGACGAAGCCCTCGACCTGCTGGCCGTGCCGGATGTCCTCGGCGAGACGGACGCGGTCCACCTCGCGCGCGGCGGCGAGATCCACCTGGACTCCGGCCGCGGTACGGGCGGTGCGGGCGCCCCGGGCCAGGTCGCGCGGAAGCTCTCGTTCGACGCGGGCGCGGAACTCCCGCAGCCGGACGACGTCGGTGTCGTGCAGCCGGCCGTCCGTGTCCGGCGGGACGTTGAGCAGCAGGACCGAGTTGCGGCCCACCGATCCGAACCAGATCTTCGTCAAGTCGTCCACGGACTTCGGGAGTTGGTCGGGGTGGTAGAACCAGCCGTCCCGGATGGACACATCGCACTCGGCGGGCCACCACTGCAGGTAGTCCGTTTTCGGCTGGGCGGTCACGAGCGCGTCGCGGCTGCCCTCGTCGGCGGTGTCGTACGACAACGCCCAGTCGGTGCGCCCGTACTGGTTCTCCTTGACCGGGATGACGCTCCACTCGTTCTCGCGGGCCAGCCCGTCCTCATTGCCGACCCAGCGCAGGTCGGGCCCGGTCACGGCGATCGCGGCGTCCGGTGCGAGGGCACGGACCAGGGCGTACCAGCTGTCCCAGTCGTAGTTCTCCACCTTGTCGGGCGGGATGTGGCCCTGGGCGCCGTCGAACCACACCTCGTCGACCGGACCGTACTCGGTGAGCACCTCGTAGAGCGTGTTGAGCATGTGGGCGCCGTAGTCGGTCGCCGGAAGGATGTGGAAGCCGTCCGGGGTGCGGTCGTCGCCCTCGGCCAGGGTGGGGATGGTGCGGGTGGTGCGGACGCTGCCGTTGGCGTAGACGCCGTGCAGGTACTGGTTCTCGTCGGCGGGTGAGATGTAGACGCCGACCTTGAGGCCGTACCGGCGCATGGAGTCGGCGAAGGAGCGCAGCACGTCGCCGTGGCCGCCCTGCCAACTGCTCGACGCCACCGAGTGGTCGGTGTAGCGGGAAGGGTAGAGGACGAAGCCGTCGTGGTGCTTGACGGTGAGGATCGCCAGCCTGAACCCGCCGTCGCGCAGGGCGCGGGCCCACTGGTCGGTGTCCAGGCCGGTGGGCTGGAAGACGTTCGGGTCCTCGTCTCCGGTGCCCCACTCCAACCCGGTGAAGGTGTTCACGCCGAAGTGCAGGAAGGCGGTCTGTTCCAGGGCCTGCCAGGCGATCTGCCGTGCGGTGGGCCGGACTTGGGAGGCCTTGCGGATGAGCTCGTCGGGTGTGTCGTCGGGGCTGACGGGGAGGCGGGAGCGGTCACCGGGCGCGCTCGCCGCGAACGCGGGGAGGCCGGGCGCGGCGAGCGTGGAGACCGATGCGACGGCGGTGGTGACGAAGAGGCGTCTGGAGAGAGCCATGGGGGGATCGGACTCCTCGGTTCAGTGGGCGGTGAGGTGCCAGACGGCGGGCGGGCGCTGGTCCGGCGGGTACTGGACGACCCGGCCGTCGTCGCTCACGGTCAGCGCCATCTGCGTGATCGCGTTGACGAGCTCGTAGCCCCCGGCGGCGCGGTTCACCTGCCAGCGCTGCAGGGTGCCGGCGGCGTCACAGCTCTTCCAGGCCGCCTCGACGCCGGGCTGCAGCGGCGCGTTGAGCGTGAGCTTGCCGCCGCTGATCTCCAGGCAGCCGTCAGGGGACCGCAGGCTCGCGTATCCGTCGGCGGTCCGGGCGAGTTGCGCCGTGAAGGTGTGTCCGGCGGTACGGAAGGTGTACGTGCCCTCCGCCACCGGCAGCAGCGTCAGATCACGCCGGCCGGGCGCGTGCCCGACCGCCGTCCCCCGTGCGGTGAACTCGGCGTAGGTGGCATCCGGGTGCGGATCGCCCCAGGTGGCCTCAGCGATGTGCCGTAGCGCGGGCCAGAGTTCGACGGCGACCTCGTTCTCCGTCTCGCCGCTGCCGTTGTCCGGCCACAGGCTGATCTTCGCCCCGGTGATGCCCTCACCGGTCGCCACCTTCTCCCCCTCGAAGCTGCGCGGATCCCACCCCTGGTCGTACAGGGACCCGGTGTCGCTGTGGAACCCGCCGCGGACCAGGTACAGCGAGTAGGCGGCGTTCTCGACCTGGTAGCCCTGGGCGATGAGCGCGCTGGGCTTCACGGCGACGTTCAGCCAGTGCTCGACGGTCGTTCCGGCCGCCACCGGCACGGTGTTGGCGCCGGTCAGCCCGTCGTTCCAGATGCGCAGCCGCTTGCCCCTGCTCGCCGCGTACGCCTGGACGCGGTTGATGAAGTCCACGTACGCGTCCTGCGGGGTGGCGTTCGGCCCGTACTTCTCCCGCGCGTACTTCAGCATCTGCGGGTACTTGGCGTAGTCGGAGCCGAGCATGTACTCGTCGGCGCCCATGTGCCAGGACTTCGCGGTGAAGACCTGCGCGTACTCGTCCATCAGGCTGGTGTAGTAGTCGAAGGCGGCCTGCTGGGTGACGTCGAGGCGGGCGGGCTGCTTGTTGCCGTCGGAGTCGGTGAGTTGCAGGTCCGGGCGGTTCTCGATCCACGGGTCCATGTGGCCCGGGGAGTTGATCTCCGGGATGATCTCCACGTGGTACTTGTCGCCGAGGGCCACGAGCCGGCGCATCTCGTCCTTGGTGTAGTAGCCCCAGGTGTTCGCCTCGGGATGCGCGTCGCTCTTCACCTTCAGCTCCAGGAGCAGCTGGTTGAGCTTGTGGTACGCCATCTCGCGCACCAGGTTCTCCAGCCAGGGCAGCGTGATGTGGATGTAGCAGGCGCACACGCCAACGCCCCGCTCCTGGTAGCGCGGTACGTCGACGGTCCGTCCCGCCGGTATCCGGTCGCCCTGCGCGAGGAGTTGGAGGAGGGTGCGGGTGCCGTAGAAGGCGCCGGTCTCGGTGGCGGCGGTCACCGACAGCCGCTTGCCGGCGGTGAGTTCGTAGCCTTCGGCGCCGAGTGCCCCGCGGGACGGCTGGACGTCGACCACGATGTCCCCGGTGCGGGCGCCGCCCGGGACGACGGGGACGCTGCCGTGCCCCGCCGCGCGCAGATCGTCGGCGAGTGTGTCGGCGACCCGCCGCTCGGCCGGGCTGTCGGCGACCAGCCGGACGCCCTTGCCGTACACGTAACTTCCCTGTCCGGCCGTCCAGTTGTTCAGTGCCGGCACGGTGAGCGGAACCGTCGGCTGTGCCTCCCGGGCGACCGCCCGTACCGGCGTGACGAGCAGCGTCAGGGCCGCCGTGACGCCGAGCAGCCGTAGCAGTCCCTTCCTGATCTCACCCATGCCACTCCACCTTGAACACCCACACGTGCTGTCCCGCCTTACGGGCTGTCTCCGGTACGTCGATCACCAGCGCCCCCTTGCTGACGGTCCAGGTGAGCGGACGGTCGTGGCCGAGCAGGGTCACCTTGTCGCCGGGGCGGATCGGCACGGGCGCCTCGACGGTGAGCTTCGCTCCCGGCCGGGTCAGGGAGTGGATGTAGAAGGCCTCGTTCGGGCGGACGGTGAAGCGCAGATCCTCGCCGAGCTGCGCCATCCGCGACCAGTACGTCGTGTCGTAGATCGCCTCGCCGTTGACCTTCAGCCAGGCGCCCGTCTCACGCAGCCGGGTCTGCAGGATCGGCGCGATGGTGCCGTCCGCGCGCGGGCCGATGTCGAGCAGGAAGTTGCCGTTCTTGGAGACGATGTCGACGAGGCTGTGCACGACCTCCTCGGCCGTCATGTAGGCGGCATCCGGGGTGGCCTGGTTGTAGCCGTAGCTGAAGGGATCGAGGCCGCGGCTGGACTCCCACTTGGCGACGACCGTGTTGTCGTAGGTCGTGTACTCGGGCGTCGTGAAGTCGTGGAAGGCGATGCCGGAGCGGTTGTTGACCGTCACGTCGATCGGACGGGCCCGGTTCTTGGCGTGGTCGAAGTACTCGGCGAGGACGTGGAGACTGTCGTTGACGCCGCCGATGTCGCACCAGATGATCTCCGGGTCGTAGCCGCGGATCAGTTCGAGCATCTGGGGGGCCTGGTAGTCCCGCACGTAGTCCTTGCCCGCGCTGTATCCGGTGTACGGGACCGGCTCCAGGGTGTACGGGTTGCGCGGGGCGTGGCCCATCCACGGGTTGTCGGGGTTGAACCACTCCGGCATGGAGAAGTAGAGGCCGCGGTGGAGTTCGGGGGCGTACCGCCGCGAGGCCTCGAACAGCTCCTTGACCAGGTCCCGCTTCGGGCCCGTCTTCACCGCGTTGCGGTCGGACACCTTGGTGTCCCACAGCGCGAAGCCCTCGTGGTGCTTGGAGGTCAGCACGTGGTACTGGGCGCCGGCGTCCCGGAACAGCTCGACCCAGGCACGCGGGTCGAACCTTCGCGCGGTGAACCGCGGGATGAAGTCGTCGTAGGCGAAGTCCTCACCGTAGGTGTCCCGATGGTAGGCGTAGGTGGGGTTGGCCGGGTCCTGCATCTGGTCCCAGTACCACTCGGCGTACTGCTTGCCGACGGGCGCCCAGGCGGGCACCGAGTAGACGCCCCAGTGGATGAAGATGCCGAACTTCGCGCCCTGGAACCAGTAGGGCGCCTGATGGCCGTCCAACGAGGCCTCGGTGGGCTGGTAGTCGGCGACACCCAGCGTCAACCCGCTCTGCCGGCTGGTCACCTGACGGCCCCTGCCGTGCACGCTCACCGAACCGTCCCGCCGCGTTCCCGGCGCGGTGCCCGCCCGGTTGCGGATGCCGACGCGGACGCGGGCCTGCTCACCGGGGTCGAGGCGGCGGACCCTGGCGGGCTCGACGGTTCGGGCGCCGGGGACGTCGACACGGACGGACACCTCGTCGTCGGTGAGGATCGCGACGGTGCCCGCGTTGACGACGGTCGCCTCGACGCTCTGGGCGCCGGTGGACTCCAGCAGGGAGTTGGTGGAGTGGGCGTCGCGCAGCATCAACGCCCTTCCTTGGGCGGCGGGTTGGAGGGTGAGGGCGAAGACGTGCAGAGATGCCTTGCCGGCCTCGGCGGGGTTGGTGACCGGCAAGGTGATGGCGACGGCCTCGCGCTGCGGGTCGGTCCACACCTCCGAGGTGCCGATGCCGACGCTGTGCTGGTCCTGGGTGCCGTCCGGCGTGTAGCGGTACGGCACCGACAGCGAGCCGCCCGCCGCGTACCAGTCGGCGCCGCCCAGTCCCGCGGTGGAGGTCGTGCCGTCGGCGTAGTGGACCGTGGCCTTCCCGGAGGCGTCGCCGTAGCTGCCGGACGTGAGGAAGACGGCGGAGAGATAGCGGCCGCGGGGCAGGTCGACGCGCTGGCCGAGCGCGACCACGTTGTTCCTGGCACCCGCCGTCGAGGCGGGGAAGTCGAAGGGGACGCCGTCGACCTCGACGCGGCCCGCGGGGAGTTCCTCGCCGGGGAAGGTGTAGCCGGAGCCGTCGAAGTCGCCGCCGCGGGCGGTGGCGGTGTCGATGCCGTCGTTGTCGTAGAGGGAGTCGAGCGGCACGGGGACCGGGTCGGGGACGGGGACCCAGCCCGCCGCGCCCTTCCCGCCGGCCGGCTCGGCCGCGAGGGCCTCGCTCGCCGCGGTGAGGGGAAGGGCGCCGGCGGCGGTGACGGCCACCGCGGCGCCCAGGACCTGACGTCTTGGATACGGACTCATGAGCGGCTCCAATTCATCGGATGTCTGATCATTGGGCGGGCTCAGGAGCCTGTCAATGACACATCGGAACACGGCAGTTGCGCCATTGATCCGATGACCTGCGGGTCAGTGACCGGCGGCCGGTGAAAAGTCCAACAACAGCGGTCCGAATATCCAAGCGCGGGTGCTCTCGACGCCGGGCGCGCGGCGGGGCAGAGTGCACTCCATACTCACGAGTAGCCCACGCACCGCACTCCCGAGGAGCCCCCGTGACCAGCTGGGTCGGCCGCACCGCCACCGAGATCGCCGCCGCCGTACGCGAGAAGCGGGCCACGCCGCGCGAGGTGGTGGCCGAGCACCTCGAACGGATCGAGCGGCTCGACGGACGCGTCGGCGCTTTCCGGGTCGTACGGGCCGAGGCGGCGCTCGCCGAGGCCGACGAGGTGGGAGCGCGCGGCGATCTGGCCGAACTGCCGCTGGCCGGTGTGCCGGTGGCGGTCAAGGACAACCTCGCCGTGCGCGGCGAGTCCAACCGCGTGGGCTCCGCCGCCACCCCGGACACCCCGACCACCGAGGACCATGTGACGGTGGCCCGGCTGCGCGCGGCGGGCGCGGTGGTGGTGGGACTGACCAACGTGCCCGAGCTGTGCGTCTTCGGCACCACCGAGGGCGTGCACGGCACCGCCCGCAACCCCTGGGACCTGACCCGCACGGCGGGCGGCTCCTCCGGCGGCAGCGGCGCGGCGGTGGCCGCCGGCTTCACGCCGATCGCCCTCGGCAACGACGGCATGGGCTCGCTGCGCATCCCCGCCGCCAACTGCGGCCTGGTCACGATCAAGCCGGGCTACGGCGTGGTACCCGCGGGCATCGGTGACGGCGACTGGTTCGGCATGTCGGAGAACGGCCCGCTCGCCACGACGGTCGAGGACGCGCGCCTGATGCTCTCGGTCCTGGCGGACCCGGACGCGCTGCGGCCGTCCGAGCCGGGTATGCGCAGGGTCGCCGTGTCCCTGCGCAGTCCCCTGGTCGGCGTCACCGTCAGCCGGCCGTACGCCACCGCCGCCCGGGACGCCGCCGGGATCCTGATCAAGGCCGGTCACCAGGTGCGCCGCGCCGACCCGCCCTACCCCGCCTCCCTGAGCACGACCTCCCTCGCGCACTGGACGGCGGGTACGGCGGTGGACGCCCAGGGCCTCGACCGGCGTCTGCTGACCCGGCGCACCCGGGTGCACGCGGCCGTCGGGCGTCGCTTCCTGGGCTCCGTCCGGGGCGGTGACAGCCGGGATCGCCTGCGCCGCCGTATGGAGCCGTTCTTCGAGGAGCACGACGTCCTGCTGACCCCCGCGCTCGCCCGCCGCTCCCCCAAGGCGGTGGCCTGGCACGAGCGGGGCTGGCTGGCCAACATCCTCGCCAACACCAACTACTCGCCCCTGACGCCCCCGTGGAACCTCACCGGCTGGCCGGCGATGTCCGTCCCCTTCGGCACCCTCCCCTCCGGCGCCCCCACCGCCGTCCAGCTCGTGGGCCGCCCCGGCTCGGAGGCGACCCTGCTGGAACTGGCGGAACAGCTGGAGAAGTCGCATCCGTGGCAGCGCACGGCACCGCTGGACTGAGGGTGGTGTTACGGTCCCTCGCATGGCCGAACTGATCGCTCCCACCGCCCGGTTGCACTCCTCGTGGCTCGCGGCGCGTGACGAGTGGCCCGGCGCTCACCAGGACGGAGCCGGCCTCCGTCTGGTGGGCGACGACGACCTCGACAGCCCGGCGGGGTTCGCCTCCTGGGTCGAGCGGCTGCGGCAGCAGTCGGACCGCTCGCTGCCGGTCGGGGAAGGGCGCGTGCACGCCAGCCACTGGTGGATCGTCGACGGCGGTACCTACCTCGGCGCCATCGACCTCCGGCACTATCTCAACGCCTTCCTGCTGGAGGGCGGCGGACACATCGGCTACAGCGTCCGGCCCTCCGCCAGAAGACGCGGACTGGCCACACGGGCGCTGGGAACCGTTCTCCTCAAGGCACCGGCGCTCGGTCTCGACCGGGTCCTGCTCACCTGCGACGACGGCAACGTCGGTTCGGCGCGCACCATCGAGAGCAACGGTGGCGTCCTGGAGGACGTACGCAGCACCGAGGCCGGGCTCAAGCGCCGCTACTGGATCACCCTCGGCTCCCGTTGAGGCGCACCCGCGGCCACGGCTGGTCCTGCTCAGGACCGCTCCTGCCGCCGTACCGCCTCGGGCGTCACCGGGGTGAAGAAGTTGATCAGGTTGCCGTCGGGGTCGCGGAAGAGGAGGGAGCGGTTGCCCCAGGGCATCGTCGTGGGCTTCTGGACGAACTCGACGCCCAGTGACTCCAGTCGGCGGTGTTCCGCGTCGACGTCGGCGACCCGGAACTCGGTGATCACCGTGTGGTTGGCGGCCGGGCGGGCGGAGCCGGCGCCGAAGAGGGCCACGGTGCGCTCGCTCGCGACGGCCAAGGTGCAGCAGGGCGTGACGAGTTCGGCGAAGTCCGGGGTCGACCAGGTCGCCGGGACGGTGACGACCTGCTCGTAGAAGGCGACGAGGCGGGCGACGTCGTGGGTGATCACTCGGATCGAGACGAAGTTCATGAGGGCTCCTGTCAGAAGGGTGCCGGATGAAGGGACGTCCCGAACGCTAGGACCGATACCGGACAGGTTCCGCCCGGTATACGAGGCAGACTTGCCGAGTGACCACATCGACCGCCCGGGTGCTCGCCCTGCTGGAGATCCTCCAGGGAGGCGGCACCCGCACCGTCCCCGACCTGGCCGCCCGCCTCGACGTCGATGAACGCACCGTCCGCCGCTACGCCGGCCACCTGCTGGAACTCGGCGTACCGGTCGAGTCGGTGCGCGGCCGCCACGGCGGCTACCGGCTCGCCCCCGGCTACCGCATGCCGCCGCTGATGCTCACCGACGAGGAGGCGCTGGCCGTGCTGCTCGGTCTACTGGCCGCCCGGCGCACCGGGCTGGTCCCCGCGTCCGCCGCGGCCGGTGAGAGCGCGGCGGCGAAACTCCGGCGCGTCCTGCCGAAACCCCTCGGCCGACGCCTGTCGGCGCTGCTGGACACGGCCGACTTCACCGCGCCGGCCCGCTCCGGCACCGGCCCCGGGACGGACGTCCTGCTCGGGCTCGCCGAGGCGGCGCTGCACCGGCATCCGGTGGAGATCACCTACACCGACCGACAGGGCCGCGAGAGCGAGCGGACCGTGCTGCCGTACGGCCTCGTGGCCCACCTTGGACACTGGTACCTGACCGCCGCCGACCCGGGCGCCGGCGACGGGGAGACCCGTACCTTCCGGCTGGACCGCATCACCGCCATGACCGTCCGGCCCGGTTCCTTCGACGTCCCGCAGGCCTTCGATCCGGTGGCCGCCGTGCAGGACGGCCTCGCGCGGACGCCGTGGACGCACGACGTGTCCCTGCGCGTCCACGCCGACGTCGGGCACATCCGCGCCCACCTCCCCGCCCACCTCGCCACGGTGTCCCCCCTCCCGGACGCCGACGTCGAGCACGCAGGCTGGGTCCACGTCCGGATCCGGGCGGAACGCCTGGAGTGGATTCCTCCGGTCCTGGCCGCCCTGGACCGCCCGTTCGTCATCGAGCGCCCCACGGAGCTGCGCGTGCTCGTGCAGGCGCTGGCCGACCGCCTGCACCAGCACGCGAGCGCCGGCTAGGAGTGGCCGGTCATACGGCGCCGGCCTGCGGGTCCAGGGACGCGGGGTGGAACGGCGCGCGGGTCGTCCCGGCACGGCCCAACGCGGAAACCCACTGGAAGACAGGTCGCCCGCCCTGCTTCCATGGCCGCATGATGTCCACCGACCGCCTGCTCGCCTTCGCGGCGCTGTCCTTCCTGCTGATCGTGATCCCCGGTCCGAGCGTGCTGTTCGTGATCGGGCGGGCGCTCGCGCAGGGGCGCAGGGCGGCGCTGACCACCGTCGCGGGCAACACGCTCGGCGCGTATCTGCTGGTCGTGGCCGTGGCGGTCGGGATCGGGTCCGTGGTGGAGCGCTCGGTGCTCGTCTTCACGGTGCTCAAGCTGGCCGGTGCGGCTTATCTGGTGTACCTCGGCGTCAAGGCGTGGCGTGCCCGCGGTTCGCTGCGGGCCGCGTTCACGGGCGCGGAGGCGGTGCCCCACAGCGGACTGCGCACCTTCTGGGAGGGGTTCGCGGTCGGCGTGACCAACCCCAAGACCATCGTGTTCTTCGCCGCCGTACTGCCCCAGTTCGTCGAGCGCGACCGCGGGCACGTCACCCCGCAGATGCTGCTGCTCGGCCTGGTCTTCAACGCCATCGCGCTCGCGTCCGACAGCGTCTGGGGGCTGGTGGCCGCCACCGCTCGCGACTGGTTCGCCCGCTCCCCACGCCGCCTCTCCCTGGTCGGCGGGGTGGGGGGCCTGACGATGATCGGCCTGGGCGTGACCGTGGCGGTGACGGGCCGCAAGGACTAGCCGCGCGGACGGAGTTCTACAGCGCCCGGTACATGATGTGCAGGCCCACCCGGCCGTGCCTCGGGTGGTCGAAGGCCTCCGGTACGGTGCCCAGGATCGTGAAGCCGAGGGACAGCCACAGCTTGACCGCCGGGTTGGTCTCCACGACCGCGTTGAAGACCATGCCGCGATAGCCGTCCGCCCGGGCCTCGGTCAAGACGTGCTCGGCGAGGGCGCGGCCGATGCCGCGGCCCGCCTGGGCGGGGTCGACCATGAAACCGGCGTTGGCGATCCGGGCCGCCGGGCCGCCGTAGTTGGGGGTGACGAAGGCCGAGGCGACGATCGCGCCTGTCTCGTCCTCGACGACGAACACACGCTTGGCGGGCCCCATCCACAAGGACCGGGCCACCTCCTCGGAGGTGACCCGGTCCCAGGTGTAGGTCTCGCCGGCGGCGACGATACGGTGCCAGAAAGGCCAGATGCGCGGCCAGTCCGCGGCCGCGGCTTCCCTGATCTGCATGGGCGTGAGTCTGTCACGCCCATGCGGTCGGCGATCGCGAGGTTCCTGCTCGCGCGACGTCAGTCGATGCTGGGCAGGATGTGCGGCTCGGCGAGGTCGTCCTCGTAGCCCGCCAGGCGGATGGGGGCGGACCGGGCCCACACGTCCAGGCTGCCGAGTTCGCCGGGCCGGCGGCCTGCGCGCTCCGTGCGTTCCTTGGGGCGCTGTTCGCGATTCGTCTTCTCCGGTGTCACCGCGCACTCCTTATGTGTCGGGTCACCCTCGGGGCGTGCCGGCCACTTCACGGTCCGGCTCCTGACGCCCGCTCGGGTGTGAGTCGAAAGCAGTTCGGACGCGGTGGCGCCGGTAACTCGTGTGAGAACAGGCCGTTGTCTGCCGGCCCGCCCCGGGACGGACGTGGGTGTGGGTGGGACCCGGTGGTGCTGTCCGTCGGCTCCAGATTAACCAAATGAGCGGCCCCCCGCTCTATGGGGCCTGAAAACTTGGCGTTACCGTTGCAAGTCGCCCTGTTGGCTCCGTTCTTTTCCGTCACTCGTTCGGCCCAAGGGCGTGCCGAAGGCCAACGCCCGTTCCACTCTTGGTCCCAGGACCTTCCGGGAGGGGGCCGTCATGGCGTCCGTCACCTTCGACAAGGTCACCCGGCGCTTTCCGTCGGGCGCCCGTCCGGCCGTCGACTCGCTCGACCTCGAGATCGAGGACGGTGAGTTCATGGTGCTGCTCGGACCCTCCGGGTGCGGAAAGTCGACCTGTCTGCGTCTGCTCGCCGGGCTCGAGGACGTCGACTCGGGATCCATCCACATCGGCGTCCGGGACGTCACCCATCTTCCGCCCCGGGACCGCGACGTCGCGATGGTGTTCCAGAACTACGCGCTGTACCCGCATTTGTCGGCTGCCGACAACATCGGCTTCGCCCTGCGCATCGCCCGCATGCCGAGACGGCACGCGCGGCAGCGGGTGCGGTTCGCCGCCTCCGTACTCGACATCGAGGACTATCTCGGGCGCCGGCCGAGGACCCTGTCGGGTGGCGAGCGGCAGCGAGTGGCGACGGGGCGGGCGCTGGTACGGGACCCGCGGGCGTATCTGATGGACGAGCCGCTGTCCAACCTCGACGCCCGGCTGCGGGTGGAGACCCGCACACAGATCGTCCGGATGCAGCACCACCTCGGCATCACCACGCTCTACGTCACCCACGACCAGATCGAGGCGATGGCCATGGGAGACCGGCTGGCGGTGCTCAGGGACGGAGTGCTGCAGCAGGTGGGCAGGCCGCGGGACGTCTTCGCGCGCCCGGCCAACACCTTCGTGGGCGGTTTCGTCGGCTCGCCCGCGATGAACCTGTTCCGGCTGCCGCCGTCCGGGCACGGAGTGCGGCTCGACGGCCTGGAGGTGCCGCTGCCCCGGGCGACCGTGCGGGCGGCCGCGGCCGAGGGGGCGGACGCGATCGTGCTCGGCATCCGGCCCGAGGGGTTCCGGGTGCTCTCGGCCGAGGACGACTCCGGCCCCGCCCTGAACCTGGTGGTCGAGTCCGTCGAGGACACCGGCGCCGTCGTGTTTCTCCACACGTCCGCCGGGAACCTCGGGTACGTCGTCGTCCGTCTCCCCGGCCGCCCCACGCACGGCAGGGGCGCGCGGCTGCGGGTGGGCGTCCACGGCGACGCCGTGCACGCCTTCTCCGCGGTGACGGGAGAACGTCTTCCCCCTTGATTCCCCTCTGACATTGATACCCCTAGGGGGTACAGTCGCGTGGACTGGTGTCACACCGAAGGGCTGGGACCTCATGGACGCGATCCTCCACGCGCTGTCCATCACCGGATCGATGACCTGGGAGATCACCTGGGCCCTGGTGCTGGGCTTCGCGCTGTCCGCCGTCGTCCAGGCGGTGGTGCGCCGCTCCACGATCGTCCGGCTGCTCGGCGACGACCGGCCCCGCACCCTGGCCCTCGCCGCGGGCCTGGGCGCCGCCTCCTCGTCCTGTTCCTACGCCGCGGTCGCGCTCGCCCGCTCCCTGTTCCGCAAGGGCGCGAACTTCACCGCGGCGATGGCCTTCGAGATCGCCTCGACCAACCTGGTGGTCGAACTGGGCGTGATCCTGGCCCTGTTGATGGGCTGGCAGTTCACCCTGGCGGAATTCACCGGCGGCCCGGTGATGATCGTCCTGCTCGCCGTGCTGTTCCGGTTGTTCCTGCGCGAGCGCCTGCTGCGCCAGGCCCGCGAGCAGGCCGAGCGCGGGATCGCCGGATCCATGGAGGGCCATGCCGGGATGGACATGTCGGTGGGCGGCGAGGGGTCCTTCGTACGGCGGCTGCTGTCCCGGAACGGGTTCACCTCCGTCTCCCACGTGTTCGTCATGGAGTGGGCGGCGATCCTGCGGGACCTGGTGGTGGGGCTGCTCATCGCGGGGGCGATCGCGGCCTGGGTGCCCGACTCCTTCTGGCAGTCCTTCTTCCTGGAGGGGCATCCGCTCGCCGCGAAGATCGTCGGTCCGCTGCTCGGCCCGCTGGTGGCGATCGCCTCGTTCGTCTGCTCCATCGGGAACGTGCCGCTGGCGGTGGTGCTGTGGAAGGGCGGCATCAGCTTCGGCGGGGTGGTCGCGTTCATCTTCGCCGACCTGCTGATCCTGCCGATCCTGAACATCTACCGGAAGTACTACGGGCCGCGCATGACGGCCTTCCTGCTGGCGACCTTCTACGCGGCGATGGTCCTCGCCGGTTACGTGGTGGAGCTGGTCTTCGGCGGCCTCGGTCTCGTGCCGGACCAGAGCAGTGCGAAGATCCCCGACGAGGGTGTCTCCTGGAACTACACGACCTGGCTCAACATCGTCTTCCTGCTGCTCGCGGCGGTCCTGGTGTGGCGCTTCGCACGCACGGGCGGGGCGGCGATGCTGCGGATGATGGGCGGGGCACCCGGCGACGCCGACGCGGGGCACGAGCACGGGCACGGCGAGCACTCCGCACCAGCGCACCACGACGATGAGACGCACAGCGACGATCACACGCACAGCGACCACCACATGCACCAGGATCATCACTCGCACCAGGACGGTCATCACGGACCGCACTGAAGTGGCCACGCAGTTCAAGTCCCGTTGGCCGAATCGAAACACGGCCATGATCTGCTGACGGACGGCAACGGCTTGTCCGGCGGGAGGACTGACGCATGGAGCTGCGCAGTGTCGAAGAGCTGATGGATCTGCTGCACGCCTGCCGGCACCAGCACGCGCTGCGCACCGCCGCGCTGCTGCGCCGCAGCCGACCCGCCGACAAGGAACTCCAGGTGGCGGGCCTGGTGCACGACATCGGGCAGCTGATCTGCCCCGGCGACGAACGCCTCGGCGCCGAGCGCGCCGCCGAGGCCGTACGGCCCCTGCTCGGCGAGCGCGTCTACCGTCTCGTACGCCGGCACGGCCCCGACCCCGACGACGATCTCCTGCGGCTGCGGCTGGCGGACGAGGAGAGCCGGACCGCGGGGCTGGACGCCGGGGTTCTGGAAGATTGGCGCACGGTCCTGGAACTCGTCGCCGCGCGGAACTCCCGTCTCGGGGCTGTCGACTGACGGACCGTCATGAGACGGTACGGCGATGACGTCGTCGTACGCGCAGGACGGACTGAAGGACAGGGCCGCCGTCGTCACCGGCGGGACGCGCGGCATCGGGCGGGCGGTGGCGGAGCGGCTGGCCGCCGCCGGGGCGCGGGTGTGCGTGACCGCGCGGGACGCGCAGGACGTGCGGCGCACGGCCGCCGAGCTGGACGGCATCGGCGTGAGCGGCAGCGTCGCCGATCCGGGGCATCCGCGGGAGGTCGTCGAGGCCGTCATGAGCGCGTTCGGCCGGATCGACGTCGTGGTGAACAACGCGGCGACGAACCAGCCCTACGGGCCGCTCATGGAGGCCGACCCGGATGCGTGGGCAGCGGCCTTCGCGGTGAACGTCGAGGCTCCGCTGCGGCTGGTGCAGGGGGCCTGGCGGGCGTGGATGCGGGAGCACGGCGGCGCGGTGGTCAACGTCTGCACGGAGGGCGCCGGGCATGTCGGCCCGAACGTCGGGGCCTACGGCACCAGCAAGGCGGCGCTGCTGCACCTCACCCGGCAGCTCGCGGGCGAACTGGCGCCGAAGGTGCGGGTCAACGCGGTCTCCCCCGGTCTGGTGCGCACCGAGATGGCCCGGTTCGTGTGGGAGCCGGGCGAGGAGCGGCTGGCCGCCGGGCTGCCGCTCGGGCGGATCGGCGAGCCGGACGACATCGCGCGGGCGGTGGTGTGGCTTGCCTCGGACGCGGCCGACTGGATCACCGGCGCGGATCTGCTGGTGGACGGGGGTACACGCGTCAGGACGGCGTACTCCGGGCCGGAGTACGCCGTCCACGACCGGCTTCGCTCATACGCACCACCTCGCTCATGACGGTGGCTGTGGCTCCCTCACGGGAACAGCGCGATACCCAGGATGATCACCAGGACGATGCAGGCGACGAGTGCGACCGTGGCCCACGTGCCGCGGTGCTTCACCGGGCTCGTTTCGCCGCTGCCGGCGCCGCGCGGCCGGTCCTCGGGCAGTTCGGCGTTGTCGGGGCGGTCGTTGCCGTAGAACTGTTCGTCGGTCGGATACCGGTTGCGCGGGTCGTCGTGCGCTCGCGGATCAACACCGTGTGGACTGCTCATGGTCACTCCCTGACGCGGTTATCACCAGGGGGCGGGTTCCCGGCCGGCGCCGGGCCACACGCACGATCGCGGATCACCACTTCCCGGGCGCGTAGTCCTTCAGGAAGACGCCGTACAGGTCCTCGCCCTGTTCGCCGCGCACAATCGGATCGTAGACCCGCGCGGCCCCGTCGACCAGGTCGAGCGGTGCGTGGAAGCCCTCCTCGGCCAGGCGCAGCTTGTCGTAGTGGGGCCGCTCGTCGGTGATCCAGCCGGTGTCGACCGAGGTCATCAGGATGCCGTCGGTCTGGAACATCTCCTGGCCGCTGGTCCGGGTCACCATGTTCATGGCCGCCTTGGCGGCGTTGGTGTTCGGATGGCCGGCGCCCTTGTAGCCGCGGCCGAAGACGCCCTCCATGGCGGACACGTTCACGATGTAGGCCCGCTTGCCCGGCGCCCGGCGCGCGGCCTCGGCCATCGCCGGGCGCAGCTTGCTGATCAGGATGAACGGCGCCGTGTAGTTGCACAGCTGGGTCTCGAGCAGCTCCACCGGGGAGATCTGCTCGATGGTCTGCACCCAGGTGTTGGTCTCGACGACATCCGGGACCAGGCCGCCCGCGTCGATGGCGGTGCCGTCGAGGTGCCGGGCGACGCTGGCGTTGCCGGCGACCAGGGCGAGGTCGGCGACCTTCTGGGCGTCGAGGCCGCTGGTGCCGAGGGGCAGTGCGGCGAGGCCGTCGACCGCGCCGGAGTTGAAGGCGCCGATGACGTGGTGGGCGGGCAGCTCCCCGGCGGGCAGCGGGGCGCTCTCGCCGTCGACCAGGGCCGCGTAGGCGGTGGGCAGACGGCGCACGGTCTGGGTCGCGTTGTTGATCAGGATGTCCAGCGGGCCGCTCTCGGCGACCTGGTCGGCCAGCGCCACGGCCTGTGCCGGGTCGCGCAGGTCGATGCCGACGACCTCCAGCCGGTGCATCCACTGCGCCGAGTCGTCCATGGCCTTGAAGCGGCGGATGGCGTCCTTGGGGAAACGGGTGGTGATCGTGGTGTGCGCGCCGTCGCGCAGCAGGCGCAGCGCGATGTACATGCCGATCTTGGCGCGGCCGCCGGTGAGCAGGGCCCGCTTGCCGGTGAGGTCGGCGCGGGCGTCGCGCTTGCCGCGGTTGAGGCGGGCGCAGTCGGGACAGAGCTGGTGGTAGAAGTAGTCGACCTCGACGAACCGGGTCTTGCAGGTGTAGCAGGAGCGCGGGCGCTGGAGTATCCCCGCGACCCTGCCCTCCTCGGTGACCGAGGACGGCAGGATGCCCTCGGTCTCGTCGTCGATGCGCTGGGCGGAGCCGGTCGCCGTGGCCTCGGTGACCGCCTTGTCGTGCGCGGTCTTGGCGGCCCGGCGCTCCTGGCGGCGGCGCTGCTTCACGGTGCGGTAGATGCCGGCGGTGGCCCGGCGCACGGCGATCGCGTCGGGGTGGTCGACCTCCAGCTTGTCGAGTTCCTCCAGTACGCCGAGGCAGACGGCGAGCCGCTCCGGGTCGATGCCGGGCCCGTACACGACCTCGTCCGTGGCCGCCGGGCCGTCCTCTGTCACCGTCATCGCGCTGCCGTTTCCCTGATCACCGAGCGGCGCTCCGATCGCACCCGCTGTCGAAGGGTGGATTTTACGGAGCGCCGCCCCGGTCCTCCAAACTCGTCCTGATCAGGAACCGCACGCCGTGATGAGGGTCTCCACCTCCGCGGTGAGGGCCGCGGCCAGGCGGTCCAGGTCCGGTACGGCCTCGGCGTCGGCGACGAGGCCGTAGTGGACGTGGCCGCGGTAGGTGGAGACGGCGACCGCGAGGGCCTGGCCGCGGGCCAGCGGGGCGAGCGGATAGACCTCGGTGACCGGGTTGCCGCCGAGCTTCAGTCCGATGCTGGGCAGCGGGACGCTGGTGACCAGGATGTCGAACCAGAGCCGGGCGGCCTGGCCGGCCAGCGGACCGCCGAGCCTGAGGCCCAGCGGCGGCACATGGTCGGCGAGCAGCGCGACGGCGCCCGCGCCCCGGTTGGGCCCGGCGTCCTTGTTGCGGTCCATGGCCGCGCGCACCGTGCCGAGCCGGCCGAGCGGGTCGGGGTCGTCGACCGGGAGCCGTATCAGGTACCCGGAGAGCCGGTTGCCCTGCGGGGTGGCGGTGCGCGGACGGCGCTTGGAGACCGGGATCAGGGCGCGCGGCCGGACGCCCTCGCTGCCGTCGCCGCGCTCGTCCAGCCAGCGGCGCAGGGCGCCCGCGACGACCGCGATGAGCACGTCGTTGACGGTGCCGCCCTCGGACTTGCGGACGCGGTGCACATCGTCGAGGTCGATCACGACACCGGCGGTGCGGCGCCTGCCGGTGGGCTCGGCGGCCAGTGCCGACGAGGAGCGCACGCCCAGTCCGGACACGGCGAGGGACGCGCCGATGTCGAGGGCGCGCCCCGCGTCCGACACGGCGCCCCTGACCAGCCCCGGCAGTCTGCGCACATCGGGCAGGACACCGCGCCGGGGCTCCTGGGGGCGCGGCCGGCGCTCGGGCAGGTCCATCGGGTCCAGGACGGCGGCGGCGAGCGTCAGCGCCCGCAGCCCGTCGGCCAGGGCGTGGTGGAACTTGAACAGCACGGCGAAGGAGACCCCGTCCTCCCCGGGCAGCACATGTGCCTCCCACGGCGGCCGGCCGCGCTGGAGCGGACGCTCCATCAGCCGGCCCGCCGCCGCGTGGAAGTCGGCGGTGGGGGCGTGCAGCCGGACGTGGTGCAGGGGGTCGAAGCCGGGGTCGGGCTCCCGGGTGGCCCCGCCGAAGGCCAGCGGCCGGAAGGAGAAGGGCTGCCATACGTCCCTGATCCGCATCCGCAGCCCGGGCACCGCCGCGGCCCGCGCGGCGAGCAGGTCGGCGGCATGGGCGCCCGCGGTCGGAGAGTGGGCCGAGAAGACCCCGAGGGCGCCGAGATGCATGGGGTGCTCGGCGGACTCGATGTTCCAGAACGCCAGGTCGAGAGGAGCGAGCAGGTCAGAAGTCAATGGCTTGCCTCGCATCGACGAAGGGTGAGCCAGCAGTCAACCCCCGACAAGCGATTACGGTCAAGTACGATCAAGCTACGCTCAGTTAACAACTGATTAAGTCCCGCCCCTCTGGAAGGGGCGGGACTCAGGAAACACCTGTGGTTACTTCAGCGCGGGGGGCGCCGCCAGGGCCGAGGTACCCCACTCAGACGGGTGCGGGCCGACCGTGAACGACAGCGAGCGCAGGGCGCGCAGCCCGCCGGTCGTCAGGTAGGTCCGGTCGTACGCCTTTCCGTCCGTGCGGGCCGACTGGATGTACCGGTCGGTGCCGGACGTGCCGGGTGCGGAGATGCTCAGGGCGCCGTGCGGGTAGTAGCGCCGGTCCAGGGTCAGGTCGACCCGGTCGAAGACCGGCGTGGACAGGCCCCAGGTGTCGTAGCCGGGCTGCACCGGGAAGATCCCGATCGACGACAGCACGTTCCAGGCGGACATGGTGCCGAGGTCGTCGTTTCCGGTCATGCCGGTCGGGGTGTCGGTGAAGAGGGTCAGCGCCGCGTGCACGACGTCGGTGGTCTTCCAGGGCTGACCGGTCGACAGATAGGTGTACGGGGCGATGAGGTCGGGCTCGTTCTGCGGGTTGTACTTGTCGGCGTTGTAGTAGTCGTAGGGCCCGTTGACCCACACCTCGCGGGCCGTCCTCGCCGGGTCGGCGAGCAGTTGGTCGTAGGCGAAGAAGGAGTCGAGCCGGGCGTTGGCCGCCTGTTCGCCCCCGATCAGGGAGACCATCCCGGGCAGGTCCTGCGGCACCAGCCACTGGTACTGCCAGGACGTGCCCTCGTGGAAGCCCTCGCTCTGCGCCGGGTCGGCCGGGCCGGTGAAGGCGCCGGAGGCGTCACGGGCGCGGAAGAAGCCGGTCGAGGGGTCGAAGATGTTCCGGTAGCTCTGGGCGCGGGCGGCATAGCGCGCCGCGTCGCCCGAGTGGCCGAGGTCGCGGGCCATCTGGGCGAGCATCGCGTCCGACAGGGCGTACTCCAGGGTGGCCGAGGCCCCGTGGTCGTAGTCCGAGTCGCCGGGCTTCACGTGCGGGCGGCCCTTGATGTACGGGGCGAAGCCCTCGGCGACGTACTCCTTGTCGGCCTCCCGGCCGACCGCCGGGGAGTCCGCGGGCGGCACCCCGTCGGCGTTGCGCTTCAGCGCCCGGTAGGCCCGCTCCTCGTACCCCTTGAGCAGTCCCTGCTGGTAGGCGTTGGTCAGGAACGGGGTGACCGGGTCGCCGGTCATGATGTTCGTCTCGACCGTGCCGTAGCCCCACTTGGGCAGCCAGCCGCTCTCCTCGGAGATCTTGATGACCGAGATCGCCATGTCCCGGGCCTCGTGCGGCGCGAGCAGGGACAGCAGCTGGGACTGGGTGCGGTAGGTGTCCCACAGGGACCAGTTCTGGTAGTAGGTGAAGCCGTCGGTGCGGTGGATCCGCTGGTCCCAGCCGGTGTAGCGGCCGTCGGCGTCGCTGCCGATGTTGGGCGCGAGGAAGGACCGGTACAGGGACGAGTAGAAGGTCCGCCGCAGGCTGTCGTCGCCGCCCTTGACGCGCACGTCGTCGAGCCGGTCCTCCCAGGCCCGTTGCGCTCCGTGGCGTACGGCGTCGAAGGAACGCCCGCCCTCGGCGCGGAGGTTGACGGCCGCGCCGTGCGCGTCGACGTAGGACAGGGCGGTCGTCGCCTCGACGGTGCGGTCCTTGGTCGTGTCGAAGCGGACGTAGGCGCCGTCCCGGCCGGCCTTCGAGCCCGAGGTCGCGGTCGGGCCGTCCCAGGTGCCGTACGCGGTGAAGGGCCGGTCGAAGCGGGTGATCGTGTAGACGGTGTAGGGCTTGGTGTCCTGGCAGAAGCCGCGGCCCGTGATGGCGGTGCGCACGGTGCGGTTGTCGAGGATCTCGACCGCGGAGGAGACGCCGGTGTGCAGCGACTGGGCCGCGTTGAGCAGGATGTTGGCCTTGCCGGTGGCCGGGAAGGTGTAGCGCTGCACGCCGGTGCGCCGTGTCGCCGTCAGCTCGGCCTTGATGCCGGTCTTCAGGCCGACCTCGTAGTAGCCGGGGCTCGCCGTCTCGTCGTCGTGGCTGAACTCGGCGGCGTACCGCGCGTAGTCGGTCTGGGTGACGTCACCGGTGGTGGGCAGCACCGGCAGGTCGCCGCCGAGGCCGCAGCCGACGCCCGACAGGTGCACCAGGGAGAAGCCGCGGATGTGGTTCTGGGAGTAGTCGTAGCCGGTGTTGTGGCCGGTGTCGGGGGAGAACTGCACCATGCCGAAGGGCACGGCGGCACCGGGATAGGTGTTGCCCTCGTTCTCGGTGCCGATGAACGGGTTGACCAGGCTGGTCAGTTGAGCGTCGCTCGGCTCGGCGGCCCGGGCGGTGACGGGAGCGGCGAGCAGCGCGGACGCCGCCACCGCCCCCGCCGTGCACAGGCGCAGGCGCCGGGTCCATCTCATGTCGGGAGTCCTCCGGAAGGGGTGGGGGTCAGGTGGTCGAGGGGCACCCTGCGGGAACCGCCATGGAAGCGTCCTGGATCAGGGCCCGCTGGGCGGCGCGCACACGCCGGGCGTCCGGCTTGAGCACCTCGCGGTCGTAGGTGAGCAGGCCGTTGAGCTCGCCCTCGACGTCCGAGATCTGCGTGTAGACCGCGCCGTTGCCGCCCTCGCAGGCGAGAGCGCGCACCTCGGCGAGCTTGGCGAGGTAGTCGTCGGTGTAGGTCGCCGGGTCGACGTCGACGTACGACTGCTGCACGGACCAGGCGTGACCGGGCACCGCCAGCCCCAGGCCGCCGTACTCGCCGCTGACCAGGGCGCGTCGACCGTCCGGGTGGGGTGGCAGGGCGGGGCTGGGATAGCCGTGCTCGTCCATGATGTCGCCGGTGCCGCCGTCGTCCCCGAGGTTCAGCCCCGACATGGAGTCGACCAGCCGGGACGGGTCCCACGCTTTGGCCTGGTCGGCGATGCGGGCCATGTCGTACTGGCCCCAGCCCTCGTTGAAGGTGACCCACATGACCACCGAGGGGCTGCTGATGTGCTCGTCGATGATCTGCTTCATCTCGCGCTCGAACTCGGCACGGGCGGCGGGAGACGGGTTCACCCCGGCCGTCATCGCGGGCATGTCCTGCCACACCATCAGGCCCAGCCGGTCGGCCCAGTAGAACCAGCGGTCCGGCTCGACCTTGATGTGCTTGCGCACGGCGTTGAAACCGAGCTGCTTGTGCACCTTGAGGTCGTACGCCAGAGCCTCGTCGGTCGGGGCGGTGTAGAGGCCGTCGGGCCAGAAGCCCTGGTCGAGGGTGGCCATCATGAAGACCGGCTTGCCGTTGAGGAGGGTGCGGGGGACGCCGTTCACCTTCTCGACGGAGATCGAGCGCATGCCGAAGTAGCTGCCGACGCGGTCGGCGCCGACGGTGACCTTCAGGCCGTAGAGGAAGGGATCGTCGGGCGACCACAGGCGCGGTCTGTCGAGGGTGAGCGTGAGCGGGCCGCCGGTCCGGCCGCGCGCCGTGGCGACCTCGCGCTTCCCGTCGTACACGGTCGCCGTGATCGGTACGCCGGCGCGCACGCCCTGCGCCTCCACCGTCAGCCGGCTCCTCGCGACGTCCGGGACGAGCTTCAGCGCGTCCACGTGGTCGGGCGCCACCGGCTCCATCCACACCGTCTGCCAGATGCCCGAGGTCGGCGTGTACCAGATGCCGCTCGGGTCCAGGCGCTGTTTGCCGAGGGGCGGGTTCTCGCCGTCGGCCGCGTCGGTGGGGTCGTACACGCCGACGATCAGCTCCTGGGTGCGGCCGGGCTTCAGCGCGTCGGTGATGTCGGCGCTGAACTTGTCGTAACCGCCCTGGTGTTCGGTGACCTTGGTGCCGTTGACGTAGACCTCGGCCCGCCAGTCGACGGCCCCGAAGTTGAGCCGCAGCCGCTTGCCCGAGCCGATCCTCCAGCCGGCGGGGACCGTGAAGGTGCGGCGGTACCACATGCGGTCCTCGTGCCGTTCCAGCCCGGAGAGCTGGGACTCGACGGGGTACGGGACGAGGATGTGCTCGGCGAGGTTCCTGCCGACCGGCGGCCGTTCCCCCGCCGTCGCCGCGGCGAACTGCCAACGCCCGTTGAGGTTGCGCCAGTCGGCGCGGGTCAGTTGTGGGCGCGGGTACTCGGGGTGGGCGTTGTCGGGGCCGACCTGGTCGGCCCATTTCGTGCGCAGTTCGTTGGTGGAGCGGTTGGGGCCGCTGGACCAGAACGCCTTGACAACGTTGCCGTCCGCGCGGGTGAGGCCGCCGCTGCCGTCGTAGCGGACGTCGGCGGTGCCGCGGGCGGTGCCCGTCTTGTTGCCGACGACGGGCTGGGTGAGCGGGATCAGGAGCGACCTGTTGTCGGACGGGTCCAAGGCCGCTTTGCCCAAAGGCCACTTGGCTCCGCCGATCACCGCTTGGAGGTGGTCGGTGAGGCCGGCCGGGGGTGCCGCGAGGGGCTGGGCGAAGTCGAGCTTGAGGGTGCGGCCGGTGGCGAGGACCGTGGTGGCGACGGCGCCGTCGTAGTCGAAGCCGTCGGGCAGCCGGAACGCGGACTGCGGGACGGGCGCCTTGGTGCCGCCGGGCTCGGTCCAGCGCAGGTGGAGGTTGGAGCCGCCGTAGTGCTCGAAGTACTCGACCTTGATGTCGTAGGCGCGTCCCGCGGTCAGGTCGACCGGCTGGCCGGTCTGTTCGTTGTCCCAGTCGTCCACCCAGTGGTCGATGACGAGCTGTCCGCCGATCCAGAGGCGGAAACCGTTGTCGCCGATGATCGAGAAGGTGTGCGGGCCGGTCCTCTCCGGGACGATCTTCCCGGTCCAGCGGACGCTGACGTCGTCGGACCGTCCGGTGGTGAACGCCAGGCGCGGCTCGAGGTTGTCGAAGTCGAGGTTCGGGTCGAAGCCGGTCGCCTTGAGCTCATGGAAGTCGAAGGCGCCGGGCGCGGACTGGGTGTAGTACTCGCCCTTCAGGCCGTGGACCTCCACCGGGTCGCCGGCGGCGGTCGCGGCGGGGACGGCGGCGAGCCCGGCGATGCCGAGTGCGAGGGCCAGAAGTAACGCGAGTCGGTCTCTGAGGCGTGCCAGGTGCACGGAAAACCTCCATAACAACGTTGTCATGGACAGCAGTTGGCATGACAGCACGGATTCCGCATCGCGTCCAGGGACATGACAAGACAGTGACCCCGGTGGCCGGGCCGCGAGAGGGGCGGAGAATGGGACAAGGGGTCGATCTCTGCGGGAAGAAGGCGAGAGAGATGCCGAAGGTTTCCAGGCAGTCGGCCACACAGGGCGGGGACTTCGGCCCCGTCGTGGACCGTGCCGAGGAGGTCGAGTCCTACGCCGTGGACTTCCTGACGTTCCGCGAGGACATCGACCACCGGCCCCTGCTCAAGGGGCTGCCCGACGATCGGTGCCAGTGCCCGCACTGGGGGTATGTCTTCAAGGGGGAACTCGTCTTCCACTACGCCGACCGGGACGAGACGTACGAGGCCGGCGACGCCTTCTACGCGCCGCCGGGCCACGCGCCCACGCACACCGCGCCGGGCACCGAGTACCTCCAGTTCAGCCCGGCCGACGAGCTGCAGCGGACCAGCGAGGTGATCATGAAGAACTTCGAGTCGATGCGCCCGCCCGGCTGACCCTCCCGCCCGCTACGACACCACCTGCCCCTTCCCGAGGGCGATCACCCCGCCCTTGGAGACGGTGTACAGCTCCGCGTCCCGTTCCGGGTTGACGCCGATCGTCGCGCCCGGCGGAACCTCCACGTTCTTGTCCAGGACCGCCCCGCGCACGATGGCACCGCGCCCGATGTGGACGTTGTCGTGCAGCACCGAGCCCTGCACCACCGCGCCCGGGTCGACCAGGACACCCGGCGACAGCACGGAGCGGGTGACCTGGCCGCGGATCAGGCAGCCGGCGCTGATGATGGACTCGCTGGCGATCCCGCCCGCGTTGAACCGGGCCGGGGAGAGCTGGTTGGAGTGGGTGTAGATGGGCCACTGCCGGTTGAAGAGGTTGAAGGCGGGCCGCTCGGCGATCAGGTCCATGTGGGCGTCGTAGTACGCGTCGAGGGTGCCCACGTCCCGCCAGTAACCGCGGTCCCGGGTGGTCTCGCCGGGCACGTGGTTGGCGCTGAAGTCGTACAGCTGGGCCTCGCCCCGCTCGGTGAGCTGGGGCAGGATCGAGCCGCCCATGTCGTGCACGGAAGTTCCGTCCTCGGCGTCCCGCTGCAATGCCTCGATCAGTGCCTTCGTGGTGAAGATGTAGTTGCCCATGGAGGCGAACACGCACTCCGGGTCGTCCGCGAGGCCCGGCGGGTCGGCGGGCTTCTCCAGGAAGCGCTCCACCGTCAGCCCGTCCGAGCCCGGGGTGATCACACCGAACTGCGAGGACTCCGAGCGCGGCACCCGGATACCGGCCACCGTGACGCCCGCCCCGCTCTCGATGTGCTGGGCGAGCATCTGCCGCGGGTCCATCCGGTAGACGTGGTCGGCGCCGAACACCACCACGTACTCGGGCCGCTCGTCGTAGATCAGGTTCAGCGACTGCAGGATCGCGTCCGCGCTGCCCAGGTACCAGCGCGGGCCGAGCCGCTGCTGGGCCGGGACCGGGGTGACGTAGTTGCCGAGCAGACTGGACATCCGCCAGGTGGTGGTGATGTGCCGGTCCAGCGAGTGCGACTTGTACTGCGTCAGTACACAGACGCGCAGGATGTCGCCGTTGACGAGGTTGGACAGGACGAAGTCGACGAGACGGTACGTCCCGCCGAAGGTGACCGCTGGTTTCGCGCGGTCGGCTGTCAGGGGCATCAGGCGTTTGCCTTCTCCGCCCGCAAGGACGATCCCGAGCACCGAAGGTCCGCCACGACGCATGACCGCTCCCCTCACCGTGGTTGATCCATGCCTGCCCCTGGGCGAGGCGGAGTAAGCCTGTTCGAAGAACTCCCGACCGTTCTATTCCTGTTTGAGGATCTCTTCGTAAAGCCCGACCGTACGGCGGGCGACGGCGTCCCAGCCGAACTCCTCCACCGCGCGCACCCGCCCGGCCTCACCCATCCGCCGGGCCCCTTCAGGATCGCCGATCACCGCGTCCAGTGCTCGCGCGAGGGCCGCCTCGAAGTCGTCGTCCACCGGGACGAGTACCCCGGTACGGCCGTCGTCCACGACCTCGGGGATGCCGCCCACCCGGGAGGCCACCACGGACGTGCCGCAGGCCATCGCCTCCAGGTTCACGATGCCGAGGGGCTCGTACACCGACGGGCAGACGAACACCGCCGCATGGGTGAGCAGCTGGATCACCTCCGGCCGCGGCAGCATCTGCGGGATCCAGTGCACGCCCTCACGGACCCGGCTCAGCTCCTGGTAGAGATCGCGGAACTCCTGGTCGATCTCCGGTGTGTCCGGCGCGCCCGCGCAAAGCACGACCTGCGCGGCCGGATCGATGTCCCGCACGGCCCGCAGCAGGTGCGGTACGCCCTTCTGACGGGTGATCCGGCCGACGAACAGGATGAACGGGCGGGTGCGGTCGAGGCCGATCCGGTCGAGCACGTCGGTGCCGTGGTCGGGGCGGTAGAGCGTGGTGTCGATGCCGTTGTGCACGATGTGGACCTTGGCCGGATCCAGCGTCGGGTAGCAGGTGAGGATGTCCTCGCGCATGGCCCCGGACACGGCGATGACGGCGTCGGCGCTCTCGATCGCGGTGCGCTCGGCCCAGCTGGAGAGCGCGTATCCGCCGCCGAGCTGCTCGGCCTTCCAGGGGCGCAACGGCTCCAGCGAGTGGGCGGTCATCACGTGCGGGACGCCGTACAGCATCTTGGCCAGGTGGCCGCCGAGGTTGGCGTACCAGGTGTGGGAGTGCACCAGCTCGCGGCCTTCGAGACCGGCGGCCATGGCGAGGTCCACGGAGAAGGTGCGCAGCGCGTCGTTGGCGGTGTCCAGGGCGGCCCAGGAGCGGTGCCGTGCGACGCCCACCCCGCGGCCCTCGCCCCAGCAGTGCACCTCGAGGTCGACCAGGGAACTCAACTCCCGGGCGAGGAACTCGACATGGACACCCGCGCCGCCGTACACGTCCGGCGGGTACTCCCGGGTCAGCAGTCCGACTCGCACCCGCAACTCCCTGTTTCGGCGACCGGTTCCTTCATGGTCACCCAGATGAGCCGCGCGCGGAAGAGCGCGGGGCTCGTGTGAAGCAACAGTCGCCGCACACTCCCCCACCGGGCACCCGGTAGTAGAGGCAGCAGCTGCGGCGCCGGAGGGTGTCGGTGAGGGTGCCGGCCAGAAGGGGGTGGGCGAGGAGGGCGGCGGTGCGGGAACGGGTGCGCGTGGCGGCCTCCTCGTCGCCCCGCACGCGGGCCCAGTGCTCCAGCTGGCGGGCGGTTCCGGCCAGCGCGGAGGCCGCGTTGCCCCACAGCAGGCCGGGGGCGACGCGGTGATGGGCGCGCAGGGCCCTGGCGAGCGGTTCGAGGTGGCCGCGCAGGACGACGTCCGCGATCGTCGCGGGGTCGGCGGGCAGGGGACGGACCTCGGAGAGCCAGAGGTCGTCGGGGGCGCTCGCGCCGGGGTCCCAGCGCAGCAGCCCGGGGGCGAGGTCGGGGATGCGGCCGTAGCGGGCCGCGCACCCGAGGGTGACCGACCACAGCCGGGCGGCGAGCCCCTGCTGGGCCACCGAGGCGGCGATCCGGGGTTCCGGGGCGCGCAGCGCGGCGCCGACCTTCTCCACCCGGAAAGTCAGCGTATTTCCGTAAACCTCCGAAGGGCGACTTTCGTACGTCTGCGCGAGACTGGGAAGAGGCGCCGCCGGTCCCGCGCCCACGCGCAGGACGAAGAAGCCGCCCAGCGCTTCGAGCGCGGCGAGATCGGGGTCGAGGTAGGGCTCCGGGTCCACGAACAGCAGTAGTACCAAGGTCCCTAGGGGTTCCTCCCAGGGGGTGTCCACCCCGGGTCACCCACCCTGGGGAGGACAGTGCCCGATTCGTACTCCATCGGCAGTAGGACCCATTGGGTGCTCAGGGACGACGACGGGAACAGATCGACAAGGCATCGTGTTCGCTATGAAGGCCGACCGTTCGCCGCGCAGGGGCAACCGCCCCCGCCTCACGCAGAGGAGCAGCTGCTCATGAGCGCCCTCGCGTTGTCCGTGATCCTCTCCCTCGTCTCCGCCGTCGCCTACGCCGGCGGGGCGATCGTGCAGGAGCGCGTGGCGGTGACCTCCCCCGGCGAGCAGTACGCGCCGCTGCGCCGGCCCGGCTGGTGGGCCGCGGTGGCGCTGAACGGCCTCGGCGGTCTGCTGCACGTGGCGGCGCTGGCCTACGGTCCGCTCAGCCTGGTGCAGCCGCTCGGGGCCCTGACCATCGTGCTGGCGCTGCCGATGGCGGCGCTGTTCGTGGGCCGCAAGGCCGGTTCCACCGCCTGGCGGGGCGCGATCATGGCGACCGTGGGTCTCGCCGGTCTGCTGTCCCTGGTCGGCGCGTCCGACGAGCAGTCGCTGGACACGGCGCAGCGGGTGGCGGTGGCCGCGGTCACCGGCGGCGCGGTCGTGGCCCTCATGATCGCGGGCCGGGCCGCCCACCGGCACCCGGCGGTGCGCAGCATGCTGCTCGCCACCGCGTCCGGCATAGCCTTCGGCATGTCCTCGGTCTTCACCAAGGTCGTCGCGGTCGACTGGGCCGGCGGTGTGACGCTCTCGGACGTGCCCTCACTCGCCGTGATCGGCGTCTTCGCCACGGCCGGACTGCTGCTGTCGCAGGCCTCCTACCGGGGCGCCGGCCTCGCCGCCCCGCTGGCCACCCTCACCGTCGTCAACCCGGTGATAGCGGCCGCGGTCGGCATCACGATGTTCGGCGAGACCTTCCGCTACGGAAGCACCGGCACCGCTCTCGCGCTGAGCTGCGGCGTGGTGGCGGCGGGTGGCCTGATCCTGCTGACGACGGAGCGCATCGCCCGCACCGCCGCCGAGGAGTCCGCGCCGGCCCTGCCCGAGCAGACCGCCCCCGGGCCGTTCCCCGCCGAGCTCCCCGAGGAGCCGGTGGCCCAACTCCCCGCGGGGATCGTGGTCCCCACCCAGGTGGGCCCCACGTTCCTGGCGGTGGCCTACGTCGAGAACGACGAGGAGACTCCCGACCCGGCCCGTTACCGCTTCTACGGCCCCTTCTACGGCGGCTCGTACGTCCCGGCGCCGGCCGTCCACCGGCGCCGGGAGCGGGTCAGATCCTGACGCCGCCGGCCCTCAGATACCTCAGAGGGTCGATGTCCGAACCGAAACCGGGCCCCGTCCGCACCTCGAAGTGCAGATGCGGGCCCGTGGCGTTGCCGGTGGCCCCCGAGCGCCCGATGCGCTGGCCCTCGCTCACGCTCTGCCCCGCCCGCACGGAGATCGCCGACAGATGGCCGTACTGGGTGTAGCGGCCGTCCGCGTGCCGGATCACCACCTGGTAGCCGTACGAGCCGCCCCAGCCGGCGGTGACGACCCGGCCCGCCGCGACCGACCGCACCGAGGTGCCGGTGGGGACGGGGAAGTCGACGCCGGTGTGGTAGCCCTTCGACCACGAGGAGCCGGCCACGTGATAGCCGGTGCCGATCGGCCCGCCCACCGGGGCGATCAGGGAGTGGTGAGGGGTGGTGGTCCGCTTCTCCTCGGTGGCCGGAGCGGCCTCCTTCGTCGACGACTTCGCCGACGCGGTGTGCGTGGTGGTCGCCTTGGCCCGCAGGTCGAGCCGCTGGCCCGGCAGGATGAGGTCGGGGTCGGACCCGATGGTCCGGCGGTTTGCCGCGTACAGCCGCTGCCAACCGCCGCGTACGTGCTGGGTGTCGGCGATCTCGGAGAGGCTGTCGCCGCGCACCACGGTGTACATCTCGGCCGTGCCCGCCCTCGACTGGGGCGTGGACTCCGGCTGGACGTCCCGCACGGACGTCTTCTTCCTGGTCGACGTCTGCTCGGTGGACGTCTGGTGAGTGGACGTCCGGTGGGTGGACGTGCCGTCGGTGTGCAGGTCCGGCGTGTCCCCGCCGCGCGTCAGCCCGGCCTGGACCGAGCACACGGGCCAGGCGCGCGGCCCCTGTCCCCGAAGTACCTTCTCCGCGACGGCTATCTGCTGGTCCTTGGTGGCCAGATCCGCGCGCCCGGCGTACACCGTGCCGCCGTAGGCCTCCCAGGTGGACTGGGTGAACTGCAGCCCGCCGTAGAAGCCGTTGCCGGTGTTGATGCTCCAGTTGCCGGAGGACTCGCAGGCGGCGACCTTGTTCCAGGTGGACACGTCGGCCGCGTGCGCGGTGCCGGCGCCGATCAGCGGGATCGCCATGCCCGCGCTGGAGGCGGTGACGGTCAGTGAGGCTCGGTTGATCCTGTTCGGCTGATACCGGCGGTGCCGGCCGCGTACGGCCATGGAGATCCCCCTCGACATGCGTCAGGAGGGCCAAAAGTAAGCGTGCCGAACAGGCCATGACAAGACGGCAATCGGCCGCCCTGTCCCGCAAGGAACCAGGAATAGACGGCAGTTGCACAGAGGCTGAGACAGGCGGGGCCCGTCGTGCGTATCTGCCTGCGGCACACCGGGCGACCCGGACATGCGCTCGGCGTACCGGCACGTCAGGATGGTCGGTGGGGCGATACTGACGGGCACGAACGGCACCACCGATACCGGATCCTCAAGGAGCCAACCGAATGAGCAACACAGCCCAGATCGGCGTCACGGGACTCGCGGTCATGGGCCGCAATCTCGCCCGCAACTTCGCGCGCAACGGCTACACGGTCGCTCTGCACAACCGGACGGCGGCGCGTACGCACGCCCTGGTGGAGGAGTTCGGGAACGAGGGCGACTTCATCGCGGCCGAGACCGCCAAGGAGTTCGTGGCGGCGCTGGAGCGGCCGCGGCGGCTGGTCATCATGGTCAAGGCGGGCGAGCCGACCGACGCGGTGATCCATGAGTTCGCGCCGCTCCTGGAGCCCGGCGACATGATCATCGACGGCGGCAACGCGCACTTCGCGGACACCCGGCGCCGGGAGCGCGAACTGCGCGAGCAGGGCATCCACTTCGTGGGCATGGGCGTCTCCGGCGGCGAGGAGGGCGCGCTGAACGGCCCGAGCATCATGCCGGGCGGTCCGAAGGAGTCGTACGACTCGCTCGGCCCGATGCTGGAGAAGATCTCCGCGAAGGCCAAGGACGGCGCTCCGTGTGTGACCCATGTCGGTCCCGACGGCGCCGGGCACTTCGTGAAGATGGTCCACAACGGCATCGAGTACGCCGACATGCAGCTCATCGGTGAGGCCTACCAGTTGCTGCGCGACGTCGCCGGCTACTCCCCCGCGCAGATCGCGGAGATCTTCCGCACCTGGAACACCGGGCGCCTCGACTCCTACCTCATCGAGATCACGGCCGAGGTGCTGTCCCACGTGGACGCGGCGACGGGCAAGCCGTTCGTGGACGTGGTCGTCGACCAGGCCGAGCAGAAGGGCACGGGCCGCTGGACGGTCCAGATCGCCCTTGACCTGGGCGTGCCGGTGTCCGGCATCGCGGAGGCGGTCTTCGCCCGCTCCCTGTCCGGTCACGCCGCGCTGCGCGAGGCCTCGCGCGGTCTGGCCGGCCCGAAGGCGCAGACGCTGGGCGAGTCGGAGGCGGCGGCCTTCGCGGACCGGGTCGAGCAGGCGCTGTACGCCTCGAAGATCGTCTCCTACACCCAGGGCTTCCACGAGATCGCGGCGGCCCGCGAGGAGTACGACTGGGACATCGACCTGGGTGCCGTGTCGGCGATCTGGCGCGGCGGCTGCATCATCCGGGCGGCCTTCCTGGACCGCATCCGCGCCGCCTACGACGCCCGCGCGGACCTGCCGAGCCTGCTGTCGGACGAGACCTTCGCCCAGGAGATCGCGACCGCCCAGGACGACTGGCGCGAGGTGCTGGTCGCCGCGACCCGCCAGGGCGTCCCGACCCCGGGCTTCGCCGCGGCCCTCGCCTACTACGACGCCCTGCGCGCCGAGCGCCTGCCCGCGGCCCTCACCCAGGGCCAGCGCGACTTCTTCGGCGCCCACACCTACCGCCGCACCGACCAGGACGGCTCGTTCCACACGCTGTGGGGCGGGGACCGCTCGGAGGTCTCCGCGTAACGGAGGACGGCACGAGGCGGCGGGCGGCCCGAGCGGCCGCCCGCCGTCGTTTCGCGCCGCGACACCCGCCGCGTGCGGGCCACCGGTTCAGGTCAACGGCGGTCCCGGCTCCGGACTCGGTACCGGTTCCGGGCCCGGGGGCACCGGGGACGGGTCCGGTGGCGGGGTCGGGATCGGTGGGGAGGGCGGCTGCGGGGGCGGGGTGGGTTCCGGGCCCGGGGGTGGCTGCGGGGTGGGCACCGGGGAGGGGTACGGGTCGGGGGGTTGCGGGTCCGGGCCCGGCCCGGGGGTGGGCGGAGTGGGGTCGGGATACGGCTCGGTCATGGCGCCCTCCGGCCAGTCGTCGTCGGGTCTGGACTCTTCCCCGCCTACCCGACGGACGCCTCCCCACTCACTCCCCCGAGCGACCTCCCCGAGCCGACCGGCCCCGGCCACCGGACTCCCGCTTCAGCGCCGGCTCCCTGAGCCGCCCCAGGTGCCCCACCTACTCGGCACGTCCCCGACCCCGACCAACAAGCCGCTCACGACGCCCGGCGCGCGTGAGCACGACGATCCGCGGTCCGGCCGCCACGGCGGCGGCCGCCATCGGACGGTCCGAGCGCAGGACCGGCACCCCGGCACCGGCCCCCGCCGCCTCCGCGACGCCGCCGATCGTCGAGCAGGTGCACAGCACGGCCCGGGCCCCGTCGGCGACCGCCCTGCCGACGGCCGCCCGCACCTCGTCGGCCACCGCCTCCGGGCCCTCACGGCGGGCCCGGGCCAGCAGTTCCTCGTCGACCAGGTGCCGCAGTGCGAGACCGGGGTGGTGCTCGTCGCGCAGTGCCTCGAAGACGGGGACGTGGGCGGGCGAGGTGTGCAGGAGGGCGAGCACGCCGTTCAGAACCGGCCCGGATGCGCGCGCAGCCAGTCCCGCGCCGCGCGCAGCAGCTCGGGGTCGGCCGCAGGGGCCTGGTCGGGGTGGCGCTCGGCCCACTTCACGACGTACGGACACAGAGGGGCGACCACGACGCCCTCGCGCTCGGCGATGGCGTACAACTCGCGGGCGAGGGAGCCCGCGATGCCCTTCCCCTCATGGGCCGGCTCCACGATCGTGTGGACGGGGACCAGGGCGCGCCCCGGCGATTCGAGGACGAAGTACTCGATGTGGCCGACGACTTCGCCGTCCGTCCCTTCACCGATCGCCTCCAGGCGGCCCGCCGTCCGGTCGTCGCGGATCTCGATGTCGCTCATGGGCACGCTCCTGGTCCGAAGGACGAGTGATCGGTGATCAGGCCGGTACGGCCTGCGGGCTGCGCTCCTGGTCCGAGCCCGGCACCGGCTCGGACGGGTCGGCGCCCAGGGCCACGATGCGGTTGTCGCGGTCCACGTGCACCACTCGCGGTTCGAAGGCCCGTGCCTCGGCGTCGTCCAGCTGAGCGTAACTGATGATGATCACCAGGTCGCCGGGATGGACGAGATGGGCGGCGGCACCGTTGATCCCGATCACGCCCGAGCCGCGCTCGCCCTCGATGACGTACGTCTCCAGGCGCGCCCCGTTGGTGATGTCGACGATGTGCACGAGCTCGCCGGGCAACAGGTCGGCCGCGTCGAGCAGTTCGGCGTCGATGGTCACCGATCCCACGTAGTGCAGGTCGGCCTGGGTGACCGTGGCGCGGTGGATCTTGGACTTGAACAGGGTACGAAGCATTCAGCACTCCCGATATTCGCTCCCTGCCTGCTTTCTGCAGGTCAAGGGCTGTTATCAAAGGCTACAGCGGCTCACTCGCCGGTTGGCACCGAGTAGCCGTCGTCCGATTCACGCTTACCGCTTGCTGAATTTTCTGGCACCTCGCCGGCCAAGGGCTCCAGGCCGCTCCACAGCGATTCCGCCGCACTCTCAACCAGCGATCGAGATCAGAATATGGATCGCGGTGCCGCAAGCGCAGCGAGATCTGCATCACGTCACACGCCGACGGAGCAGGGAGGGGTCCGGTGCCTTCGTCCGGAGTGTCGAACAGGGCGTGGGGGAGAGCGCGACCACCCTTCTCTCGTACTCGTGGGGCGACCGAACCTGTGCATTCCTGACTTGCCAGACGCAGGCGTGGAACCACCCGGTTCGTCACCCTGGGGAGTGCTCGAGACTCCCCGTGCGCACCGGTAGGAACCCGGTGCGGGCCACCTGGTGCGGCCCCCGGTGCGGGCGGTACCGACCCTCCTCGTCGTTCGGACCAGGGCGAGACGCCCGCCGGCAAGGCCGGCGGGGCACCCGCGCACGTCCCGCGTTCGTGAGTCGAGCAGGCGATGGCGGGTCGGCGAACCACTGCAGGAGGGTGAACACGATGGACCACCGCGGCAGCCCCCGGAAGCACAGAACAGAGCGTCGCCCGGCCGGTCCGCCGCGCCGGGTGCGGAAGGCGGCCTGCCGCGAACCCACGAGAAGACGGAGATGAAGAACGATGAGCATGCCCCTGCGGAGCCACCGCAGTGGCGGAACAACGGAGCGGCGCCTCGGGGGGCCCGCAATCCGCTGACCGAACTCGACGCACTGTTCATGCAGATGAGCGGATTGCTCGAGTCCAACTCCCTGGTGTCACGACAAGGACATCCGACGTCGAGGCCAACGGACAGGACCTGGTGGTCAATCCGCGGGGACGCCCGGCACCCGGCTGATCCTGCGCAGTGGTCTGAACGCCATGGAGCACTGCGCCGTCGGCCTGCGCTCACGCCTGCGCGTCTCGCACACCGAGGAGCGCCCGGGAGCCCGGCGCCGACGCGACCGGACCACCCCAAGAGGTCTGCCGCGTTCGGCGCTGCGGACGATGAAGAACCCATCGCGAGCTGGGAGGAACAATGCGGAACCGGACCCTGAGCAAGATCGGCACACAGCTGTTGCGTCTGCGCCACGACTCGTCGCAGAGCTCACAGGACCGGGCGGCGCCGGCCGACTACGGACTGGACCACAGGCAGGTCGCCGCATTCGTCGCCGGCACGCTGGACGCGGAGGGCGAGGCAGCGCTCGCCCATCAGGTGGCGCGGCTGCTGCCCTTCCACTGGACCTGGCCCCGCCGGGTCGCGGAGGCGATGTCGCAGATCATGGACCACTTCGGTGATCAGCGCGAGCTGGTGGCCTGGCTGGATCGGCACCCCGGCCTGCCACGGGTGGTGGCCCGCCTGTACGTCTTCATGGGCCTCCTCGACCGGTACAGCGCGGTGCCCGCGGTCGTGACCGCGATGCGTGAGTACCGGGAACGGACACCGTATCCGCCGGGCCTGCAGCCCTACCTGGTGCCTGCCACCGATGACGACACGCTCGCGAGCATTGCTTTCAAGGTCGAGAAACTGCTCGGCGAGGAGCGGACCCGGGAGGCCGTCGAACTGGCCCTGGCCACTGCGGCATGGCTGCAGCAGATCGCGCCGCGCGCGCGGGAACTCGCTCCTGAGGTCGACGACTTGGACGAGCTGATGGGGCAGGCGCGGCAGGACATCCGGGCGGCGGCAGCCGACATCTGAACACGACTGTCTCGATGGGGCGGTGAACGGCATGACGGTGAAACTGAACGCGAGGGCGTTCAACCACGCAAAGAAACTGACCGAAGAGGGCCGGATCGTCCTGGACGACCGGGACGAGTGGAGCGAGCACCGGCCTTCGGCAGCGGACGAGAATGCCTACCTCGAGGAGCACGGATTCGACGAGTACGCCAGGTGGTACCTGGGCATCGACGACGAGATGGGAGAGGAGACCAAGGGCCGGTACAAGTTCCCCTACGGCGATTTCGAGCGCGTCCACCGCTGCGGTGCGCTCTCTGCCGAGGTGCGCGCCGCACAGCAGAAATACGCGGACATCGAGAACGCCGCCGCGCACCTGCACGGACTGCTGGACGGCAGGCGGACCGGGAACCGGTGACCTCGTCATCCACGGCCGCGCTTCCGGACGTTCGTAGAACTGTCGGACGATCGCCGCGCTCAGCCACCACCGCGCCCCACGGGCTCAGTCCGCAAGGTCGGCCTTGCCGAACAGGACCGCATAACTGGAGGGGAGCTGGCTGATGATCTGATTCAGCTCTCCGCCGGTGACAGCGTCGGCGACAGTGGTCAGGACCGCGCTGGCGTCCCACTGCGCCGTACGCGGCCGGGCATGGGTGCGCTCGGCGACCCGGCGGTAGAACTCTTCGATCCCGAAGCTACGCGCCTGCTGCGGCGCTGCATGGTCGAGAACTTGTCGCAGCGGGCCAGGCAGCTGGGATGCGAGGTCCTTGACCTCTCCCGGGCTGATCCGTTGGGCCAGCACTTCCAGCACGGCGTTGGTGACGTCCGCGGCCTCGTCCTGGTCGTTGTATTCGCCTCGCTCGCGTACACGGGCGAGGAAGCCGTCGTATTTCACAGCTGACCTCCTTCTGCCTTGGTCACCGCAGGTCATCCGCAGGAACGGCCTGCTCGAGTCGGTCGCCACTCGTCGTGCCGACTTCTTGGAGCACGGTTGTCTGTTCGATCTCGTCGTCGAGGGCGTAACGGCGCGTTCCTTCAGCGAGACGAGCAGAAGGAACCACCAACGGTGGGGAGCCACGTAAGCGCGTCTCCGCCGCCGTGCGGGGGGGGCGAGCCTCGCCGGCCCGGCCGCGGTGCCGGACGGGTTGCCCGGAACCGCGGCACGCGCGTCTCAGCCGCTGCTCTCGGTACTCTCACTCGTCTCGGTGATCTCGACGTGTCGCGGCTTTGCGACGTCGGCCTTGGGGACGGTGATGCTGAGCACTCCGTCCCGCATCTCAGCCTTGATCTTGTGACTGTCCAGTTCTCCGGGCAGCCGCAAGCGGTACTCGAAGGCTCCGACGCGGCGGGTGCTGCGGCGCAGGACACCCTTGCGCTCCCGCTCCTTGATCTCTCCGGTGACCACGAGTTCGGGACCGTTGGCCTGGACGTCAATGTCCTTGCTCTTCACACCGGGGAGTTCGATCTCTATGTGGAACGCCTCCTCGGACTCCGACACCTCCGCGAGAGGCGTCCACGCGGCCGCGGGTGCCGCGCCCACCGTCGACTCCAGCAGGCCGCTCATCTGGCTGAGCAGTTCGTCGAACTCGACCAGGGGATTGAGAGGGGTGGGTGCCCAGACGGGCCTTTCCTGCAGACCGCCACCGCGGTGGCGCCGGACGGGCATGGCCATGGCCATCGCCTCCTTCTTCCTTCTCGTGATCTCATCGCCCGCCATGTGTCATGCGAGCCATGCGGACTCCTTGTGACGTATGCGTGGGGAGACGTCCGAGCCGCCCGCGACAGCCGACGTGCCCGTGGTGCCGGGTACGGCCGAGTGCCCCAGGTGCCGGTGCACGAAGTGGATGGCCATCGCGCCCTCGCCGGCCGCGGAGGCCACCCGCTTCACCGAGCCGCTGCGGACGTCCCCTACCGCGAAGACCCCGGGCAGGCCGGCCTCCAGGGTCATGCACGGGCGCCCACGGCCGTGCCACACCTCGGGGTGGGCGCAGGCTTCCTGGGCCTCCGGCCCGGTGAGGACGAAGCCGCGGGAGTCGAGGGCGACGGTGCCGGCGAGCCACTCGGTGTGAGGTTCGGCGCCGGTGAAGACGAACAGGCTCCGTGCCGCGAGGCGGCGGTGCACGCCCGTGCGGTTGTCGACCACGTCGAGCTCCTCCAGCACTTCCTGGCCGACGACCTCGGTGACCTCGGTGTGCAGCATGACCTCCACCCGCGGATGACGCTCGACCTGGTCGATCAGGTAGCGGGACATGTTGGCCCCGAGGTCGGCTCCTCGGACCAGCAGGTACACCTTCGGCGCGTACCCGGCGAGGAACAGCACCGCCTGGCCCGCCGAGTTGCCTCCGCCGACGACGGCCACCGGGTCGGTACGGCACTGCTGGGCCTCGTAGACGGTCGCCGAGTAGTGCACGCTCGTTCCCTCCAGGCGTTCGATGCCGGGCACCTGGAGCCGGCGGTAGCGGGCGCCCATGGCCAGGACGACGGCGCGGGCGGCGATCTCACTGCCGTCGGCGAACGCCACCACGTAGTGGTCCTCGTCCTTGGGATGGAGACCGGTCGCCTCCAGCGGCAGGCTGATCCCGGCGCCGAACTTGTCGGCCTGGAGCACGGCGCGTTCGGTGAGTTCGGCGCCGGAGATGCCGGATGGGAAGCCGAGCAGATTCTCGATGCGGGACGACGTGCCGGCCTGGCCGCCGGTGGCCATCGCCTCCACCACCGTGGTGCTCAGGCCCTCGGAGGCGGCGTACACCGCGGCGGCGAGGCCGGCGGGTCCGGAGCCCACGATGAGGACGTCACCGTGACGGTTTCCGGCGGGTAGTGACGGCAGGCCGATGAGCCGGGCCAGTTCCGCGTTGCTGGGGTTGCGCAACAGGGTGGTGTCCCGCCAGATGACGAGTGGTGTATCCGCCGGGCCGACGCCGAAGCGGCGCAGCAGCTCCTCGGCCTCCTCATCGGTCTCCAGGTCGATCCAGCGGTGCGGCAGCCGGTTGCGGACGGCGAACTCGCGCAGCCGTCTGGTGTCGGGCGAGTAGCGCGAGCCGATGATGCGGAAGCCGGCGCCCTGTCCGACGAGCAGCGCGCGACGGCACAGACAGGCGCGCAGCACGGTGTCCCCGATGGTGGAGTCCTGGGACACCAGGTGGCGCAACCGGTCCAAGGAGACGACGAGGACCTCGCCGGGCTCCCTGGCGACAGCGGTGTAGAAGGCCACTTGTCCGTGCAGCAGGCCGAGTTCGCCGATGAAGCGACCGGGGCCGTGCACGCGCAGCACGTGCTCCTCGGGAGTGCCGTGGTTCTCGACGACGGCGACGGTACCGCTGAGGACGACGAAGAACGTCTCGCAGCGCTCCCCCTCCCGGATCAGCACGTCGTTCGGCGCCATGGTCCGGCGTTGCCCGTGCTCCGCCAGACGTGCTATCTGGTCTTCCGTGAGGCGCGGATACGCGCCGTAGACGTCCGGGGTCTCCCAGAAGGCGGCCTCGTCCGCTTCCTTCGGCACCGGTTCCTCGCCCGGCGGCGACTGGTCACCGGACATCAGACGAACGCCTCGTGAACGTAGCACCAGCGCCATTCCTCGCCGGGCTGGAAGGACTGCACGATCGGATGGGCGACGGCAGCCGCGTGCTTGCGCGCGTGCTTGTTCGGCGAGGAGTCGCAGCAGCCGACGTGCCCGCAGGTCAGGCAGAGCCTCAGGTGGACCCACGGGGAGCCGAGCATCAGACACTCCTGACACCCTTCCGGGGTCAGCGGCTGAACCGGCCGGACAAGCGCGAGGTGGGGATCTGCGTGCAGGGTCATCCGGATCACCCTTTCCGGGCGGAGATCGACTGTTCCACCCACTGGCGCAGAGCGGGGGCGGGCGCCGCCCCCGCCTGCCGGGCGAGTGTCTCGCCCCGGTCGAGGACCAGCAGTGTCGGTACGGCCTGGACCTCGAAACGCTGCGACAGCCGTGGGTTCTTGTCGACGTCGACCTTGACGAGTTTGATGCGGCCGGCGAGATCGGTGGCGACCTTCTCCAGTGCGGGGCTGACCATGCGGCAGGGGCCGCACCAGGTGGCCCACAGGTCGACCACGACGGGAATGTCGGCCCGCTCGGCGACCTCGGCGAAGTCGTCGTCGCCCGCGTCCACCATCCACGGCAGGGGCTGCTTGCAGTGGCCGCACTTGGGGCGGCCCTCCGCGGCCACGGGCACCCGGTTGATGCGCCCGCAGTTCGGGCAACTGACGGTCCGCGCCTGCGTCGTGCTCATGCCGCCCGCGCTCCCTTCACGTCCTCGGGCTGGTCGTAGGTGACCACCAGCTCTCCGTGTTCGGCGTCGACGCGGACCGTCGCGCCGTCCTGGACGTCACCGCGCAGCAGGGCGCGCCCGATCATCGTCTCGACCTCGTGGGAGATGTAGCGGCGCAGCGGCCGGGCCCCGTACACGGGGTCGTAGCCCTGGTGGGCGATCAGCTCCCGGGCGGCTTCGGTGAGTTCGACGGTGATGCGGCGTTCGGCGAGTCGGCGGCGCAGCTCGTCGAACTGCAGCTCCACGATCCGCTCGATCTGCCGCTCGCCGAGCGGCTTGAACAGCACGATGTCGTCGACGCGGTTGAGGAACTCCGGGCGGAAGTGCCCGCGCAGCTCGCCCGTCACCAGGGCGCGTGCGTCCGGTTTGATCTCGCCCTCGGCTGTGACGCCGTCGAGGAGGTGCTCGGAGCCGATGTTGGACGTCATGATGATCACGGTGTTGCGGAAGTCGACGGTGCGGCCCTGGGAGTCGGTGATGCGGCCGTCGTCGAGGACCTGCAGCAGGGTGTTGAAGACATCGGTGTGCGCCTTCTCGATCTCGTCGAACAGGACGACCGAGTACGGCTTGCGGCGTACGGCCTCGGTGAGCTGGCCGCCTTCCTCGTAGCCGACGTATCCGGGCGGTGCGCCCATGAGCCGGCTGACGGTGTGCCGCTCCTGGTACTCACTCATGTCGAGGCGGACCATGTTCTCCTCGGAGTCGAACAGGGCCGCCGCGAGGGTCTTGGCCAGTTCGGTCTTCCCGACGCCGGTGGGGCCGAGGAAGATGAACGAGCCGATGGGACGGCGCGGGTCGCGGATGCCGGAGCGGGCGCGGATGATGGCGTCGGCGACGAGCTTGACGGCCTCGTCCTGGCCGATGACGCGCTCGCGCAGGATCTCGTCGAGGCGCAGCAGCTTCTCGCGTTCGCCCTCCTGGAGGCGGGCGACGGGGATGCCGGTCCAGGCGGCGACGATCTCGGCGATCTCCTCCTCGGTGACGACCTCGCGCAGCAGCCGGTTCTGCCCCTGTTTGGCGGCCAGTTGCTCCTCCTCGGCCTTCAGCCGGCGCTCCAGGTCCTGGAGGCGGCCGTAGCGGAGTTCGGCGGCGCGGTTGAGGTCGTAGGCGCGTTCGGCCTCCTCCGCCTCGTGGCGGACCTGCTCCAGTTCCTGGCGCAGCTCCTGCACGCGGCGGATGGCCTGCCGTTCGGCCTCCCACTGGGCGTGTTTGGCGTCGGCCTCGCCGCGCAGGTCGGCCAGTTCCTTGCGCAGTTCCTCCAGGCGGGCTTTGCTGGCGGCGTCGGTCTCCTTGGACAGGGCCGCCTCCTCGATCTCCAGGCGGGTCACCCGGCGGGTGATCTCGTCGAGTTCGGCGGGCATCGAGTCGATCTCGGTACGCAGCCGGGCGCACGCCTCGTCGACGAGGTCGATGGCCTTGTCGGGCAGGAACCGGTCGGTGATGTAGCGGTGGCTGAGGGTGGCCGCGGAGACCAGCGCGGTGTCCTGGATCTTCACGCCGTGGAAGACCTCCAGGCGTTCGCGCAGTCCGCGCAGGATGGAGATGGTGTCCTCCACGCTCGGCTCGTCGACCAGGACCTGTTGGAAGCGGCGTTCGAGGGCGGCGTCCTTCTCGATGTGCTTGCGGTACTCGTCGAGGGTGGTGGCGCCGATCATGTGCAGTTCGCCGCGGGCGAGCATCGGCTTGAGCATGTTGCCCGCGTCCATGGCCCCTTCGGCGGCGCCCGCGCCGACGACGGTGTGCAGTTCGTCGACGAAGAGCAGGATGCGCCCCTGGGCTGCCTTCACCTCGGACAGGACGGCCTTGAGGCGTTCCTCGAACTCGCCGCGGTACTTGGCGCCGGCGACCAGGGAGCCCATGTCGAGAGCGAACACCGTCTTGTCGCGCAGGCCCTCGGGGACGTCGCCGCGAACGATGCGCTGGGCCAGCCCCTCGACGATGGCGGTCTTGCCGACGCCGGGATCGCCGATGAGGACGGGGTTGTTCTTGGTCTTGCGGCTGAGGATCTGGGTGACGCGGCGGATCTCCGCATCACGGCCGATGACCGGGTCCAGCCGCCCGGACCGGGCCTCGAGGACGAGATCGCGGCCGTACTTCTCCAGAGCCTCATAGGCCACTTCGGGGTTGGCGGAGGTGACGCGCTGGTTGCCGCGAACCTGGGTGAGCACGCTCAGGAACGAATCCCGGGTCACGCCGCGCTCCTTGAGCAGGCGTCCGGCGGCGGTCGCCGAGCCCTCCTCGGCCAGGGCGAGCAGGAGGTGCTCCACGGACACGTACTCGTCCTTGAGGCGTTTGGCCTCCCGCTCGGCGGCATCGAGCAGGCGGGACAGGCGCTGGGTGACGAAGACCTGGCCGGGTGCAGCGCCGGGACCGGTGACCTTCGGCCGACGGGAGAGTTCCTCGCGCACGGCCGCGCGCAGCTCCTTCGGCTCCGTGCCGGCCTGTTGCAGCAGCCGCGGGATCAGACCGTCCTCCTGATCGAGAAGCGCGAGCAGCAGGTGCTCCCCGTCGACCTCGGTCTGCCCCATGCCGACGGCCGCGCTCTGGGCCTCCTGGAGGGCTTCCTGGGACTTCTGGGTGAGACGGTTCATGTCCATGGGGGTGTTTCACTCCTCGTACCGGCGCGGCGCAGGGCGGCTTCGAGCATGCTGATGCGGTCCAGCAGGTCGAGCACCAGGCCGATGGATGCGTAGTTGAGGCAGAGTCCGGTGCGCAGCCGCTGGACGCGGGCGAGGGCGGCCGGTGCCGTGGGTTCGAACACCAGCTCTCCGGAGGTGTCGCGCTCGGCCTCGACCAGGCCCAGAGCGACGAACCGGCGGATGAGGTCGGGATGGACGCCGGAGCGGCGGGCCACGGTCTGCAGAGAGAGCCTGGGCACCGGCACGATCGCGTACCGGACGCGTGCCGGGGTGGGAGCTGTCGGCCGAGACGCCTGGCGCGCCCCGGCGCGTGGGTCACTCATCGTGTCCTCCTGGGGTCGAACGAGGAGACGGCGGCGAGCTCCTCGAAGAGTGCGCGCTCCCGGTCGCTGAGCCTGGACGGCACCATGATCCGGAGCTCGGCGTAGAGGTTGCCGTTCGTGCCGCGCGGATTCGGCATGCCCTCACCGCGCAGCCGCAGCCGCCGCCCGCTGGACGAGCCCGCGGGCACGCTCACCTTCGCCGTCGCCCCGCTCGGCGTGGGCACCGGAACCGTCGCGCCCAGCGCGGCCTCCCATGGTGTGACCGGAAGCTCCACGTACACGTCCCGGCCGTCGAGGCGGAACTGGGGGTGCGGCTGGACGCGCACGCGCAGGTACAGGTCCCCCGCCGGGGCGTCACCGTTGCCCCGGCCGCCCTCGCCCGCCAGCCGGATACGCTGCCCGTCGGTGACACCCGGTGGCACGTCGACCTCGTACCGCCGCGGCTGCCCCGTGGGACCGGCGAGCGTGACGGTACGACGGCCTCCCCGATAGGCCTCCTCGACGGTGAGCGGCAGTTCGGCCTCCTGGTCGGCTCCGGGGACACGCATCCGTCCGGCGCCCCCGAAGAGCGAGCCGAACAGGTCGTCGACGTCGACGCCCTCCGCGCCGAAACCGCTGGTGGCATACCGGACCCGGGGGCCGTCCCCGGTGGACCAGCGGAAGCCGCCGCCGGGTCCCGCGCCGGCACCGACCCGCTCCTCCCAGTCCTCGGGAACCTTCCGGAAGTCCTCGCCGAAGCGGTCGTAACGAGCCCGCTGGTCGGGGTCGGACAGGACGCTGAAGGCCTCGTTGATCTCCTTGAACCGCTCCTCCGCCTCGGGGTCCTTGTTGACGTCCGGGTGGTACCTGCGGGCCAGCTTGCGAAACGCCCGCTGGATCTCGTCCTTGTCGGCGTCTCGCGGGACCCCGAGAACCTCGTAGAAGTCGCGTGCCATGGCCGCTCACTCCCGCTTGGCGACGGTCACGGCGGCCGGCCTCAGCTGCCGCTCGGCCTCCCCGTAGCCGGGGCGCAGCACCTGCGCCACGGTGTTCGGTTCGGCGTCGGGGTCCTGGACCACGCCGACGACCTCGTGCCGGGAGGGGTCGAAGGGGACACCGGTCTCGGCGTGACGCTCGTAACCAAGGCGTTCAAGGATGGACACGGCCTGGTCGCGCACGGCGCGCACCCCCTCGACGATCGCCCCGGGATCGGAGCCCGCGTGGCTCAGGGCCAGTTCGAGGTTGTCGACGACGGGAAGGAACGCCGCGGCCGTGCGGGCGCGTTCGACCGCGCGCTCCCGGTCCAGTTCCCTGGCGTGTCGCTTGCGCAGGTTGTCGAGGTCGGCGAGGGCACGCCGCCAGCGGTCCTCGACCTCCTTGAGCGCGGCCCCGTACTCGTCCTCGGCCCCGGCCGGACCGGTGGCGGCGTCGGGCCCGGGTTCGGCCTGCGTGGTCGGCGGCGCGGGCTCGGGCAGATCGCCCCGCGGCGGTTGTGCGGCGCCTTCGGGCGGCAGGTCGGACGATCGGTCCTGGGGAGGGATCGGCATGGCGGGCACCTCAGCCCTTGTCGAACTCGGCATCGATCACGTCTTCGTCGGCGCCGGCACCGCCCTGCCCGGAGGCGTCCGGCCCGGTGGCGTCCGAAGGACCACTCGCCGCCGCGGCTCCGGCCTGGTGGGCGGCGAGCCCGGCGTGGACCTGCTGGAGTTCGGAGATCAGCGGCCTGACCTTGTCCACTCCGGCCTCGTTCTTGACCGCGTCGCGGGCCTCTGCCACCAGCATCTCGGCTCGCGCCTTCTCGTGCGCGGGCGCGGCGTCGGCCAGTTCGTTCAGACGCTTTTCGACCTGGTAGGCGATCGCGTCGAGTTCGTTGCGGGCGTCGACGGCTTCGCGCAGTGCCTGGTCCTGGCCGCGGTTGCTCTCGGCCTCCTGGACCATGCGTTCGACCTCGCTCCGGTCCAGGTTGGAGCTCTCGCTGATGGTGATGCCCTGTTCCTTGCCGGTGTCCTTGTCGCGCGCGCTGACGTTGAGGATGCCGTTGGCGTCGATGTCGAAGGTGACCTCGATCTGCGGTTCGCCCCGCGGCGCCGGCCGGATGTCGGTGAGCTGGAAGCGGCCGAGCACCCGGTTGTCGGCGGCCCGCTCGCGCTCGCCCTGCAGGACGACGATGTCGACGGCCGGCTGGTTGTCCTCGGCGGTGGAGAAGGTCTCGCTGCGGCGCACCGGGATGGTGGTGTTCCGCTCGATGATCTTCGTCATCACTCCGCCGCGCGTCTCCACTCCCAGCGACAGCGGGGTGACGTCGAGCAGCAGGACGTCCTTGACCTCGCCCTTGAGCACCCCGGCCTGGATCGCGGCACCCAGGGCCACGACCTCATCGGGGTTCACGCTCATGTTGGGGTCCTTGCCGCCGGTCAGCCGGCGCACCAGGGCCTGGACCGCGGGGATGCGGGTGGAACCACCGACGAGGATGACCTCGTCGATGTCGCTCTCGCCGACCTTGGCGTCGGCCATGGCCTGCTCCACCGGACCGAGGCAGCGCTCCACCAGGTCGCCGGTGATCTGCTCGAAAGTGGACCGCATGATCGAGTCGGTGAGATGCTTGGGCCCGGAGGCGTCGGCGGTGATGAACGGCAGGCTGACCTGCGTCTGGGTGACGGAACTGAGTTCGGTCTTGGCCTTCTCCGCCGCCTCGAACAGGCGTTGCAGCGCCTGCGGGTCCTTGCGCAGGTCGATGCCGTTCTCCTTCTGGAAGTCGTCCGCGAGGTAGTCGACCAGACGCCGGTCGAAGTCGTCGCCGCCCAGATGGCTGTCACCCGCCGTGGAACGCACCTCGACCACGCCGTCGCCGACATCGAGGATGCTCACGTCGAAGGTGCCGCCGCCCAGGTCGAAGACGAGAACGGTCTCGTGCTGCTTCTTGTCCATGCCGTACGCGAGGGCGGCCGCCGTCGGCTCGTTGATGATCCGCAGCACTTCCAGTCCCGCGATCCGTCCGGCATCACGGGTCGCGGTGCGCTGGGCGTCGTTGAAGTAGGCGGGCACGGTGATGACCGCCTCCGTGACCCTTTCCCCCAGCTGCTTGGAGGCGTCGTCGGCGAGTTTGCGCAGCACCAGGGCGCTGATCTCCTCAGGCGCGTACAGCTTGTCACGCACCTTGAAGCGGGCCTCGCCGTTCTCTCCCGGGACGACGTCGTAGGCGACGGCCTTGGCCTCGTCGGGGATCTCGTCGAAGTGCCGGCCGATGAACCGCTTGGCCGAGTAGATGGTGCCCTTGGGGTTGAGGATCGCCTGGCGGCGGGCCAGCTGGCCCACCAGGCGCTCGCCGGTGTCGGTGAAGGCCACCACGGACGGTGTCGTCCGGTTGCCCTCGCTGTTGGGTACGACAGACGGCTCGCCGCCCTCCCACACGGCGATCACCGAGTTGGTGGTGCCCAGGTCGATGCCCACTGCCTTGGCCATGAGGAACTCCTTCCGCGGCGGTCGACGTCCGTCGGCGACCGTTCATCCTCCGGGCCCTGTCCGCCCGGCTTTGAGACTCGTTCAGCTGGGGGCGGGGTCGCTGCGCGGGCGCCCGCCCCTGGAGGAGGCGCTCTCCCTGACCGCACCGGCCCTGCTGTCCAGCTCGGCGACAAGACGGGCGGCCTCATCGGCGACGTCCTCGTCCGCCACGACGTCGTACCGGCTGGGCTCCATCGAGCGGACCGAGGCGAAGTCCCGGCGGCCGCCCTGGGCCGCGTGCAGCAGCAGGGCGAGCAACGCACCGACGACCGCTCCGAAGATCAGCCCGTACAGGGCGAGGAGCAGACCGGAGACGACCGGATTCACCCAGTTCAGCAGCCCGAAGATCCAGCCGACGAGTACGCCGGGCAGCGCTCCGGAGGCCGCACCGTGGAGGGCGGCCTCGCCGTATCCCATGCGACCGATCACCTGTTCGACCAGGCGCACGTCCTGACCGATGATGGCCACCTTCTGAACGGGAAATCCCTGGTCGGCGAGATGATCGACGGCACGTTCGGCTTCCTGGTACGTCGCGTACGAGGCAATGGCACTGCGGGCCTGCTCGGCCATGATTTTCCTTTCGTGTGAGGACCGCCGAGCGGTCCCGACAATCCCCAGGGTGGTTGTTCGTCCGGTCACCCGCCTGCGCCCGGCGGGTCGAAAAGTGGCACCGGCGGTCGGTCTGCGAGGACAAGAGGCGGGACGACGATTCGGACTCGGCTCGCGGCGGGGTACCTCACAGGACTCCTTCCTCCTCTCCGGGCTGTACGGCGCACCGCCGCGATCCCGTCCCTGGGCATGGCGACGTTCGACTCGGCTGGCGACGCCACGGACCGGCGGCCGTTACGGAGGCGACCACCACGGCTGACCGGCCCGGGGGGTGGAGCGCGTGCCCACGTCCCCCGTGCACCCTGCTCTCTCCGAGGCGACCAGGCCTTTGGTTCAGCCGGATGTGGGGTGGTGCGCCTGGGCGAACTGCTCCACGACGGCGGCGCAGAAGGCAGGCAGGTCGGCCGGGCCGCGGCTGGTGACCAGCTGCCCGTCGACGACTACCTCCTGGTCGGCGACGACCTCCGCGCCGGCGTTGCGCAGATCGGTGCGGATGCTGGGCCAGGACGTCAGGCGGCGGCCGCGCACGGCGTCGGCTTCCGCCAGGGTCCACGGGCCGTGGCAGATCGACGCGACCGGTTTCCCGCTGGCCATGAAGTCCCTGACGAACCGCACCGCGTCGCGGTCCATGCGCAGTTGGTCGGGTTCATCGTGCCGCCCGGCAGGAGCAGGGCGTGGTAGTCGTCGACGGAGGCGTCGGCGACCAGCCGGTCCACGGGGAACGTTCCTGCCGCGTTGAGGTCGAACTGGCGGGCCTGGATCTCGCCGGGATGGAGCGAGACGATCTCGGTCTTCGCCCCTGCGCCCAGCAGAGCGCCGCGCGGCTGGTCGAGTTCCACGCGCTCGACGCCGTCGGTGGCCAGAATCCCCACCCGCGTCCCCCGCAGTACCTGTGTCATGGTACGGCTCCCTTCACGAGTCGCTGGTTGTACGGCGCACGCGGCAGGGACACCCGTGATGGCCCGTCACGGCCGAAAATGCCCCGAGCGTGTATGTGCGCGCGATCAGCCCGAGCTGCCGTCGAGGACGTCGGCATGCCGGTTCGGATCGGTGACTTGCCCCGGGGGCGGGACCGCTACAGCAGCCGGTCGAACACCGCGGTCGCGCCCTCCCAGTGACTGGTCTGCGGGTTCTTGACATCCGGGTACATGACTTTGAACGTCTCGGCGAGGGCGACGCTGAGACCGCCGATGATCTCGGGGTAGCGCTCTTCGGTCTCCTGGGTGGGTGTCCTGTCGAGGGGAGGATGCGCGGCGAGCTGTTCCAGTATCGGCTTCAGGTCGACCTCCTCGTCGAGCCGCCGGAACCGGTGGATGCTCTCCTGGAGGCCCTTGGTGATCGGCAGGTCCCACGGTTCGACGGTGTCCCGGCCGTTGGCCTTGGCCGACGCCTGGCCGACGACCAGAAGGTCGTAGAGCTTGGCGTCGACGAAGTCGCCGTACCGCTTCAGGTCGTTCTTGTCCACATCGAGACCTGCGGCGGCGCGGAAGAACCTCTCGAACTTCGACACACCCATCACGGTCATGCCTCTCGCCTCCTCACCGGGAACCGGACGGCATCGTTGGCTCCCGCCGGCACCGACATCGGCTGTTACCCTTCGAGACTCACAGAGCCCGCCTGCTGAGCGCCTCCGCACCCCAGGCCGAAAAAGAACGCCCCCTCCTACCCTGGCAGAGCAGCATCGAACGCCCAGGCAGCCCACGGCCGGCCCGTACGGCCGTCCCTCCGCGGGAAGCTTCGAGGCGTTGCAACGCCTCGAAGCAGCGCCTCGAACGAGAGCCGCCAAGGCGGACGACATGGCCTACTCGGACGCACCCGGCGGCGGTGACCACGACCACCCACAGCTTGACGCCACCGTGCACCGCGGTGTGCCGGGCCTCGCCGGCCAGGTTGAGCGGCGCCACAGCTTGCCGTGGCATGGGACGAGTCAGCACGTGTGAGCGGGTCCGGGCGTGGAAACCCGAGGTGCCCCGACTCCAGGGAGGCGTCATGGACGCCCATGTCACTGCCCAGGGAAGCCCCATCGCCACGGTCAACCCGTACACCGGTGAAAGGGTTCGTGAGTTCCCGCCGCTGAGCGAGGAGGACGTAGGGCGCGCGATCGACGCGGCGCACCGTAACTTCCCAGACTGGCGTGCCCGTTCGACGGCCGACCGAGGGGCCCTCGTGCAACGCGCCGCCCGGCTGATGAGGGAGCGCAAGGAGGAACTGGCGCACCTCCTGACCCTTGAGGTCGGCAAGCTGATCAACTCGAGCCGTGCAGAGGTCGACCTCGCGTCCGACATCCTCACCTACTACGGCGAGCACGGCCCCGCGCTGCTGGAAGAACGACCCCTGCCGGTGCCCGAGGGCACGGCCGTGCTGGTGAACGAACCGCTCGGCGTCCTTCTCGGTGTGATGCCGTGGAACTTCCCGCTGTACCAGGTCGTCCGGTTCGCGGGTCCGAACCTCGTCCTCGGCAACACGATCCTGCTCAAGCACGCGAGTAGCTGCCCCCAGTCCGCACTGGCACTCGAGCAGCTGTTCACGGATGCGGGTGTGCCGGCCGGGGTCTATACCAATCTCTTCGTGCGGGGAAAGGACGTCGGGAAGATCATCGATGACTCCCGTGTGCAGGGAGCGTCACTGACCGGAAGCGAGCGGGCGGGCGTGAGCCTGGGCGAGATCGCCGGCCGCAATGTCAAGAAGTCCGTCCTCGAGCTGGGTGGCAGTGATCCCTTCGTCGTGCTGGACGATCACAACCTCGAGCGCACCGTATACGCCGCGTTCCTCGGCCGGATGGGCAACACCGGGCAGTGCTGCGTGGCGGCCAAGCGCTTCATCGCCCTTGCCGACGTCTACGACGCCTTCGTCACCGGGCTGCGTGACCGGATGAGCGAGGTGCAACCGGGAGATCCGGTCGACCCCGCCACCACGCTCGGCCCGCTGTCCTCCGAGGCCGCGGCCGAACTCCTGATGGAGCAGGTTCGGGACGCGGTGGACAAGGGAGCCACGGTGGTGCTGGGCGGCGGGCGGCCCGACCGGCCGGGCGCCTTCGTCGAGCCGACCCTTCTCACCGACGTCACTCCGGACATGCGGGCCTACCGGGAAGAGCTCTTCGGCCCCGTCGCCACGGTCTACCGGGTCGCCGACGAGGACGAGGCCGTGGCACTGGCCAACTCCTCCCCCTACGGCCTGGGAGGCGCCGTCTTCGCCGCCGACCCGGAACGTGCTCGCGGAGTCGCGGACCGGCTGGAGGCGGGCATGGTATGGATCAACCACCCGACCGCGTCCCGACCGGAGCTGCCCTTCGGCGGCATCATGCGCTCCGGCTACGGGCGCGAACTCGGCGACGTGGGCATCGTTGAATTCGCGAACCGTAAGCTCGTGCGCTACGTGGACGCCGACGCCCCGATCGAAGAAGTGCTGGGCTGACCGCGTTCGATCACCCAGCGGCAGCGGCCCCATCGCTCGCTGGACTCGATGCCTTTGCGTGCGAGCCGCCCTGACATGGGCGGTTTCGAGGACGACGCGGGTGACGTCGACGAGACCGGCGCCGACGTCCACCAAGGCACGTCCGCGTGTGGTGGCGTAGGCGGCAAACACGCCGATCCGGCAGTCCTCGGTGCGGCCGAGGGTGCCGGAGTACGGGCGCTGCACCCCGGCCGAGGTGGTGCCTTCTTGAGGTAGCCGGTGCCGGCGAGGATGAGGGTTCCGGCGAGGCGTCAGGATCCGCCCAGCACGATCTTCCACACTCGGGTCGCCACCTGGAGGTTCAGCCGGTCCTCGACGTTCGCGAGGTCGTTGCCGCTGATGTCGCGGATGCGCTGGAGCCGATAGCGCAGCGTGCTGCGGTGGATCGCGAGGGATTCTGCGGTCTCGTCGTAGTTGCCGCCGCAGTCGAAGTACCGGGACAGGGTCTCCACCATGGTCGCGTGGTGCCGGGAGTCGTAGTCGATGAGCTGCCCGAGCCACTCCTGGACGAACGTCTCCAGTTCCCGGTGACCGCTGCCGGGTCCCAGGATGCGGTAGAGGCCGAGCTCGTCGAAGAACGACGTGCCGTAGCGCTCGCGGGAGTGGCGGCGCACTTCCAGGGCGCGCTGCGCCTCCTGGTAGCGGTGGGGGATGTCGTTCACGGAGTTGCAAGGGGCGCTCACCCCGATCGTCCCGGACCGTGTTCCGGTCTCCCGGGCGAGCGCCTCGTACAACGCGCGGGCGTGCGGCCTGTCGCCGGCGATGAGGACGATGTGGTCGGAGCGGCGGGTCAGCAGCGAGCGCATGCCCACCGCGGAGGCCGCCCGACCCACGGTCTGCGCGAAGGAATCGTCCGCAGTCCGGTTCGACCACTGCACCACGACGATGTACTGGCTTCGGCGCAGGTCGTGTCCGACTGCCTCGGACCGGGCGTAGGCGCTCGCCTCGTCCGTCCCTGCCAGGAGGTCGTCGGCCAGCTCACGGAGCAGCCTCAGCTCCACTTCGGCCAGATCGCGCAGGTGCACCAGTTCCAGGGCGAGCGACGTGGCGGCGTGTCCGAGCGCGAACACGGTGTGCTCGTCGGTCTCGGCCCGGGTGTCGACCAGCGCCAGCACGCCCAGGATCTCGCCGTGCCGACGGACGAGGGTGGTCAGCCGGTCCTTTATCCGCACCGGCCCGGCCTCTTTGCCGATGGCGCGCAGCATTTCCTCCTGGCGGACGGGGTCCGGTTCGGGATAGGGATCTGGGCAGCCGGGGCCGATCCAGAACCTCAGCCGACCGAAGCGGTCCTCGACCAGCGCGGGAAGCCCAGTGAGCCTGTGCAGTGCGCGGGTGACAGCTTCCTCGCCACCACCCGAGGCAGCAACGTCGGCCATGAGGGCGTGAACGGCTCGCTCGTAGCCCAGCTCGGCCACCACGGAGATCAGCTGCCGCTGGAGGGCTGTGCATTCCTCCCTCAGCCGGCGCAGATCCAGCGCGTCCTCGCCCCTGCGGCGCTGTGCGAAGGCGACCGACAGTGCGGCAGCGGTGTGCCGGACGAGCGTGGCGAGCAGAGATCGCTCGGCCTTGGTGGGCCGGGAGCGGGACGTCACCACGAGGTAGCCGTGGAGTCCCTCGGGTCCGCGTAGCCCCAGGGCCCGCCCCCAGGGCCTGCCGGGTACGGTCACGTTGCCGTCCCGCCCGTCCAGCTCCCGCACCCTCCGGCCCACGGTCAAGGCATGCATCTGCCCGTTCCTCGGGCTGGGGACCAGATCGTCGCCCACCTTGAGGTATCCCGCCTCGGCGCTGTACGGCCCCGCCGCGGCTACGTGGTCCATGGCCAGGCGCAGGATCTGGCCTTCGTTCGGCGTGTCGAACAGGGCGTGGGAGAGCACGACCAGTTCATGGAGGGCATGGTCGGCCGGGGTGCGGGCGGGCAGGCGGAATCCTGTGCGCGCCGCGGCGGCGGTGTGCCGCCCCGCGCTGCCCCGCGAAAGGCTGCCCTTCCCGTCGACGTAGCGGTTGTACAGGCTGTGCACCCGACTGCCGACCATGGGATCACTCCGTCCCCCGAAGCCTCCAGGGGCCGAGCGGCATGTCGCCGCGGGCCTCGGGCCACAGGGGTACCCCCTCCCGGGCCGGCCTACCCGAGCTGTTTGAATCCGACGGGTCGTCCAGTGGCGCCAGGCGCTCCGCTGGAAGTGCCGCGCTGTGCCGTCGGTCGTCCCCGGCGCCGTCGTGGCCGGTCGCGCAGTTCCCCGCGCCCCTTCGGGGGCGCTACCGAACCGCTGCGGACTTCACCATGTAAGCCTAGGCGTCGTCGCCCCGCTCGCCCTCCGCCTGGGACGGCTCGGTCCGGGGGACGTCCGGGTGCTGTTCCGCCGCGGTACGCTCGCCCGTCTCGTCCCGTTCGCCCTCGGCCTGCGAGGGTGTGCGCGAGTACCAGGCGTCGTAATCAGGGGCTCCGGATTTCATGACGGGCCTCCTTCGTGACTCACGTCCATCCTCCCAGCTTGTCCCGGACCTCATCGAGGTGCCCCTTCTCCAGCATCGCCTCGGCATAATCGAAGGCGTAGCCGATCGACTGGTGTTCGAAGGGTGTACCGCTCGTCGGCGCGGCGATGTCCCTCGGCTTGCGGAACACCGTCTCGGCCTCGGTGCGCAGCGCCTTTGAAAGCGGGCGTGAGTCATGACCCGCACCCGGGCGAGGGCGGAGTGCGGCGTCAGCCGCCGGCCACGGCGCGCACCGCCTCCTCGACCGGGGTGGACCCGCTGATCAGCTCGAGGATGCGCCCGGCGGTCCTGGGCTCGTGGAGCAGGGCGGCGAGCACCGCAGCCACGTCGTCGCGCGGCACTTGGCCGCGGTCGGTGTGCTCGGCGAGCGTGACGCGGCCGCTGCCGGGGTCGTCGGTCAGCATCCCCGGGCGCAGAATCGTCCAGTCCAGTCCCGGACGGGAGGCGATGTCGGCGTCCGCCTCGCCCTTGGCCTTCAGGTAGGCGGCGAACACCGGGTCGGTGCCGGGCGGCGGCGGGCTGTCCACGCCCATCGCGGAGATCACCAGGAAGCGGCGCACCCCGGCGCGCTCGGCCGCGTCGGCGAGGAGGATGGCCGCGTTCCGGTCCACCGTCTGCTTGCGGGCCGCGCCGCTGCCCGGTCCGGCGCCCGCGGCGAACAGTGCCGCGTCGGCGCCGCCGAGGTGGCCGGCCACCTCGTCCACCGAGGCGTGCTCGAGATCGCACACCACTGGTTCCGCGCCGTCCGCGCGCAGGTCGGCGGCGTGGTCCGGGTTGCGGATCAGCCCTGTGACGTTGTCGCCGCGCGCCGAGAGCAGCCGGGTCAGCCGGCGCGCGATCTTTCCGTGTCCACCCGCGATCACCATGTGCATGGGGTCATTCTTCCCCCACGGGACCACTCACGCCGGGCTGCGCGACCGCGCGCCAGGTCGGGTCCCGCGGTTGCCGCGAAGTCGGCCCACTCGCGCACCGCGCCGGCGCACGAGACCGCCCGGCCACCGGATCGCACCGCAGTGCCCGGGGATTCGCGATCGCGATCCTTGTCGTCAGGACCGCGCGAGCCGGGCCGCGAGATACGGCGCCGTGGCGCTGCGGCGGGCCCTCGCCACCTTGGTCGGCGGACCCGCCGCGACCACCCGCCCGCCCGCGTCACCGCCGCCCGGACCGAGGTCGACGACCCAGTCGGCGGTGGCGATCGTGTCCAGGTCGTGCTCGACGAGGACGACCGTGTTGCCGGCGTCGACGAGCCGGTGCAACTGTCGCAGCAGCAGCGCGATGTCCGCGGGGTGCAGCCCCGCCGTCGGCTCGTCGAGCAGGTACAGCGCGTGCCCGCGGCGGGCTCGCTGCAGTTCGGTCGCCAGTTTGATGCGTTGCGCCTCACCGCCGCTGAGTTCCGTCGCGGGCTGCCCCAGCCGCAGGTAGCCCAGCCCCACCTCGCGCAACGTCTCCAGACTGCGGGAGGCGGCCGGGACGGCGGACAGGAACGCGGCGGCGGCGTCGACGGACAACGCCAGTACTTCCGCGATGTTCTTGCCGAGGTAGGTGACCTCCAGCGTTTCGGCGTTGTACCGGGCGCCTCGGCAGGTCGGGCAGGGCGCGTAGGTGCCGGGCAGGAACAGCAGTTCCACCGCGACGAATCCTTCACCCTGGCAGGTCTCGCACCGCCCTTCGGGGACGTTGAAGGAGAACCGCCCGGCCGAGTAGCCGCGCGCCCTGGCCTCGTCCGTCGCCGCGTACAGCTTGCGCACCGCGTCGAACATCCCGGTGTACGTGGCCAGGTTGGACCGGGGGGTGCGGCCGATGGGCCGCTGGTCGACGAGGACCAGCCGGTCGAACGACTCAACCCCCGACGCGTCCTGGACGTCGACCTCCAACTGCGCCTCGTCGGGCTCCTCGGGCACGAGTCCGAGGTGGCCGCGGACGACCTCGGCGAGCACCTGCGTCACCAGCGTCGACTTCCCGGAACCCGACACGCCCGTCACCGCCGTCAGCACGCACAGCGGTACGTCGACGGACACGTCGTGCAGATTGTGCCGGGAGACGCCGCGCAGGCGCAGCCGGCCCTGCGGAGCACGCGGGCGGTGCTCGAGCGGCTGGGCACGCCCGAACAGATACCGGCTCGTGGCCGACTCCGCGACCCGCTCAAGACCGGCGACCGGGCCGCTGTACAGCACGCGTCCGCCGCCCTCGCCCGCACCGGGGCCGATGTCGACCACCCAGTCCGCCCGCCGTACGACGTCCATGTCGTGCTCCACGACGAACAGCGAGTTGCCCGCCGCCTTGAGCCGGTCCAGCACCTCCAGCAGCGGTTCCGCGTCGGCCGGGTGCAGGCCCGCGGAGGGTTCGTCGAGGACGTAGACCACGCCGAACAGCCCCGAGCGCAGCTGGGTGGCGATCCGCAGGCGCTGCGCCTCGCCGGGCGAGAGGGTCGTCGAGCGGCGCCCGAGGCTGAGATATCCGAGGCCCAGGTCGAGCAGCACCTCGATCCGCGCGACCAGATCGCCGCAGATCCGGACCGCGACCTCGGTGGTCTCCCCGGACCGGGCGGTCGACGTGGTGGCGTCGGCCTCGGACCGCCTCGCGACGGGCCGCAGCAGTGCCACGACCTCGGTGAGCGGCATCGCGTTGATCTCGGCGATGGAACGTCCGGCGAAGGTCACGGCGAGCGCCTCGGGCCGCAGTCCGGTGCCGTGACAGGCGGGGCAGGGCACACTCCTGACGAACCGGAGCGCCCGTTCGCGCATCTTCTCGCTCTTGGAGTCGGCGAGGACGTGCATGACGTGCTTGCGGGCGCTCCAGAACTTGCCCTGGTAGCCGTAGTCGACGCGGTCCTCCTCCGGCTCGACGTACACGGAGGGCTGCTCGTCCGTGTACAGCAGCCAGTCCCGGTCCTTCTTCCTGAGCCTGCGCCACGGCCGGTCGATGTCGATCCCCAGGCCGTTCACGACACTGCGCAGGTTGGCGCCCTGCCAGGCACCCGGCCAGGCGGCGATCGCCCCCTCGCGGATGCTCAGCAAGGGGTCCGGGACGAGCAGGTCCTCGGCGACGTCGTGCACGACGCCCAGTCCGTGGCACTCCGGGCAGGCGCCGGCCGCGGTGTTGGGTGAGAACGACTCGGCCTCCAGCCGTGCGGCACCGGGCGGATAGGTGCCGGCGCGGGAGTACAGCATGCGCAGCAGATTGGACAGCGTGGTGATGGTGCCGACCGTCGAGCGCGAGCTGGGCGACCCGCGTCGCTGCTGCAGGGCCACGGCCGGTGGCAGTCCGGTGATCTCCTGCACGTGCGGTGCGCCGACCTGTTGCAACAGCCTTCGGGCGTACGGTGCCACGGACTCGAAGTAGCGCCGCTGGGCCTCCGCGTAGAGCGTGCCGAACGCGAGCGAGGACTTGCCCGAACCGGAGACGCCGGTGAAGGCGACCATCGCGCCCCGCGGAACGTCGACATCGATGTTCCGCAGGTTGTTCTCACCGGCGCCCCGCACATGCACGAAGGGGTCGGTCGCGTCCTTGTCCATCGTTGCTGAGTACCCGATCGCGCCGCGAACCGCGCGACACGCGGCGTTGGCGTTACCTCGGGGCATCCTGTGGGCACTCGCGGGGGCAGCCGACGAGAAGGAGCCATGCGGGTGTCGTCACAGGACGTTGTGGTCGTGGCTCTTCTGGCGGATCCGGATACGCCGACGGAGATCGCGCAGCGTATGGCCCGGATGCTTCCCGATCGGCTCGCCGACAGGTCGGGCCGGGGACGACGGTTCGACGTCGCGGTGGTCAGCGAGCCCTTCACCGCAGGGGTCGAGGACCCGCTCACCCTGATGCGACGGATCATGGACCGCGGAAGTGACGGGAACTGGGACATCGTCGTGGCTCTCACCGACCTTCCGCTGCACTCGCAGGGGCTCAAGCTCGTGGTGGATCTCAGTCACGAACACGGCTTGGCGCTGCTGTCCCTTCCCACGCTGGGGGGCTTCCGGCTGCAGACAAAGGCCCGGCAGGCCGTGGAAGAAGCTGTCCTCAGCCTGGCGCGCTCGCGGACCACGGGGGCTGAGGAGCCGCCGGGAAGTCAGCCGCTGCGGGGACCCTTCACCGGTCGTCTCGTGCCCATCCGTCCGGGCCGGGTCGCTGAGGAGGAGATCGCCGATCTGCGGTACGTCCTCAGTGGGCTGCGCGGTTACCTGAGGGTGCTCGGCGGTATGGTCCGCGCGAACCGGCCCTGGCGCCTGGTGCCTGGTTTGTCGAAGGCCCTGGCGGCCGCCCTCGCCACGGGGGCGGTCGCCACCGTGAACTCCACCGTCTGGAGCCTTGCCACCTCCCTGAGCACGCCACGCCTGGTGATCGCCATGGTCGGATCGGTCGCACTGATGATCGGATGGCTGATCGTGGACGCGAACCTGTGGCACCGAACGGATGAGGTGTCGCCGGAGGCGAGGAAGAGGGCGGCTCTCTACAACGCCTCGACGGTCCTGACCGTGGGGATGGGGGTCGTCGTCTGCTACGCGGGCTTGGTGGCCATCAACCTGGTCTGGGCGCTCTTCATCCTCAACGACCGGCTGTTCGCCTCCATGACACGAACCCCGCTGCACGCCACGCAGTACTGGACGCTGTCCTGGTTCGTCGCTTCGGTCGCCACCGTGGGCGGCGCGCTGGGATCGGGCCTGGAGAGCGACGAGGCGATCCGGGCGGCCGCCTACTCCAAGCGCGAACAGGAACGCCGCAGCCTGCTGCAGGACGACCCCGGTGACTAGCGGGTGGACCGATCGCCAGACGTGCCTTCGGTCGGTGGTCGTGCGGGACCGGAGATCCCGCTGATCGGTCGGTGCGTGGTTGTTTTGCCTCGCGACGGGGACCCGCCCGGAACGCCGCCGGAGCGCCTGAGCTCCGCCTGGCGGGGTCGGCGGCGAACGACCGTCCACCTGATCCAGGTGGAGCGGCCCGCAGAGGCGTGCGGAGCCACGACCCCCGTCGCAGAACTTCCGGGAGTCAGGCTCTTTGCGCCCTCTCCATGGAGGCCTCCTTGCCCGACGGCTGCCGCACCTCGACCAGGCCGACGCGACCCGGCAGGGCGTCTCGGCGGGGCGGACACCCGTGACGTGGCCGCGGGCCTTCCGGGAGGTCGTGCGATCCGGGCTCACGATCGAGGAGACCCGGCTGGAGCCCTTGCTCGCGCTGCGGGCGGCCGCCGGGGTGGCGATCGTCATCGGGCCGGCACTGTGGCTGGTCTCCCCCGCATACGCCGCGTCCGCCGCCCTCGGCGCCTACTCCGCGGGCGGGGCCACCTTCCAGCGCAGCTGGCGTCCGCGCAAAGTGGTCGCGCTCGGCGCGGGCGCGGGTCTGGCGCTCAGCACCTTCGTGGGCTACCTGGCGGCGGGGCGACTCGTGACGTTTCTGCCGCTGCTGGCCGTATGGGCCTTTGCCGCGGGAATGGCGTGGGCCGTCGGATCGACCGCCGGGATCGTCGCGGCGACGACCGTGGGCAGCATGCTGGTGACCGTCACCTTGCCCACGAGCGTCGGGCGCGCCCTGGAGCACGCCGGGGTCATCGCACTCGGGGGCGTGACGCAGGCCGTGCTGATCCTGCTGTTCCCGATCCGGCGTTGGGGAGCGCATCGTGACGCGCTCGCCGACGCCCTGGCCGCCGTCGCGGACTACGCCCGCCGGTTGCGGCACGACCCGACCGCCCCGTTCGACCCGGACCCGTTGATGACGGCCCGGGACGCGGCCGCCGTGACGCCGTCACAGGCCCGCACCCGTCCTCCCGTCCTGCACGGCCCCCGGGGCCTGGCCGAGCGCATTCGGCCGGTGGTCGCGGCGCTCGCCGACCCGGACGTGGGCGCCCCGGCGGAGGGACCTGGGCGGGACCGCGCGAGGGAGTTGCTCGACGCGGCCGCCGACGTGCTGGATGCGGCCGCCCGTTCGATCCGCCGCGGCACTCCCGCCGAGGTGCGGCCCGAGAGCATGGACGCCCTGCGCGTCGACGAGGAGCACGAGGTGCTGGAGGGCCCCGCGCGACAAGCCGCCGAGCGACTCGTGGAGCTGCTCGGCGAGGCGTTGGAAATCGCCGGGAGCGGCTGCGCGCGAGGGAGGACGCCCACGCCGCCCGGCCCCGCCGACGCCCGGTTCTTGGTGCGCCCGACAATGCTCCGGCTGGTCCCGGTCGTCGTCCGGGCGGTCCGCCGCGAGACCCGCCGGGACTCACCCGTGTTCCGGCACGCCGTCCGCCTGGCGGCGGTGGCCACGCTCGGCTATCTGATCGCCGCCCGGCTCCCCCTCGGCCACGGCTACTGGGCGCCCATCGCCTCGGTGATGGTGATGCGGCCGGACTTCCACCGGACGTACGCGCGTGCGGTGGCCCGTCTCGCCGGGACCCTGGCGGGGGTCGCGCTCGCCACCGGCGTGGTGCGGGCCCTGGGCCCGGACGCCCATGTGTCCGGCGCGCTGGCGGTGGTCTCGGCGGGCCTGTCGTACACGCTGAACCGTACCGGCTACGCCTACTCCCAGTGCTTCACCGCCGCGTACGTCGTCTTCCTGCTCGGCATGGGCGGCCAGGCATGGGAGCAGACGGTCCCGGAGCGGGTGGTGCTCACCCTGCTCGGCGGGGCCCTGGCGATGCTGGCGTACGTGGTGTTCCCCGCGTGGGAAACACCCCGGCTGCCGGGCCGGCTCGCGGACTGGCTCGCCGCCAACGGCCGCTACGCGGCCGCGGTGCTCCGCGACTACGCGGAACCGACCCGGGAGCATCACGCCGACCTGCGCCGGGCGCTGCTGGAGAGCAGGGAAGCACGTGCCGCCTGGCAGGAGGCATACGACCGGGCAAGGCAGGAACCGGTCCGTCCCAGGGGTCTGACGTCGCGCGAGGCCCAGGAGGCGCAGGAGGCGCTCAAGGGGTTCGGCCGGGCAGCGATGCTCATGGAGAGCCACGTCCCGCGAGCCGACAGCCGTGTCATCCCCGAGGCGGAGCGGTTCGCCGAGGCCCTGGAGGCGGACACCGCGAAGGCGGCGGTCGCCGTGCGCGAGCACAGGAATCCGCACTGGGGACGCGTGGAGGAGGCGCTCCACGCGTGGCAGGACGCCGCCGACCAGGGGAGCCAGGTCGTGCGGCGCGAGGCGGAACTGGAAAAACGGGCCTTGGAGGACCTCGCGACAGCCGTGAGCCGCACCCCCCTGGAACGGGACGTCGGCTCTGCTCGCGAGGAGCAGCGGGTGCGGGCGACCCTGGCCGCGGAAGGTAACGGGTCAGGGCCCGCGCACCGGGGTGGGTGACGGCGCTCTCGAGCCACGCATCATGCCCTCCGAGCAGGGCGATGGGCGGCGCAGGGCTCTGACCTGTGGAGAAACTCCCGATCTGTCTGCTCCCTGCCTGCTCAGCGCAGGTCAAGGGCGGTCCTCGGGGAGTACAACGCGTCACGCGTCCGGTCAGGCGCCGCTCATGTTCGCTGGAGCACACGGTGACATCAGGCCACGCGAGGCCGGTCACCACCGGAAGAAACAAGGCTCAAATGTTCAACACAAATTACACACATCCTCTAATCACACCGGTTCCCATGGTCTAGATTGACCTTGCTTCGGCGGTTCGGACACAAAGGCGCCCGTTGGTGGGTCCATTGGTCCGGGCTGCGGAAAGCCGTCAACGCGTCCTCGGCGCCAGACGTAGCGGTGATCGATTCTCGGAACCCGGGGGGCTTGGGTTCCGAGAGCGGCCGAGGTGTCAGGGGGTTCCAGCGCGCTTCGAGAGACCGGCAGAGCAAGCGACTGCGCTGCCGCGAAGCTGAGTTGCTCGAGTAGCGCTGAATCAGCCGGATGTCGTGCGGACAGGGGGCGGGGGCCTCCTAGGGGAGGAACAGCACGGGGGGTGGGGGCCTCCCGGGGGGAGGAACAGTGTTGGGCGAACACGTCGAACCATTGCGGAACCTGGGGGGTTCTGTGCGTCAAGGGGGAGTAGTCAACTCGTTTCCGCCGGCACGCCAGCAGGTGCCGAACGGGAGCATGGGACAGCCCGCCGTCGCCTGGGAGCAGCGGTACCGCCGTGCCGTGATCAGCAGCGACACCGCGGCCACGTTCGTCGTGGTGACGGCGATAGGCCAATTCTTCGGGGCCCGGGACGCGGCCAACTGGCACGAGAAGTGGGGGATTCTCGCGTTCGGCACCGAGCTGCTGGTGCTCGGTGCGCTCGCGGTGGGCCGCGCCTGGGCTCCGGCCGTGCTCGGCCAGGGCGCCGAGGAGTTCCGCCGGCTCGGCCGGTCGCTGTTCGCGGCGACCGTCGTCCTGGCGCTCGGCGGGATCGCCCTGACCTCGCGCAACATCAAGCTCTGGATCTTCGTCGCGATCCCCGCGATCGCGGTGGTCACCATGATCGCGCGCTATCTGCTGCGCCTCTGGCTGCACAAACAGCGCAAGGAAGGCCGGTGCCTGAGACCGGTGCTCGCAGCCGGGAGCCCAGCCACCGTGCACGACCTGATCACCCGCACCCGCAAGTTCCCGCATCTTGGTTGGCGGGTGGACGGGGTGTGCACGACGGACGGTTCCGAGATCGGCGGCGATCACCTGGACGGAGTGCCGATCGTCGGCCGGCTGTCGGACGTGGCGCAGCGCGTCCGCCGCGACGGCTACCGCGTCGTCGCGGTCACGCCCGACGCCCACTGGTCACCGGACCGGCTGCAACGGCTGGCCTGGAACCTCGAGGGCAGCGACGCCGAGATGGTCGTCGCCCCGGTGCTGATGGAGGTGGCCGGCCCGCGGCTGCACGTCGACGCGGTGCTCGGCATCCCCCTGTTGCGGGTCAGCATGCCGACCTTCACCGGGGGCCGCCGGGCGGTCAAAGCAGTCGTGGACAGGGTTGGCGCAACGATCCTTCTGCTGCTGTTCGCCCCGCTGATGGCCCTGGTGGCACTGCTCGTGGTGCTGGACAGCCGGGGTGGGGCGTTCTACCGCCAGCGCAGGGTCGGCAAGGACGGCCGCGAGTTCACCATCCTCAAGTTCCGCACGATGGTCACCGGGGCCCACGCGGCACGTGCCGAACTGGCCGAGCTCAACGAGGGCGCGGGGCTGCTGTTCAAGGTCCGCCGGGATCCGCGGGTCACCCGGGTGGGATCGGTGCTGCGCCGGTACTCGATCGACGAACTCCCGCAGCTGTTCAACGTACTCACCGGATCGATGTCGCTCGTCGGTCCCAGGCCGCCCCTGCCGGAGGAGTCCGCCGCCTACGGCCCGGACATCCGGCGACGGCTGCTGGTCAAGCCCGGACTCACCGGCCTGTGGCAGATCAGCGGACGCAGCGATCTGCCGTGGGAGGAGGCGGTCCGCCTCGACCTGCGGTACGTGGAGGACTGGTCGCTCGCCCTGGACACAGTGATCTTGTGGAAGACGCTGCGTGCGGTGCTGCACGGGCAGGGGGCCTACTGATGCGCGGGGAGAGTCGTCCGGCCGGTGTGCCGAACGCAGGCCACAAGGGCCTGCCTGGGGGGAGGAACGGGTCATGAAGGTCAGCGTTTTCGGGCTCGGCTACGTGGGCTGCGTGTCGGCCGCGTGCCTGGCCAGCATGGGGCACGAGGTCGTCGGGGTGGACGTGAGCCAGGTGAAGGTGGACCTGGTCAACGACGGCAAGGCCCCGGTGGTCGAGGAGCGGATCGGCGAACTGACCGCCGAGGTCGTACGGACCGGCGCGCTGCGCGCCACCACGGACGTCCGCGAGGCGATCATGGACAGCGAGATATCGCTGGTCTGTGTGGGTACGCCGTCGGAGCCCAACGGCAGCCTGTGCACCACGTACTTGGAGCGGGTCACCGAGCAGATCGGTGCGGCGCTGGCCGAGCGGGGCGGGCGGCACACCGTCGTCTTCCGCAGCACCATGCTCCCGGGCACCTGCCTCAACCTGCTGGTGCCGATCCTGGAGAAGTACGTCGGCGGCACGGCCGGGGTGGACGTCGGGGTCGCGGTCAACCCCGAGTTCCTGCGCGAGGGCACGAGCGTGCGGGACTTCTTCGACCCGCCCAAGACCGTCATCGGCGAGCTCGACACGGCGAGCGGTGACGCCGTGCTGGCGCTGTACGAGGGCCTGCCCGGCGAGGTGTTCCGGGTGCCGGTCCCGACGGCCGAGGCGATCAAGTACGCGGACAACGCCTTCCACGGCCTCAAGATCGGCTTCGCGAACGAACTGGGCGCGGTGTGCCAGGCGCTCGGGGTCGACTCGCACCAGGTGATGGACGTGTTCCTGGCCGACCGCAAGCTGAACATCAGCCCCGCCTACCTGCGCCCCGGCTTCGCCTTCGGCGGCTCCTGCCTGCCCAAGGATCTGCGCAGCCTGGTGTACGCGGCGCAGCGGGCCGACGTGTCGGTGCCGATCCTCTCCCATGTGCTGCCCTCCAACTCCGATCATCTGCAGCGCGCGGTCGACATGGTCGAGCGCACCGGCAAGCGCCGGGTGGGCCTGTTCGGGCTGTCCTTCAAGCCCGGCACCGACGACCTCCGTGAGAGCCCGCTCGTCGAGCTGGCCGAGAGGCTCCACGGCAAGGGCTACGACCTGCGGATCCACGACGCCAACGTGAGCCTGTCCCGGCTGATCGGCGCCAACCGCGAGTACATCGAGACCCGGCTGCCGCACCTCGCGCAGCTGCTCGCCGACTCCGTCGACGACGTCCTCGAACACGCCGAGGTGTGCCTCGTCGGGACCAAGGACCCGGCCGTGCTGTCGGCACTCCCCCACGGCGACGGCCCGCTGATCGTCGACCTCGTCCGCCTTCCCGACGCCGACGTGCGCCGGACCGAACCGGGATACATGGGCCTTGCTTGGTAACGCAGTCGGCGGTGACGGGCCGAGCCCGCGCGCGCTGATCCTGGTGGAGAACCTGTCGGTGCCGTTCGACCGGCGGGTGTGGCAGGAGTGCACGACGCTGCGCGACGCCGGCTGGGAGGTGCACGTCATCTGCCCGCAGGGCAGCAAACGCGACACCGAGGCCGAGGCCGAGATCGACGGGGTGCGGATCCACCGCTACCCGTTGCGCGCGGCCACCGGAGGACCGGCCGGCTATCTGCGGGAGTACGGATCGGCGCTGTGGCACACGGCCCGGCTCGCCCGCAAGGTGGGCCCGGTCGACGTCGTCCACGCCTGCAACCCGCCCGACCTGCTCTTCCTGCCCGCGCTGTGGCTGAAGCGGCGCGGTGCGCGGTTCGTCTTCGACCAGCACGACCTGGTGCCCGAGCTGTACCTCTCCCGGTTCGACCGCGGCGAGGACCTGCTCTACCGCGCGGTGTGCGCGCTGGAGCGGCGGACCTACCGGACCGCGGACATCGTGCTGGCCACCAACGAGAGCTACCGGGACGTCGCGATGCGCCGTGGCGGCAAGCGCCCGGAGGACGTCTTCGTGGTGCGCAGCGCGCCCCAGATCGAGCGGTTCCAACCGGTCGCGCCCGAGCCGGAGTTGAAGCGCGGCAAGCCCCATCTGCTGTGCTACCTCGGCGTGATGGGCCCGCAGGACGGAGTCGACTACGCCCTGCGCGCCCTCGCGAAGCTGCGCGACGAGTTCGGGCGGACCGACTGGCACGCGGTGTTCGTCGGCTCCGGCGACGCCTTCGACGCGATGGTGGAGCTGTCCCGGGAGCTCGGCCTGACCGAGCAGGTGCAGTTCACCGGACGCATTCCGGACGCCGACCTGGTGCGCTACCTGTCCACCGCGGACGTGTGCCTCTCCCCCGATCCGCGCAATCCGCTCAACGACGTGTCGACCATGAACAAGGTCCTGGAGTACATGGCGATGGGCCGGGCGATCGTCTCCTTCGACCTGAAGGAGGCGCGCGTGTCCGCCGGTGACGCCGCCGTCTACGCGCCCGCCAACGACGAGGCCCAGTTCGCCAAGCTGATCACGGTGTTGCTGGACGACCCGGAGAAGCGGGCCCGGATGGGCGGCATCGGCCAGGAGCGGATCAGCGGTCCGCTGTCGTGGCGCAACTCGCAAGCTTCGCTTCTCGCCGCCTACGCCGCCGCGAGCCGCGATCGAACCCCCCAGTCGGCGGGCGACCCGGTCCGCACAAGGAAGAGGCAGCGGCGTTGAACGAAGACACGATCCGCCTAGTCACGATCTGGCGGATACTCCGCCGGCGTTGGCGGCTTCTCGCCGCCTTCGCCGTGGTGGGCGCACTCATCGGCTACGGCACCTCCCTGGTGGTGTTCCCGCCGCGGTACACGGCGTCGGCACCGGTCCTGCTGCCGGGGCAGTGGGAGGAGCGCGAGCTGCTGACCCAGGTGGACATCGCCACCAGTTCTGCGGTGCTCGACCGCACCGCCGCCGCTCTGCACTGGTCCGGTGTCAGCGGCAGGACGCTGCAGGACCGGGTGACCGCCAAGGCGGCCGACGGGAACATCATCAAGATCTCCGGCACGTCCGACACCCCGGAGCGCGCGCAGCGTCTCTCCGACCAGGTGGCCCGGCAGTTCGTCGCCTTCGCCGACGGGGTCGCGGGCGGCAGCACCGATTCGACGACGGCCTCGGGGACCGCTGCCCTGCGCAAGCAGGTCGCGGAGACCAACCGCCGCATCACCGAACTGGCCAAGGCGGCCGACCCGGGACAGACGGTGGAGAGCGTGCAGGCCCGCACCGAGCTCGAGCAGCTGCGCACCTCCCTGGAGGAGGCCATGCAGAAGCTCGACCAGGCCAACCCGTCGAACAACAAGGCGGGCATGGTCGTCATGGGCGCGGCCCCCCTCCCGACCGGTGAGGCGCCGCCCACGCGGGTGCAGCTCATCGCCGGTGGGGCGCTGCTGTTCTTCCTGATCGCCCTCATCGGTCATCTCGTCGCGGTACGGATGAACCGCCGGCTGCGCACCGAACCGGAGATCGCCGCGGCGCTGGGCTCGACGCTCCTCGGCACCGTCGACGTGCCCACGGAACAGCCGGCGCACCGGCCGGAGGGCGGGGGCGCACGCGCCCGCGTCCGCCGCGTCCTCGGCATGGACGCGCGGTGGGACATGCCCGCCCCGCAGAAGTCCGGCGACCAGGCCGCCGGCCGGCTCCGCTACCGGCGGGTGGGCGCCCGTCTGAAGGAGCGTCTGCCGGGAGCCCAGAAGGTGCTGGTCCTCGTGCCGGACGGCGACGAGACCGCCCGCCGGGCCGCGGGGCAGCTCGCCGCCGAGGCCAAGAACGGTCTGCAACTGCGCGTGGTGGAGGTATCGGTGGACCGGCCGACCGTGCCGGACCGCGATGCCGAGTCCGGTGCCCTGGTCGTCCTCAGCGCCGGCAGCTGGACCGCGGAGGAACTCGCCGGCATCGCAGAAGCGTGCGCGGACGCCCGGCACGAGGTCGTGGGCATCGTCGTCGCCGGCCTGGTCCTGGCCCGTCCCACGCGCTCGGGGAGCCAGCTCCCGGACGACGCCACCCTGACGCTCGCGGTGCCCGGCCACGGAACGGGAGGTTCAGCGTGACGACGAACACGCCGTCGGAGTCGACGGCCGCCGCCCCGCTCCTCGATCTGCAGTCCCTGGTGGTGGCGGTGCGCAGGCGCCGGCGCCTGTGGAGCGCCATGGCCCTGCTCGGCCTGGTGCTCGGGGCCGCGGTGGCCGTCCTGATGCCGCCGCCCCCGAGCGCGGTGACCAAGGTGCTGGTCGCGCACGAGGAGGACCAGCCGAACGACCCCGGAACCCTGATCCGTACCGACGTGGCGCTGCTGCAGACCACACGGATCGCCGATGCCGCCCTGAAGGCCCTGAAGTCCCCGGAGACTCCGGAGGCCTTCATGAAGGACTACAGCGGCGCCGGTCTGACCAACAACCTGCTGCAGATCACCGTGACGGGTGCCGACGACACGGACGCCAAGGCCCGCGCCAAGGCGCTGGCCGACGCGTTCGTCGCGGACCATGTGCGGCGGATCCAGGCGACCTCGAACGCCGAGGCCAAGGCCCTGCTCAGCCAGCGGGACCGGCTGCGGGACGAACTCGCCCAGGTCAACAAGGCGATCGGGGACGGATCCACGACGACCGGCACCAAGTCGGCGGACCTGGAGTCGCTCTTCGCCCGCCGCGCCGACCTCACCTCGAAGATCACCGATTTCGGCGAGCGGGCCGCGGAGGCGAGCGTCGGCACGCCGCAGCTCATCGCCGGCACACAGATCGTGGACGCCCCGCACGCCGTGCGGCGCTCTCTGCCCAAGGCCGCCGCCACCGACGCCGCGATCGGGCTCGTCCTCGGTCTCGTCCTCGGGCTCGCGGTGTCCGCGGTCGGCGTGGTGGTGGCGGACCGCCCCGTGCTGCGTCGGGACATCGCGGCGAACCTCGGCGCCTCCGTCATCGCGGAGCTGCCGGCCCGGTCGCCCAGGCTGTGGCGCCGCCGACGGAACCGGGCGGCACGCGAACGCCTCACCGGGACCCTGGCGCGCACCGTGCGCGGCTCCGAGGAAGGGGTGTCGCTGCTGGAACTGGGCAGTGCGCGCTCCACGGTCGGGCTCGCCCTCGACCTCGCCAGGTCACTGGCGGCGGACGGGCCGGTCGTCCTCATCGACGGTCTGCCCGGCTCCCAGCTCTCCGGCCGCCGGCAGAAGCCAGGAGACCCGACCGTCGTCACCGGCGAGCGTGCCGGGACCCGGCCGCCCGAGGAGCGCGCGCTCGGCGTCGGCTCGGTGGCGCCCGGCACGGCGTGGACCGACCTGCAGTACCTCGGCACGCAGACCGTGCTGGTCGTGCGGGCCGGGCACGGAAACGCCGCCTGGCTGCACACCGTGGCGCGGCAGCTCGCCGACCAGCGCATCGCGGTGATCGGCGTGGTGCTGATCGACCCCGATCCGCGCGACCGGACCGACGGCACGCTCTGGGACGGACTGCACACCGCCCTGCGCGGTCAGAACGACCGGTCCGCCCGGCAGAACGGGATCGGCCGGCACCGGCCGGACCGCCAGCCGATGTGGGCCGCACGGGTCCCGGACAGCGAGCAGGAGGCGCGGTAGGCATGTGTGGCATCGCAGGCACGTACCGGTGGCCGGACGGGAAGATCGTCACCGACCGGCTCACCGAGACCCTCGCCCACCGCGGCCCGGACGGGGCCGGCCGCTACGGCCACCCTGCCGGTGACGGCGAAGTGCAGCTCGGGCACCGCCGGCTGTCCATCATCGACCTGTCCGAGACCGGCGCCCAGCCGATGGTCTCGGGCGGTCTCGCCCTGACGTACAACGGAGAGCTGTACAACGCGCCCGAGCTGCGCGCAGAACTCGAGGCCGCCGGGGTGCGCTTCCGCGGCACCTCCGACACCGAGGTGCTCCTGGAGGCGTGGCGGCGCTGGGGCACGGACTGTCTGCCCCGGCTGCGCGGCATGTTCGCGTTCGGCGTCTTCGACGAGCGGACCGGCGAGCTGGTGCTCGTCCGCGACCAGCTCGGCATCAAGCCGCTGTTCCTGCTCCGGCGCGGCGCGGGTCTGGCGTTCGCCTCCGAGCTCAAGGCGCTCGCCGGCGCGACCGGCGGATCGCTGGAGGTCGACCACGCGGCGCTGGTGGCCTCGCTGCTGTACTACTGGGTGCCCGACTCCCGCTGCGCGTTCCGTGAGGCGGAGAAGCTGCCGCCGGGAACCTGGCTGAAGTGCCGGCCCGACGGCAGCATCGAGCGGGGCCGGTTCTGGAACCTGAAGGACGTCGCCACCGAGGGCCGGGAGCGGGCTCTGGCCGGCGAGCGGCCGGACCTGGCCGCCGTCGTCGAGGAGTCGACCCGGCGCCACCTGCTCTCCGACGTGCCCGTCGCGACCTTCCTGTCCGGGGGCCTCGACTCCAGCTATCTGACCGCGCTGGCGGCCCGCCACCAGCCGGGGATCTCCGCCTACACGATCGGGTTCCGCGCCGAGGACGCCAGGTTCGAGGCGATGCCGGACGACCTGCGCTACGCCCGGCAGGTGGCCGAGCGGTTCGGCGTCGACCTGCACGAGATCGAGATCGCCCCGAACGTGCTCGACCTGCTGCCGCAGATGACGTACCACCTGGACGAGCCGATCGGCGACCCCGCCGCGATCAACACCTTCCTGATCTGCACGGCCGCCCGGGAGGCCGGGGTCAAGGTGATGCTCTCCGGGATGGGCGCCGACGAACTGTTCGCCGGGTACCGCAAGCACCTGGCCAACCTGCTCGCCCTGCGCTACCAGCGCGTCCCGCGGCCGCTTCGGCGCGGTGCCTCCGCGGCCGTGAACCGGCTGCCGGTCGCCACCTCCCGCCGGGGCCTGAGGTCGGTGCGCTTCGCCAAGCGGTTCCTGTCCTTCGCCGATCTGCCGGAGGAGACCGCGTTCCGGCGCAGCTACACCATGTACGACCAGGACGAGCTGCTCGCCCTGATCGATCCGGACCTCGCCGGGACGGTCGATGACGTGCTGACCGAACACGCGGACGTCTACGCGGACAACGAGCTCGACGACTTCGTCAACCGGATGTGCCTGGCCGACGGCCGGATGTTCCTGCCGGGCCTGAACCTCACGTACACGGACCGCTCCAGCATGGCCGCGTCGACCGAGGTGCGGGTTCCGTACGTGGACGTCGAGGTCGTCAAGGCGGCGTTCACCGTGCCCGGCGACCGCAAGATCGTCGGACGGCAGGGCAAGGCGGTCCTGAAGGAGGCGGCCACCTCGATCCTGCCCCGGGAGATCGTCTACCGGCCCAAGGGCCTGTTCAGCGCCCCGCTGCGCGCCTGGATGAGCCGGGATCTGGCGCCGCTGGTGCGCGAGGTGGTCAACGACGGCGAGCTCGTCCGCTCCGGTTTCCTGCGCCGCGACGCGCTGCAGCGGATGGTCGCCGAGGACGCCGCCGGGCAGCAGGACTTCTCCAAGCATCTGTGGCATGTGCTGACCCTCGAGTACTGGTATCGCGACGCGACCTCTGGGTCCGGCCAGAGCACTCGGCAAACGGCTTAGGAATCAGGGGAGTTCCGGTGAAACAGGTTGTACAGAACTACAAGAGCGGCGAGCTGGCGGTGCTCGACGTGCCGGTGCCGGGCTGCAAGCCGGGCGGTGTGCTGGTCCGCAGCGCCTTCTCGCTGATCTCCACGGGCACCGAGCTGATGAAGGTCTCCGAGGCCGGCATGTCGATGCTGGGCAAGGCCCGCTCCCGCCCCGACCAGGTGGCCAAGGTCATGCAGAGCGTGGCCACCAACGGCGTGCCCGCCACGTACCGCAAGGTGATGGGCAAGCTGGACTCCTACACACCGCTGGGCTACTCGCTGTGCGGGGTCGTCGAGCAGGTCGGCGCCGGCATCGACGACGTGAAGGTCGGCGACCTCGTGGCCTGCGCGGGCAACGAGCACGCGCTGCACGCCGAGCTGAACTGGGTGCCGAAGAACCTCTACTCCCCCGTCCCCGACGGCCTCGCGCCGCGGCACGCGGCCTTCGGCACCGTGGGGTCGATCGCCCTGCAGGGCGTCCGCCAGGGCGAGCCCCAGCTCGGCGAGGTGGCGCTGGTCATCGGTCTCGGGCTGATCGGGCAGCTGGTGGTGCAGCTGCTCACCGCCGCGGGGGTCCGCGTCGTCGGCGCCGATCCCGACCCGTCGCGCTGCGAACTCGCCGAGCGCCTGGGCGCGGCGGCCTGCGGCGACCCGGCGTCCACGGCCGTGGAGAACGCCGTCGCCGAACTCACCGACGGTCACGGCGTGGACCAGGTGTACCTGGCCGCGGGCGGCGGCAGCAACCAGCCCGTGGAGCTGGCCGCCAAGCTCTGCCGGGACCGCGGCCGGGTGATCGACATCGGCAAGTGCCGCCTGGACCTGCCGTGGAACGCGTACTACGAGAAGGAACTCGACGTCCGGTTCTCGCGCTCGTACGGACCCGGGCGCTACGACCCGTCGTACGAGCTGGAGGGGCGCGACTACCCGATCGGCTACGTGCGCTGGACCGAGCGCCGCAACCTGGCCTGCTTCCTCGACCTCCTCGCCCGCGGCCGCGTCGACGTGGAGCCCCTGATCTCCCACATCGCCGACTTCGACGACGCCGTCGAGACCTACCGGCGCCTGAAGGACGGCGAACTCAAGGCCGTGGCCGTGCTGTTCCGCTACCCCGAACTCACGGCGGAGGCGGAGGAAGAGGCTCAGCCGGCGGCCGTGTCGGTGGCAGTGCCCGCGGTGAAGGTGCAGCCCAGTCCGGCCCGGCTCGCCAAGTCGCCCGTGCGGCTCGCGTTCATCGGCGCGGGCAACTACGCGACGTCGATGCTGCTGCCGCATCTGGCGCAGCGCGAGGGCGTGGAATTGTCGACGGTCGTCACCACGACGGCGCTGTCCGCGGCCAACGCGCAGCGGAAGTTCGGCTTCGCCGAGGCGACCACCGACCTCGACGCGGTGCTCGACGACAAGTCCGTCGACGCGGTGTTCGTGGTCACCCGGCACAGCTCGCACGCCGAACTGACCCGCAAGGCACTCCTCGCCGGCAAGACCGTGTTCGTGGAGAAGCCCCTCGCCCTCAGCGAGGACGAGCTGGCCGGTGTGCTCGCGGCGGTGGAGGAGTCCGGCAACGACCGGCTGCAGGTGGGCTTCAACCGCCGGTTTTCGCCGCTGCTGCACGAGGCCAGGGAGCGCTTCGGCGCCCGGACCGGCCCTGCCAACCTCCGCTACCTGGTCAACGCCGGACGCCTCGACCACGGCAGCTGGTACCTCCAGCAGAGCTCCGAGGGCTCGCGGTTCGTGGGCGAGGGCGGGCACTTCGTCGACACGGCGAGCTGGCTGCTCGACGCCGACCCGGTGTCCGTGTACGCGACCGCCCCGTCCGGCAACGAGGACCTGCAGATCGTGCTGCGCTACCCGGACGGGTCCACCGCCACCATCAGCTATGTCACCTCCGGCCCGTCGGCCTTCCCGAAGGAGACGCTGGACCTGATCGCCGACGGGCGGGCGCTGCGGCTCGACGACTTCGTGCGTGCCTCTGTGTATTTCGACAAAAGCACGGCCGGGCAGAAGCGGTGGGTCAGTTCGCGGCTGCCCAAGGCCCGGGACAAGGGCCAGAACGCCGAACTGGCCGCGTTCGTCAAGGCCGTGCGCACCGGCGGCCCGATGCCGGTGCCGCTCGGGTCGCTGGTCGCCACCACGGCGGCCACCCTCGCGGTGCAGACCGCTCTGGCGAGCGGCGCCCCGGTGACGCTGGCGAGGGCGCTGTGACCATGAGCGCGGGCTGGTACCTGCGGCGGCTGTCCCGGATGGGACCGCAGGAGGTCGCGGGCCGGGTGGGCGACGCGGTGCGCCGACGGCGGTGGCGTGGAGCGCCGCCCGAGGGCCCGGGCGTCACCGGCGGGCGCTTCACCGCGGTCCTTCCGGCCGGGACGATCGCCGCTCTGCCTCCCGACGCCGTGAAGCGTCTCGTCGCGGACGCCGACCGGCTCATGGACGGGCACGCCGAGTTCTTCGGCGTGGTCCGCGACGACCTGACCGACCCGGACTGGTGGTTCGACCCCAAGACCGGGCGCCGGGCCCCCGCGGGCTACGCCTTCGACGTGCCGTATCGCAGCGAGGACGCGGTCGGGGACATCAAGCAGATCTGGGAGCCGTCCCGGCACCAGTACCTCACCCAGCTCGCCGCCGCCTACGCGGTCACCGGGGACGAGCGCTACGCCGAGCGGGTGGCCGCGCACCTGCGGTCCTGGTGGGAGGTCAACCCGCCGCTGCGGGGCGTCCACTGGATCAGCGGCATCGAGCTGGGCATCCGGCTGCTGTCCTGGGTGTGGATCCGCCGGCTGCTGGACGGCTGGTCCGGCGCGGCCGTGCTGTTCGAGGACAACCCGGTGGCGGTGCGACAGATCTGGCACCACCAGCGCTGGCTGGCCGCCTTCCCCAGCCGGGGGTCCTCGGCGAACAACCATGTCATCGCCGAGGCCGCCGGACAGTTCGCCGCCGCCTGCGCCTTCGACTGGTTCCCCGAGTCGGCACGGTGGCGGGCCGACGCGCTGCGGTCGCTGGACCGGCACCTGCGCGGCAACACCTACCTCTCCGGCATCAACCGGGAGCTGGCCACCGAGTACCACGGACTCGTCCTCGAACTCGGCCTGGCCGCCGTGGCGGAGGCGGACGCCGCCGGCGTACCGGTCCCCGCGTCGGTCCGCCTGGTGCTGCTGCGCATGACGGACGCGCTCGCCGCCATGGTGGACAACCGGCTCCGGCCGCCGCGTCAGGGCGACGCCGACGACGGGTACGGCCTGGTCGTGGACGGCGCGGGCACGGACCGCTGGGGCTCGCTGCTGGCCACCGGCGAAGCCGTGTTCGGCCGCCTCCCGTGGTGGCCGACGGTGACCGGCGCGGACGTCCGCACCCCGCTGCTGGCCGCGCTCGTCAAGCCGGCGGAACCGTCGGCGGGCCGCCCGGCGGAGCGGCCGGCGCACTTCGCGGACGCCGGCATGACGATCCTGCGCGGACCGGAGGAGATCTGGTGCCGCTGCGACGGTGGTCCGCACGGCTTCCTCTCCATCGCCGCGCACGCCCACGCCGACGCGCTGTCCGTGGAGGTCCGGCACGACGGTGTCGACGTGCTCGCCGACCCGGGGACGTACTGCTACCACGGGCAGCCCGAGTGGCGGCAGTACTTCCGCTCCACCCTCGGCCACAACACCCTGCAGCTGGACGGCGCCGACCAGTCCGTCTCCGGCGGACCGTTCCTGTGGACCCGGCACGCCGAGACCCGGGTCCTGAGCGTGGACACCTCCGGCGAGGACACGGCCGCCTGGTCCGCCGAGCACGACGGCTACGAGGGCTCCCTGCACCGCCGCCGGGTGGAACTGACGGCCGCGCGCCGGGAGTTGCGGGTGATCGACGAGGTCCAGGGCCCGCGCCGGGCCGTACGCCTGGCGTTCCACCTCGGCCCGGCGATCACCGCGGACCTGGAGGGGAACCGGGCACGGCTCAGCTGGACCAAGGACGGCGAGGACCGTTCCGCGGTGCTCGAGCTGCCCGGGCAGCTGACCTGGCAGGCGCACCGCGGTGAGACGGATCCCGTGCTGGGCTGGTACTCGGCCGGCTTCGGACGCAAGGAACCCGCCACCACCCTGGTCGGTTCCGGCTTCACCGACGGCACGGAGGGCTTCACCACCGTGCTCGGGTTCCGCGGCCAGGGGGGCGCGTGAGGATCAGGACGCGGCCCTGGGCACCGGCGGTGGCACCGCTGGTGCTGGCCCTGCTGCTGGTGAGCGGCTGTGACGGCACGCAGCACGCGACGCGTGAGAAGCCGACCGCCGCGCCCACCACGTCCGGGGCGCGGTCCCAGTCCGTGGCACGGGTCTGCGCCCATCCCGGGACCGGGCCGGCCAAGGCGCCGGCCGGAGCGGTGACGGTCGACCCCTCGGTGGTCGGCGACCTGGCGGCGAAGACCAAGAACAGTCCCCCGCACACCACGTTCTGGCTCCGGCCGGGCAGGCACCGGCTCGACCCGGACCGCTACGCCCAGGTCGTCCCCAAGGACGGGGACCGCTACCTCGGCGCGCCGGGCGCGGTGCTGGACGGCCGGAAGAAGAACCAGTACGCGTTCTCCGGTCCCGCCCGCGACGTCACCATCGGCTACCTGACCGTGCAGGGATTCGTCCCCCCGCAGAACGAGGGCGTGGTCAACCACGACTCCGCCGACGGCTGGGTGATCGAGCACTCGACGATCCAGAACAACTCCGGCGCCGGGCTGATGGCCGGTGCCCGCCAGCAGGTTCGCGCCAACTGCCTGCGCGACAACGGCCAGTACGGCATGAACGCGTACAAGGGGTCCGGCCGTATCACGGACCTGGTGGTCGAGGGCAACGAGATCGTGGGCAACAACACCGGCGACTGGGAGCGGCGGCAAAAGGGCTGCGGCTGCACCGGAGGCATCAAGTTCTGGGCGGTCGACGGGGCCGACGTGCGGGGCAACTGGGTCCACGACAACCGCGGAACGGGGTTGTGGGCGGACACCAACAACAACGACTTCCTCATCGAGAACAACGTGATCGAGGCCAACGACGGTGCCGCGCTGATCTACGAGATCAGCTACAACGCGATCATCCGCAACAACACGATCCGGCGGAACAACTGGGTCGAGGGCCGTGCGGCGGCCGACCGCGGCGACAACTTCCCGTACGCCACCGTCTACCTGTCGGAGTCCGGCGGCGAACCACGGATCAAGGCCCGCACCGACCAGATCGAGATCTACGGGAACGTGCTGGAGAACAACTGGTCCGGGATCACCCTGTGGGAGAACGCCGACCGGTTCTGCAACAGCCCCGCCAACACCTCCTCCGGCGACTGCACGCTGCTGGTGAAGAACACCAAGCGCTGCGTCCAGCCGGCGATCGCCAAGGCCCCGCTCTACTCCGACTGCCGGTGGAGGACCCAGCGGGTGAACATCCACAACAACCGCTTCGTGCTGGACAAGTCCGTCGTCAAGTGCACGGACAAGTGCGACCGCATGGCGGTGCTGTCCAACTACGGCACCTACCCCGACTGGTCGCCGTACAAGGGCGAGGCGGTGGCCGAGGCCATCACCACCAAGCAGCACAACCGCTGGCACGACAACGTCTACGTCGGCCCGTGGACGTTCGTCGCCTACGACCCGAGCCGGGTGCTCGAGCTCGGGCAGTGGCAGGGCACGCCGTACCGGCAGGACGCGGGCAGCACCTTCCGCGCCAAGGACGGTGGGTGAGATGGAGACGGAACGCACACCGAAGATCATCGGGACGGTCTGGGGACTGCTGATCCTCAACACCCTCGGCTCCGCCGGGGCGAAGACCATCATCCCGCTGCCCCGCTCCCTCATCCAGATGGTCACCATGGGCGCGCTGGTCGCCGCGTTCGTGCTGGCCCTCCTGGTCAACCCCCGGGTACGCATCAGGCCCAGTGCGTACGTGTTCGTGCTCACCCTCCTGCTGGCGACGAGCGTGATCTCCAGCGCGCATCTGGAGTCCGGTTTCGGCGCGCTGTTCCGGTGCTTCCGGCTGACTCTGTTCGTCGGCACGCTGTGGCTGCTCACTCGCTGGTGGGACGACGGCATGACGTTGGTCCGGCACCACATCCGCATGTACTTCGCGGTGCTCGCGTCGGTGGCCGCCGGTCTGGTCGTCTCACCGGGCGCGGCCCTGCCCGACCTCTACGGCGGGCGACTGGTCGGCGCGCTGTGGCCGCTCACCCCGCCGCAGATCGGCCAGTACGCGGCGGTGATCATCGGGCTGACCGTACTGCTCCTGATGGGCGGCCGGACGGACAGGAAGAGCGCGGCGCTGGTCATCGTGCCGTCACTGATCCTGCTCGGACTGACCCACACGCGTACCGCAACGCTCGGTCTGCTGGTCGGGCTGGCGCTGGCGATCGGCTCACTCCTGCTCACCAGCACCGCCGCCCGCCGCTTCTTCAGCTGGGCGGTGGTGATCGCCACGGTGGCCGCGGTGGGCTTCGCCTCCCTGCTCCAGACGTGGTTCCTGCGGGGTCAGAGCAAGGAGAACTTCTCCAGCCTCACCGGCCGGGCCAAGGTCTGGGACGCCCTGCTGGCGGCCCCCCGGACCACCGGGGAGCAGTTGTTCGGCGTGGGCCTGGGCGACAAGTCCTTCGGCGGACTGCCGATCGACGACAGCTGGCTGGCCGTCTACAACGAGCAGGGCCTGATCGGCGTCGGCCTTGTCGCGGTGTTCCTCGTCGTGCTGGGCGGCGTCGCGCTGCTGCGGCCCCCGTCGCTGCAGCGGGCCTGCGCGATCTTCCTGATCAGCTACTGCGCGCTCGCCTCGTACACCGAGGCCGGCCTGGGCGACGCCTCGCCCTATCTGCTGCATCTGGCCCTGGCGGCCTCGCTGTTGATGACCCCGGCCGAGGCCCCGTCCCTCGCGCTGCCGGAGGTCACCCGAGGACCCGTCCCGCGCCGGGACCGGAGAACGGAGGTGAGGTGAGCATGCACGTCCTCGTGGTGCACAACCGCTACGCCTCGGCGCAGCCGAGCGGCGAGAACAGGGTCGTCGACCAGGAGGTGGAGCTGCTGCGGGCGGCCGGCCACCGGGTCGAGGTGTTCGAGCGGCGCAGCGACGACATCGGCGCCATGTCCCTTCTCTCCAAGGTCGCGGTGCCGGTGCGGGTGCCGTGGAACCCGGCGGTCCGCACCGAACTGGCCTCCCGGCTGCGCGCCGAGCGCCCGGACGTCGTCCACGTCCACAACGTCTTCCCGCTGCTGTCGCCCGCGGTGCTCGCCGCCTGCGCCGACGCGGGCGTGCCCGCCGTCGCCACGCTGCACAACTACACCCAGATCTGCCCGCCCGGCACTCTGCAGCGGGACGGCAAGCCGTGCACCGAGTGCGTCGGGGCGACACCGCTGCCCGCCGTCCGCCACGGCTGCTATCGGGGCTCCCGGCTTGCGACGGTGCCGCTCGCGCTCAGCCTGTCGGTCAACCGGCGCCGGTGGTGGACCGGCGTGGAGCGCTTCCTCTGCATCTCCGCGGCGCAGCGCGAGGTCCTGGTGCGGGCCGGCATGCCGGCCGAGCGGCTGGCGGTGAAGCACAACTTCGTGCCGGACCCGGACGTACGCCGGACGGGCCCCGGGGAGCATCTGCTCTATCTGGGCCGGCTCGCGGAGGCCAAGGGCGTACGGCTGCTGATGGCCGCGTGGGACGAACTCGCGGCGGACGGCGGTGTGGGCGTGCCGCTCGTGATCGCCGGCACCGGGCCGCTGGAGGCGGAGGTGACCGCCTGGGCGGCGGGCCGCGACGACGTGCGCTGCGTCGGTCTGCTGGACCCGGCGGAGTGCCGGAAGGCCATCGCGCGCTCGGTCGCCGTGGTGGCCCCCTCGACGTGGTTGGAGGCGTTCGGCCTGGTGGTCGTCGAGGCGATGGCGGCCGGGGTCCCGGTCGTCGCCGCCGGTCACGGCGCCTTCGTCGAACTCGTCGACGACGGCGTGACGGGGCTGCTGCACAAGCCGGGCGAGTCCGCCTCGCTCGCGTCCGGCATTCGCCGGATCACGGCCGAACCGGCGCTGGACGCGGAGATGGGCCGCGCGGCCCGGCTCCGTTACGAACAGGGTTTCAGCCCGGCGGTCGGGCTGGAGCGCCTGCTGGAGGAATACCGCACCGCGATCGCGGGTCGGTCAGCACAGACTCGCGGCGGGGAGATCCGCGCGAGCAGGGGGGATGGGAACAGCCAATGACACGATGCCGACTGTGCGGCTCGGAGGCGACGGCCAGCGTCGTCGACCTCGGGGCGACGCCACCATGTGAGAGCTTCCTCTCCGCGGACCAACTGGACCAGCCCGAACCGGCCTACCCGCTGCATCTGCGGGTCTGCACCGACTGCTGGCTCGCGCAGATCCCGCCCCTGATCACGCCGGAGGAGACGTTCAAGGAGTACGCGTACTTCTCCTCGTACTCGACCTCCTGGGTGGAGCACGCGCGCAAATTCGTCGCGGGCGCCGTGGAGCGCCTCGGACTCGGCGACGACGCCTTCGTCGTCGAGGTCGCGAGCAACGACGGATATCTGCTGAGGCACGTAGTGGACCGTGGGATCCGCTGCCTGGGCATCGAGCCCTCGGTGAACGTCGGCGCCACGGCCCGTGAGTCGGGTGTGCCCACGCTCACGGAGTTCCTGAGCCCGGAGACCGGCGCGGCCGTCCGCGCCGAGCACGGTCCGGCGAACCTGGTCGTCGCCAACAACGTGTACGCGCACATCCCCGACGTGGTCGGCTTCACCCAGGGGCTGCGCGCCCTGGTGGCCGACGACGGCTGGGTCTCCATCGAGGTGCAGCACCTGCTGACCCTGATCGAGGAGAACCAGTACGACACGATCTACCACGAGCACTTCCAGTACTACACGGTCGCCTCCGCGATCCGGGCCCTGGCGAGCGGCGGACTCACGCTGGTGGACGTCGAGTTGCTGCCCACGCACGGCGGCTCCATCCGGCTGTGGGCGCGGCCCGACGAGGTGGCCGGCGAGCCCACGCAGCGGGTGGCCGACGTGCTGGCCCGGGAGAAGGCGGCCGGGCTGCAGGAGCTGTCGGGGTACACCGAGTTCTCCAACCGCGTGGCCAAGGTGCGCCGGGACCTGCTCAAGTTCCTCATCGAGGCGGCCGAGCGCGGCGAGACGGTCGTCGGCTACGGCGCCCCGGGCAAGGGCAACACCCTGCTCAACCACTGCGGCATCCGGCCCGACCTGCTCGCGTACACGGTCGACCGCAACCCCTACAAGCACGGCAGGTTCACCCCGGGCACCCGCATCCCGATCCTGCCGCCCGAGCAGATAGCCGTCGACAAGCCGGACTACGTGCTCGTCCTCCCCTGGAACCTGCGGGCCGAGCTGGTCGAGCAGCTGTCCTACGTCCACGACTGGGGTGGCCGGCTGGTCTTCCCCATCCCGGAACTGAGCGTTGTCGAGGTGACGTCATGAAGGTCGTTCTGTTCTGCGGCGGTTACGGGATGCGGATGCGCAACGGTGCCTCCGACGACGTGCCCAAGCCGATGGCGATGGTCGGTCCCAGACCGCTGATCTGGCATGTCATGCGCTACTACGCGCACTTCGGGCACACCGAGTTCATCCTGTGCCTCGGGTACGGGGCGGACCACATCAAGAAGTTCTTCCTCAACTACGAGGAGACCGCCTCCAACGACTTCGTGCTGCGCGGCGGGCACACGGAGCTGCTGTCCACCGACATCTCGGACTGGACGATCACCTTCGCGCAGACCGGCATCGAGTCGCCCATCGGCGAGCGGCTGCGCCGGGTGCGCCACCACCTCGACGGCGACGAGATGTTCCTCGCCAACTACGCAGACGTGCTCACCGACGCCCCGCTGGACGAGATGATCGACCGGTTCGCCGCCCGCGACGCCGGCGCGTCGATGATGGTGGTGCCGCCGCAGTCCTCGTTCCACTGCGTGGAGCTCGGCGAGGACGGCCTGGTGGGGGGCATCACCGCGGTGAGCGACCTGCCCCTGTGGGAGAACGGCGGCTATTTCGTGCTCCGTCAGGAGGTCTTCGACCACATACCGGAGAACGGTGACCTGGTCGCCGACGGATGCTCCCAGCTGGCCAAGCGCGGCCGGCTGGTGGCGCACCAGCACCGCGGCTTCTGGAAGCCGACCGACACCGTGAAGGAGCGCGCCGCGCTCGACGCCGCCTACGCCCGGGGCGACCGCCCGTGGGCCGTGTGGGAGCGGGACAGCGCCGGGATGAGCGCGTGATCGGGCTCGGGGCCGGGCGGCCGGAGCGGATCGTCGCGGTGGGCGCCCACTGCGACGACATCGCCATCGGCGCCGGCGGCACGCTGCTGACGCTGTGCCGTGCGCGCCCGGGCATCCGCGTAGACGCGCTGGTGCTCTCCGGCGGCGGCGGCGAGCGCGAGCAGGAGGAGCGGGCCGCCCTGGCCGCGTTCTGCCCGGACGCCGACCTCAGGCTGACCGTGCACAAGCTGCCGGACGGCCGGCTGCCCGCGCACTGGGAGGAGGCCAAGGCCGCCGTCGAGGAACTGCGCGAGCAGACCGACCCGGACCTGATCCTGGCCCCGCGCACCGACGACGCCCACCAGGACCACCGCGGTCTGGCGCAGCTGATCCCCACCGCCTTCCGCGACCACCTGGTCCTCGGCTACGAGATCGTCAAGTGGGACGGCGACCTCGGCCGGATGGCGGCGTACCAGCCGCTGTCCGTGGAGATCGCCGAGGAGAAGGTGCGGCTGCTGCAGGAGCACTACGCCTCGCAGCGGCACCGGCCCTGGTACGACCGGGAGGCCTTCCTCGGCCTCGCGCGGATCCGCGGCATCGAATGCCACGAGCGATACGCCGAAGCGTTCGCCGTCACCAAACTCACGCTCAACCTTGGGGGTTGAACCATGCGCGTACTGCTGACCGGACACCAGGGCTACCTGGGAACCGTCATGGCCCCTGTCCTCGCCGCCGCCGGGCACGAGGTCGTCGGCCTCGACTCCGGTCTGTTCGCCGACTGCGTGCTGGGCCCGAAGCCCGCCGACCCGCAGGGGCACCGGGTGGACCTGCGCGACGTCACGGCCGAGCACGTGGCCGGCGTCGACGCCGTGATCCACCTGGCCGCGCTCTCCAACGATCCCCTGGGATCGCTGGCGCCGGAACTGACCTACGACATCAACCACCACGCCTCCGTCCACCTGGCCCGACTGGCCCGTGAGGCGGGAGTGCGGCGCTTCCTGTACGCGTCGACCTGCTCGGTCTACGGTGCCGCCGGCGGCGAGGACCTGGTGGGCGAGGACGCTCCCCTGCGGCCGGTGACGCCGTACGCGGAGTCCAAGGTGCGGGTCGAGGACGACCTGCACGAACTCGCCGACGACGACTTCACCCCGGTGTACATGCGCAACGCCACGGCCTTCGGCTTCTCGCCCCGGCTGCGTGCCGACATCGTGCTGAACAATCTGGTCGGCCACGCGCTGCTGTCCGGCGAGGTGCTGGTGATGTCCGACGGCACGCCCTGGCGCCCGCTGGTGCACGCCGCCGACATCGCCCGGGCCTTCACGGCCGCGCTGACCGCGCCGCGCGAGGCGGTGCACGACCGCGCGTTCAACATCGGCAGCGAGACCAACAACGTCACCGTCGCCGAGATCGCCGGGCAGGTCGCCGAGGCGGTGCCCGGCTCCGAGGTGGTGATCACCGGCGAGACCGGCGCCGACCCGCGCTCCTACCGGGTGGACTTCTCCCGGTTCCGCGCCGCGATCCCCGGCTTCGACTGCGAGTGGACGGTGAAGCGGGGCGCGCTGGAACTCGCCGACGCCTACCGCGCGCACGGTCTGACCCAGGAGGCCTTCCAGCGGCGCTTCACCCGCCTCGCCGTGCTGCGCGCGGCCTCCGACGCCGGCACGGTCGACGACACCCTGCGGTGGCGCCGGTGACCACGTCTGTGGAAAGAGGTGCCGGCGAGGAGATGTACGCCCTGGTGGAGCGGCTGTACCCGCTCTGCCGGAGCATCACCGGCGACGGCGTGCGCGCCACCCTGGACATCGTCGGCGAGTACATCCCGCTCGACGTGCACGAGGTGCCGACCGGAACCCAGGTGCTCGACTGGACGGTGCCGCAGGAGTGGAACATCCGGGACGCCTACATAGCCGACCCGGACGGCAACCGGGTCGTCGACTTCGCCGCGTCCAGCCTCCACGTGCTCGGCTACAGCGTGCCGGTGGCGAGGACCATGCCGCTGTCGGAGCTGCGCGCGCATCTGCACACACTGCCGGACCAGCCGTCCTGGGTGCCGTACCGCACCAGCTACTACAAGCCGGACTGGGGGTTCTGCCTGGCCCAGGAGACCCTGGACGCGATGCCGGACGGCGAGTACGAGGTGCGCATCGACTCCACGCTCGCCGACGGCCATCTCACCTACGCCGAGCACGTGGTGCCCGGTCAGGTCGCAGACGAGGTGATCGTCTCCTGTCACGTCTGCCATCCGGCGCTGGCCAACGACAACATGGCCGGCGTGGCGGTGGCGACGTTCCTGGCGCGGGAGCTGGCGCGGGAAACGCCGTACTACACCTACCGGTTCATCTTCGCGCCCGGCACCATCGGCGCGATCACCTGGCTGGCCCGCAACGCCGAACGGGTCGAGCGGGTCAAGCACGGCCTGGTGCTGGCCTGCGCCGGTGACCCGGGCTCGCTCACGTACAAGCAGAGCAGGCGCGGTGACGCGGAGATCGACCGGGCGTTGCGGTACGTACTGACCGCCTCCGAACGGCCGCACCGCGTCACGGAGTTCACCCCGTACGGCTACGACGAGCGGCAGTACTGCTCGCCCGGGTTCAACCTCGGCGTCGGCTCGCTCACCCGGACCCCGTACGCGGGCTATCCCGAGTACCACACCTCGGCGGACAACCTGGACTTCGTCTCCCCGGAGGCGATGGCGGACACCCTCGCGGTCTGCCGTGAGGCGTTCGCCGTCCTGGACCGCAACCGGCGCTACCTCAACCTCAGCCCCTACGGCGAACCGCAGTTGGGACGGCGGGGGCTGTACGACACGCTCGGCGGGCGCAGCGACACCAAGCAGGCCCAGATGGCCATGCTCTGGGTGCTCAGCCTCTCCGACGGCGAGCACGGTCTGCTCGACGTCGCCGAGCGGTCCGGGCTGCCGTTCGACACCGTCGCCGCCGCGGCCGGCGCCCTGCACGAGGCAGGGCTGATCAAGACATGACGTGGATGCCCGTCGAGGGGGAGAATCCGCAGACAGTGGCGCCACGCGCCGGGTCCGCCAGGCGGGCCCTCGTCGGCCGGCTGTCCTGGGGCCTTGCCGACCAGGCGGCCTCGAGCATCAGCAACTTCGCGGTGGGCATCTACGTGGCGCGCTCGCTGGGGGTGACCGCGTTCGGCGTGTTCAGCCTCGCCTGGGTGACCTACGGCGTGGTGCTGAACGTCTCGCGCGGTCTGTCCACCGACCCGCTCGTCGTGCGCTTCAGCGGTGTGCCGGAGGCGTCCTGGCGTGGGGCGGTGGCCCGGTCGACCGGTACCGCGCTCGGCGTCGGTACCTCCATCGGCGCGCTGTCCCTGGTGGTCGGGCTGGCTCTCGGCGGCCGGCTGGGGACCGCCTTCGCCTGCCTGGGCGTCATGCTGCCGGGACTGCTGCTGCAGGACGCCTGGCGGTTCGCGTTCTTCGCCGCGGGCAACGGGCAAAAGGCCTTCGTCAACGACGTCGTGTGGTGCGTGGCGCTCGTCCCGGCGATGGTGGCGGCGGCCCATGCGGACACCGTGGGCGCCTTCGTGCTGGCCTGGGGCGCGTCCGCCGCGGTGGCCGCCGCGTACGGCTGCCTCCAGTCCGGCATCCGGCCCCGGATGACCGAGGCACGCGGGTGGCTGCGCGAGCAGCGCGATCTCGGCTACCGGTACCTGGTCGAGAACGTCAGCCTCAGCGGCGCCAGCCAACTGCGGGCCTACGGGCTCGGTGCGATCGTCGGGGTCGGCGCGGTGGGCGCGGTGCGGGGCGCCGAGCTGCTGATGGGCCCCTTCCTCGCCGTACTGATGGGACTGTCGCTGGTCACCGTCCCGGAGGCGGCACGGGTGCTGCGGCAGTCCCCGCACCGTCTGCGCACGTTCTGTCTCCTGTTGGGCGGCGGACAGGCCGTCGCCGCGCTGCTGTGGGGCGGCTCGTTGCTGCTGCTGCCGAACAGGCTCGGCGACCTGGTGCTCGGCAGCGTCTGGCACTCCTCCTCGCATCTCATCGTGCCGATCACCTTCAGCGTCGCGGGCGCGGGCCTCGGCACCGGCGCGGCGGCCGGGCTGCGCGCCCTCGGCGCCGCCCGGCGCAGCCTGCGCTCCCAGCTGTTCGCCTCCGTCTGCTACGTCAGCGGCGGACTCGGCGGGGCCGCCCTCGCCGGCACGGTCGGCTCGGCCTGGGGCGTCGCCGCGGCGACCGTCAGCGGCTCGGCAGTGTGGTGGCTGCAGCTGCGGTCCGCCCTGCGCGAGCGCCGTCACGACTCCGTTCCCGAAGTGAGGACCTCATGACCGACCGCCCCAGACTGAGCATCGGGCTGCCCGTCTACAACGGCGAGGAGTACCTGGCCGAGTCGCTCGACGCGCTGCTCGGCCAGACCTACGAGGACTTCGAGCTGGTCATCTCCGACAACGCCTCGACCGACGGGACCGAGGAGATCTGCCGCAAGTACGTCGCGCAGGACTCGCGCATCCGCTACATCCGGCTGCCCAGGAACGTCGGCGCCACCCCGAACCACAACTACGTGTTCACCGAGTGCCGCGGTGAGCTGTTCAAGTGGGCCTCGCACGACGACCTCTACGCCCGGGACCTGCTGCGGGCCTGCGTCGAGGCGCTGGACGAGCGGCCGGACGTGATCCTCGCCCACGCCGACCAGGCGGTCATCGACGGCGACGGCCAGGTGAAGGTCCCCTACGAGTACACGCTCGACACCGGCTCACCGCACGCGCCGGACCGCTTCCGCAGCATGCTGTTCGAGCCCGGCGGCGACGACTTCTACGGCGTGATCCGGGCCGACGCGCTGCGCCGGGTGAAGCCCATGGACAGCTACCACCACGCGGACCGCACCTTCGTCGCCGAGATCGCCCTGCACGGGCGCTTCCACCAGGTTCCGGAACTGCTGTACTTCCGCCGCGACCACCCCACCCGCGCCGAGCGGGCCAACCCCTCCAAGCGCTCCCGGTGCGTCAACCTGGACCCGCGCCGGGCGGGCCTGCTGCACCCGACGCCCCGGCTGCTCGCCGAGTACGTCTGGGGCTTCGTCTCGGCGGTCCACCGGGCGCCGCTGTCCCCGGCCGACCGGCGCGAGTGCTACCGCCACCTGGCCGCCTGGATGACCAGCCGGGTCCGGCCGGGCGCCGGTGAGCGGGTCGAGGACCGCGCCCCGGTCGACCCGGCCAAGCTGACCGTCTCCGTGGACGACCTCGTCGCCGGCCGTGAGGGGAGGCGGGCATGACATCCGCGGACGAGACCCCGGTGCGCGTGGGGGTGTTCGGCCTGCTCGGCTCCGGCAACCTCGGCAACGACGGGTCGCTGGAAGCCGTACTCGGCTACCTCCGCACCGAGCATCCGGACGCGAGCGTGGACGCGCTGTGCGGCGGACCCGAGGCGGTGACCGCCAAGTTCGGGATCCCCGCGACGCGGCTGCACTGGAACCGCGCGGAGTACCGGACCGCGTCCCGTGCGAGCGCGATCGTGTCGAAGGGACTCGGCAAACTCGTCGACGCCTACCGCACCGCCGCCTGGGTGCGCCGGCACGACGTGGTCATCGTGCCGGGCATGGGCGTCCTGGAGGCCACCCTGCCGCTGCGGCCGTGGGGCTTCCCGTACTCGCTGTTCCTGCTCTGCGCGAGCGGACGGCTGCTGGGCACCCGGGTCGCACTGGTCAGCGTCGGCGCCGCCGGGATCAAGAGCCGGCCGACCCGGGCCCTGGTGCGCTGGTCGGCACGGCTCGCCGCGTACCGGTCCTACCGGGACGAGCAGTCCCGCGACGCGATGCGCGCGATGGGCGTGGACACCTCGCGCGACGAGGTCTACCCCGACCTCGCGTTCTCCCTGCCGGCACCACCATCGAGCGCGCCCACCGGCACGCCGGGTCCGGTCTGCCTCGGCGTCATGGACTTCCACGGCGGCAACGACGACCGCGCCCGGTCCGAGGAGATATACCGGCGCTACCTCGACGGGACGATCACGTTCGTCCGCGCACTCGTCGAGGAGGGCAGACCGGTCCGGCTCCTCACCGGCGACCAGTGCGATCTGTCGGTGGTCGCGGCGATCCTCGACGCCGTCGGCTCACCGCTGGTCACCGCGGCCGAACCCGCCTCCCTGGCCGACCTGATGAAGGAGATGGCGGCCGCCGACACCGTGGTGGCCGCCCGCTACCACAACCTGATCTGCGCGCTGAAGACCGGAACGCCCGTGCTCGCCCTGTGCTATGCGACCAAGAGCAACGCGCTCATGGACCGGATGGGCCTCGGCACGTACTGCCACCCGGCGCGCGAGGTCGACGCCGACCGGCTGCTCGAGCAGTTCCGGGACCTGGAGAAGCATGCGGCGGAGGTACGGCGGACCCTCACCGACCGCAACCGGGTCACCGCGCAGCAACTCGCCGAGCAGTTCACCGCCCTGACGAAGACCCTGTTCCCCGCAAGAACCCGCGCCCACGCCCTGCGGAAGGCCTCATGAGAGCGACCGAAGTCCCCGAGATCGCCGGGGCATACCTGTTCGAGCCGACGCCCTACGCCGACGAACGCGGCTTCTTCTGCCGCACGTTCGACGCCGAGGTGGTCCGCTCGGTGGGCCTCGACCCGAACGCCTTCGTCCAGGACAGCGTCTCCCGCTCGGTCCGGGGCGTGCTGCGCGGCCTGCACCTGCGATCCGGCGCCGGCGAGGCCAAGCTGGTGCGGTGCTCGTACGGGCAGATCTTCGATGTCGTCGTGGACCTGCGGCCCGACTCGCCGACGTACCTCGGCCGGGCCTTTTTCGAGCTGTCCGGTGAGACGCAGAAGACCGTTTACATCCCTGCGGGATGCGCTCACGGCTTCCAGGCTCTTACCGAAATCGCAGACACCTCTTACCGTATCGACCGAGAGCACGATCCCTCCGAGGACGTGACGATCGCCTTCGACGACCCGGAACTCGCCATTCCCTGGCCCCTGCCGGTCACGTCGACGTCCCCACGGGACCGGGAGGCACCGAGCCTCGCCGAGGTCCTGAAGCACATGGAAGGGTGAAGCCGGCTTGGACACCGAACACACCGAGCAGACCGCCGAGTTCGAACTGCCCCGGTCGCGGACGGCCAACGAGCGACTGCACGCCGTGATCCCCGGCGGCGCGCACACCTATGCCAAGGGCGACGACCAGTACCCCGAGGACCTGGCCCCGGTCATCAGCCACGGCCGCGGTGCCCATGTGTGGGACGTCGACGGCAACCGCTACGTCGAGTACGGCTCCGGCCTGCGCTCGGTCAGCCTCGGCCACGCCCACCCCCGTGTGGTCGAGGCGGTGCGGCGTGAGATCGACCGCGGCAGCAACTTCGTCCGGCCGTCCGTCGTGGAGCTCGAGGCCGCGGAACGCTTCCTGGCCACGGTGCCCACCGCGGAGATGGTGAAGTTCGCGAAGAACGGCTCCGACGCCACCACCGCCGCGGTCCGCCTCGCCCGCGCCGCCACCGGACGCCCCCGGGTGGCCATCTGCGCCGACCATCCCTTCTTCTCCGTCGACGACTGGTTCATCGGCACCACGCCGATGTCCGCCGGCATTCCCGCCGAGACCAACGAACTCACCGTGACGTTCCCCTACGGCGACCTCACCGCCACGGAGGAGCTGCTCAACCGGTACGAGGGCGAGGTCGCCTGTCTGATCCTCGAACCCGCCGCCCACACCGAGCCGCCGCCCGGGTACCTCGCCGGCCTGCGCGAGCTGGCCCACCGGCACGGCTGTGTCCTGGTCTTCGACGAGATGATCACCGGCTTCCGCTGGTCCGAGGCCGGTGCCCAGGGCCTGTACGGCGTCGTCCCCGACCTCTCCACCTTCGGCAAGGCGCTGGGCAACGGGTTCGCCGTCTCCGCGCTGGCCGGACGCCGCGAGCTGATGGAGCGGGGCGGGCTGCGTCACTCCGGCGAGCGCGTCTTCCTGCTGTCCACCACGCACGGCGCCGAGACGCACTCCCTGGCGGCCGCGATGGCCGTGCAGACCGTCTACGCCGAAGAGGGCGTCACCGACCGGCTGCACGCCCTCGGCGAGCGGCTGGCCGCGGGTGTCCGCGAGGCCACGGTCGGCATGGGCGTCGAGGAGCACGTCGTCGTCCGGGGCCGGGCCAGCAACCTGGTCTTCGCCACCCTCGACGGGAACGGCCGGCCGTCGCAGGAGTACCGCACCCTGTTCCTGCGCCGGCTCCTCGCGGGCGGGGTGCTGGCCCCGTCGTTCGTGGTGAGCAGCGCGCTCAGCGACGAGGACATCGAGCACACCGTCGACGTGGTGGCCCAGGCATGTGCGGTGTACCGCAAGGCACTGGACGCCGGCGACCCGAGCCCCTGGCTGGGCGGACGACCGGTGAAGCCCGTCTTCCGCCGCCTCGCGTGAGGTGAGGTGACGTCAGCGAGGCTCCCGCCGACCGGTGTCCGCCATCCGCTCCACCGGACGGTCGGCCGGCCGGTCGGCGAACCGGTCGACCAGCCACGCGGCCGCCGGGATCACCGCCAGCGCGGTGCACCAGCCGCCGAGGGCGTCGGTCGGGTAGTGCGCGCCCAGGGCCACCTCCGCCCACCCCATGACCGCGCCGCCGACCAGGGAAGCGGCGAGCACGAGTGACATGCCGGCCGTCCTGCCGAGGCCGAGCCGGCCGGTCGCGAGCAGCGCCAGAACCAGGGCGAGCGCGGTGAAGAAGGTGGTGTGCCCGCTCGGGTAGGACAGGTTGCCGGGGCCGTGGATGGTGCGCCCCACCACGTGCTTGAGCAGGGTCGTCGTCCCCACGGCCACGACGGCACCGACGACGAAGAGCGCCGCCGCGCGGGGACGCCGCAGCAGCAGACAGCACACCACGATGGCCGCGACCAGCATCGTCGATCCGGCCGGCTCCCCCAGGAAGTCCAGGACCAGGGCGACGCGCCGCCAGGGCCCCTGGACGCTGTCCTGCGTCGGCAGGACGAACCACCTGTCCACCCTGCCGGGCTCGCTGTGCCCGGCGAACAGGACCCCGAGCGCACCGACCACCACGGCGGCCACGACCGCGACCGCCCCGAGCCACGCGCGCAGCGAGTGAGGCAGCACCGCGGGCTCCGACCGGCCGGTCACCCGCCCCTCCGGCAGCTGCGACGCATCTCCCCCGCCTCCCGTCCCCCTGGTCAAAGGCACCGGAATCAGACTCTATGTCACCCCCTGCCAAGCCCAGGTAAACGGATCCCCCACGGCACTCCAGGCTCCCCGGGCCGTCACGTCACGCGGCCGCGCCGTCCTCCTCCGCGATCCGCGCCGGCGAGCCGTCCCGTTCCTCGAACTGCGTCCGGTACAGCTCCGCGTAGCGTCCGTCCGCCGCCAGCAGTTCCTCGTGGGTGCCGCGTTCCACGACCCGTCCGCCCTCGACGACCAGGATCAGGTCGGCGGAACGCACGGTGGAGAGCCGGTGGGCGATCACGACCGCGGTGCGGTCCTCCAGGGCCTCGGCCAGGGCCTCCTGGACCGCGGCCTCGGAGGTGTTGTCGAGGTGCGCGGTGGCCTCGTCGAGGATCACGACCCGCTGACGGGCCAGCAGCAGGCGGGCGATGGTCATGCGCTGGCGTTCGCCGCCCGAGAGGCGGTAGCCGCGTTCGCCGACGACGGTGTCCAGGCCGTCGGGCAGGGAGCGGACCAGTTCGTCGAGGCGGGAGCGGCGCAGCGCGTCCCACAGTTCGGGCTCGGTCGCCTCCGGGCGGGCGAGGAGGAGGTTGGCGCGGACGGAGTCGTGGAAGAGGTGGCCGTCCTGCGTCACCATGCCGAGCGTGGCGCGCAGGGAGCCGGCGCTCAGGTCGCGCACGTCCACCCCGCCGACCCTGACGGCGCCCCCGTCGACGTCGTACAGCCGCGGCAGCAGCTGCGCGATGGTCGACTTGCCGGCGCCGGAGGAGCCGACGAGGGCGACGGTCCGGCCGGGTTCGGCGCGGAAGGAGATGCCGTGCAGGACCTCGTCGCCGCCGCGGGTGTCGAGGGAGGCGACCTCCTCCAGGGAGGCGAGGGAGACCTTGTCGGCGGACGGATAGCCGAAGCGGACGTCGTCGAACTCGACGGCGACCGGGCCCTCGGGGACCTCGCGGGCGTCCGGCTTCTCCTCGATGAGCGGCTGGAGGTCGAGCACCTCGAAGACGCGCTCGAAGCTGACCAGCGCGCTCATCACCTCGACGCGGGCGCCGGCGAGCGCGGTGAGCGGGGCGTACATCCGGGTCAGCAGGAGGGCCAGGGAGACGACGGCGCCCGGCTCCAGGGTGCCGCGCAGGGCGAACCAGCCGCCGAGGCCGTAGACCAGGGCGAGGGCCAGGGAGGAGACCAGGGTCAGCGCGGTCATGAACACCGACTGGGCCGTGGCCGTGCGCACCCCGATGTCGGCGACGCGGCGGGCGCGGGCCGCGAACTCCGCCGACTCCTCCTCGGGGCGCCCGAACAGCTTGACCAGCGTGGCGCCCGGCGCGGAGAAGCGCTCGGTCATCCGGGTGCCCATCGCCGCGTTCAGGGTCGCGGCCTCCCGCTGCATCCGCGCCATCCGGCTGCCCATGCGCCGGGCGGGGACGACGAACAGCGGGAGCAGGACCAGCGCGAGCAGGGTGATCTGCCAGGACAGGGTGACCATGACGGCGAGCGTGAGCACCAGTGTGACGACGTTGCTGACCACTCCGGACAGGGTGTTGCTGAACGCGCGCTGGGCGCCGATGACGTCGTTGTTGAGTCGGGAGACCAGCGCTCCCGTACGAGTGCGTGTGAAGAACGCGACCGGCATCCGCTGCACATGATCGAACACAGCCGTGCGCAGATCGAGGATGAGTCCCTCCCCGAGCGTCGCCGAGAGTCTTCTGCCGAGGATGCCCAGCGCCGCCTCGGCCACCGCGATCAGCGCGATGAGCAGCGCGAGGCGGACGACCGTGCCCTGGTCGCCCCGCGACACGATCGCGTCGACGACATGTCCGGCGAGCACGGGGGTCGCCACGGCGAGCAGGGCGGTCACCACCCCGAGGAGCACGAACTGGGCGATACGGGCGCGGTGCGGTCGGGCAAACGCGGCGATGCGGCGCAGCGTGGCGCGCGCCACGGGTCGCCGTTCCTGCTGGGCGGTCATGACACTGTGCAGCTGTGTCCACGCCGTGGTCTCCATGCTCATGGGAGAGAACGTAGAACCTCGAGCGTTGTTGAGGTCAACCTTTCCGTCGTATCGTCCCCTGCCCCGAAGGACCCCATGGCCCTGCCTCCCCAGCCGCTTTCCGTCCGTAAGACGTTGTCCGCGATTCCGCAACCCGCAGTTGGCGCGGTGCGGAGACCCTCTTCAGATGTGACTGCGGTTCAACTTCCCCAAGGCCCCCTCACTCCGGGACGGTTCCCCCGTCGCGTCCCGGTCCGCCAGATCCTGTGCCTTCTTCCGCTCCTGCTGGTCACCGTCGTCGCCGTGCAGCACCGGGACGTGCTCGTGGAGGGCTTCGGCCATCTGCGGTCGGCCGAGTGGCCGTGGCTGCTGGCCGCGGCCGGTGCCACCTGTCTGACCTGGGTGGCGGCCGCGTTCACCCGGCAGGGCGCGGTCGTCGACCGGCTGCCCAGGCGGCGGCTGCTCGCGACGCAGTTCGCCGCGGGCTCGGCCAACCATCTGCTGCCGACCGGCCTCGGCGCGGGGGCGGTCAATCTGCGTTTCATGACGGTGTGCGGCATCCCGCTGGCCCGTTCCTCCGCCGCGCTGGCCCTGTACCTGCTGGCCGAGTCGGTCACCCGGGTGGGTCTGCTGCTCGTCCTGCTGGTCGCGTTCCCCGACGCGCTGCGCTTCGGCGATCTGCTCCCGAACGGCTCGGCGGCTCCCCTGCTGCTGACCGTCGGCGCGGTCGCGGTCGTCGCCGTGACGGTCCTCGCCCTCGTACGACGGCTGCGGACCACCGTCCTGACCTTCCTGCGGACCGCTCTGGGCGAACTGCGCTCGGTGCACACCCGCCCGTGCCGCGCGCTCGCCCTGTGGGGCGGCTCGCTCGCCTTCCCCTCCCTGCAGGCGGCCGGTCTCGTCCTGGTGGGCATGTCCCTGGGGCTGCCGGTGCCGCCCGTGCACATGGCGGTGGCCTACCTCGCGGCGACGGTCGCGGTGGCCCTGGTACCCACCCCGGGCGGGCTCGGCTCGGTGGAGGCGGCGCTGATCGTGGCCCTGGTCGCGGCGGGCGCACCGGCGGCCGTGGCGACGGCGGTGGTCCTGGCCTACCGGATCATCACGGTGTGGCTGCCCCTGGTACCGGGGGCACTGACCCTGGGCGCGCTGGTACGCCTGAAGGTGATCTGAGCAGCGCCCGGGCCGCACGTCGGCGGTCTGTCCGGATCCGTACGGTACGGCCCTTCGCGCGGGGCGAACTCCTCTGCCGGATAAGGCAGGATGAGCGGTTGCACATCCTGGACTTGGAGGTAGTCGGTGAACCGAGCGCTCACCGTGGACGATCTGGTCATCGCCGCAGTCGCGCTGGTGGCGGGGCTGTTGGCGGCATTCTTGCTGCGCGTACTGATGCGGTGGCTGGGCAAGCACGCCGGCCGGACACGTTGGAGCGGTGACGACGTCATCGTGGACGCGCTGCGGACGGTGGTGCCGTGGGCGGCGTTCCTCGGCGGTGCGGCCTCCGCGGGCGGGGTGCTCCCGCTGACGAGGACCGTCCAGAAACACGTCAACCAGTCGCTGACCGTCGTCCTCATCCTCGTGGTGACGCTGACGGCGGCGCGGGTGATCGCCGGTCTGGTACGGACCGTCACCCAGTCCCGCTCCGGGGTCGCCGGGTCGGCCACGATCTTCGTGAACATCACCCGGGTCCTGGTGCTGGCACTCGGCTTCCTGGTGGTGCTGCAGACGCTCGGCATCTCCATAGCCCCGATGCTCACCGCCCTCGGTGTCGGCGGTCTGGCGGTCGCGCTGGCCCTGCAGGACACCCTCGCCAACCTCTTCGCGGGCGTCCACATCCTGGCGTCCAAGACCGTGCAGCCCGGCGACTACATCCGGCTCAGCAGCGGCGAGGAGGGGTACGTCGAGGACATCAACTGGCGTCAGACCACGGTCCGCGCCCTCTCCAACAACCTGGTCGTCATCCCCAACGGGCAGCTCGCCAAGGCGAACATGACCAACTTCATGCGCCCCGAGCAGCAGTTGACCATCCTGGTCCAGGTGGGCGTCGGCTACGACAGCGACCTGGAGCACGTCGAGCGGGTCACCCTGGAGGTGGTCTCCGACGTGATGACCGGGGTCAGCGGGGCCGTACCGGAGCACGAGCCGGCGATCCGCTTCCACACCTTCGGCGACTCCCGGATCGGCTTCACGGTGATCCTGGGCGTGGGCGAGTTCAGCGACCAGTTCCGCATCAAGCACGAGTTCGTCAAGCAACTGCACCGGCGCTACCGAGAGGAGGGCATCCGCATCCCGGCGCCGACGCGGACGGTGGCGCTGCAGCAGGGCTCGGTGTCGATCCCGCAGCAGCGCGGCCCGCAGGAGGTGGGCGACGCGAACGTCGCCCACCTGGAGTGACCTACAGGGTCGCCGAGTTGTCGTGGTACCCGCCCGTCCGCCGGCGCGGCGCGAGCGAGGAGCTGACCGGCGTGACCGTCCAGTCCGGGTGACCGGGCATCCGGGGGGTCTTCGTGCCGTAGAGCCAGTCCCGCAGGAAGCCGGACAGGTCCTGGCCGGAGACCTCCGAGGCGACGGCGATGTAGTCCTGCGTCGTCGCCGAGGAGTTGCGGTGACGGTCCAGGAAGCACCGCTCGACGGCGTGGAAGACGTCCTCCCCGACGAGCTGACGCAGCGCGTACAGCACCAGGACGCCGCCCGTGTAGCGCTGGCTGTCGAAGAGGTTGACCGCGTTCGGGGCCGCGACCGGGCCCGAGTCGTGCCGCCACTGGTCGCCGAGGCCGTACGTGTACTTCATCCGGTCCTCGAAGGTGCTGTAGCCGAGCGAGTCGGTCCAGCCGCGCTCGTAGCGGTACAGCAGCCCGTAGAAGTCCGCGTGGCCCTCGTTCAGCCACAGGTCGGCCCAGGTCGCGGGGCTGACGAGGTTGCCGAACCAGGAGTGGACCAGCTCGTGCATCATGTGCGAGCCGATCTTCTTCTCCTCCTGGAGCAGGAAGTTCGGCTTGTACAGGGTGAGGGTCTGGGTCTCCAGGCCGGTGAAGTCGAAGGCCGCCGGGTCGTCGGAGTTGCAGGGCAGCAGTCCGTACGTCTCGAAGGGGAACGCGCCGAGGCGCTGTTCGAGCCAGCCGACGAGGCCGGGGGTGAGCGCGAGGGCGGGCTCCAGGGCGTCGGCGCGGGCGGCCGGCACGACGTCCCGCAGGGGCAGTCCGTTGGGCCCCTGGCGCTCCTTGACGACGTAGTCGCCGACGGTGATCTGCACCAGCTCGGTCGCCATCGGCTCACGGGAGCGGTACGTGTACGCGGTCCGGCCGTCGGTGAGAGTCTCGGTGCCGGTCGCCAGGCCGTTCGCGACTCCGCGCAGACCGGCCGGGACGGTGACGCGGAAGGTGAAGTCCGCCTTGTCCGAAGGGTGGTCGTTGCAGGGGAAGACGGTGTGCGCGGAGTTCGGCTGCGGGCAGATCGCGAAGCCGTCCGGGGTGACGACCCAGGCGGTGTGCGCCGGCGGGCGGCGCGGATCGGCGCCGTACTCGACACAGATCGTCACCCGGGCCCGCGCGGGCAGCGGGCGGGCGGGGGTGATGCGCAGCTTCTCGTCCGCCTGCTCGAAGGCGGCGGGGCGGCCGGCGACGCGGACGGAGCGTATGTCCAGGCCGAGGGCGTCCAGGGAGAGGCGGGTGAGGGCCTGGATGGTGCGGATGCGCAGGGTCACCGTGGCGTCGACGAGCCGGGTCGTGGCGTCGTAGGCGAGGTCGAGGTGGTAGGCGGCGACGCGGTAGCCGTCATTGCCGAGGCTCGGGAAGACGGGGTCGCCGAGGGTCTCGGGGCCCGGGGAGCCCTTGTCCTTCTCGGCGGCCTGGGCGGTTCCCCCCACGGTCAGTGCCGCGGCCGTGCCGATCAGAGCGGCCGCGGGAGCCGTCACTCGGGTGCGATATCTCATGGTCAGCTTTCGCTCGGGCGGCCGGTCGGTCGGTTCCGGCCGTCGACGATCAGATGCGATCAAGTGCACGATCTACATCCATGACCCGGGATGCGACGCATTGGTTGCACGGACCCCTGTCGAGCCGGCCTCGGTCACGAGATATCTTGATGTCGAGCAATGTTGCAGACGTGGAGCGGAGCACCCGGTGACTGACTCGACCATCATCTATACGCACACTGACGAGGCCCCGGCCCTGGCGACGTATTCCTTCCTGCCGGTGGTCCAGGCGTACGCCTCGCAGGCGGGTGTCTCCGTGGAGACGCGGGACATCTCGCTGGCCGGGCGGATCATCGCCGTGTTCCCGGAGTACCTGGCCGAGGACCAGCGCATCCCGGACGCCCTGCACGAGCTGGGCGAGCTGGCCAAGACGCCCGCGGCCAACATCATCAAGCTGCCGAACATCTCGGCGTCCATCCCGCAGCTGAAGGCCGCCGTCGCCGAGCTGCAGGCCCAGGGCTACGCGCTGCCGAACTACCCGGACGACCCGAAGACCGACGAGGAGCGGGAGATCCAGGCCCGCTACGACAAGGTCAAGGGCTCCGCCGTGAACCCGGTCCTGCGCGAGGGCAACTCCGACCGCCGCGCCCCCGCCTCGGTCAAGAACTACGCCAAGACCCACCCGCACCGCATGGGCGCCTGGTCGGCCGAGTCCAAGACCAACGTGGCGACCATGGGCGAGAGCGACTTCCGCTCCACCGAGAAGTCCGTCGTGATCTCCGAGGCCGGCGCGCTGCGGATCGAGCTGGCCGCCGAGGACGGCACCACCACCGTGCTGCGCGAGTCGGTACCGGTCCTCGAGGGCGAGGTCGTCGACGCCTCCGTGCTGCACGTGGCCGCGCTGCGCGAGTTCCTCACCGCGCAGATCGCCCGCGCCAAGGCCGAGGACGTGCTGTTCTCGGTGCACCTGAAGGCCACCATGATGAAGGTCTCCGACCCGATCATCTTCGGTCACGTGGTGCGCACGTTCTTCCCGAAGACCTTCGAGCAGTACGGCGCCGCGCTCGCCGCCGCCGGTCTGTCCCCGAACGACGGTCTGGGCGGCATCCTCAAGGGCCTGGACGCCCTGCCCGAGGGCGACGCGATCAAGGCGTCCTTCGAGGCGGAGCTCGCCGAGGGCCCGGCGCTGGCCATGGTCGACTCCGACAAGGGCATCACCAACCTGCACGTCCCCTCCGACGTCATCGTCGACGCCTCGATGCCGGCCATGATCCGCACCTCCGGCCACATGTGGGGCCCGGACGGCCAGGAGGCCGACACCATCGCGGTTCTGCCGGACTCCTCCTACGCCGGCGTCTACCAGGCCGTGATCGACGACTGCCGGGCCAACGGCGCCTACGACCCGTCCACCATGGGCTCGGTCCCGAACGTGGGCCTGATGGCGCAGAAGGCCGAGGAGTACGGCTCCCACGACAAGACCTTCGAGATCAAGGCCGCCGGCACGGTCCGACTGGTCGACCAGGGCGGCAACGTCCTGATCGAGCAGCCGGTCGCCGCGGGCGACATCTTCCGTGCCTGCCAGACCAAGGACGCCCCGATCAAGGACTGGGTGAAGCTCGCCGTCACCCGCGCCCGCGCCACCGGCGACCCGGCCGTCTTCTGGCTGGACGAGACCCGCGCGCACGACGCCAACCTGATCGCCAAGATCAACGCCTACCTGCCGGAGCACGACACCGAGGGCCTGGACATCCGCATCCTCGCCCCCGTCGAGGCCACCAAGCTGTCGGTGGAGCGCATCCGCCGCGGCGAGGACACCATCTCCGTCACCGGCAACGTCCTGCGTGACTACCTCACCGACCTCTTCCCCATCCTGGAGCTGGGCACCAGCGCCAAGATGCTGTCGGTCGTCCCGCTGATGGCGGGCGGCGGCCTGTTCGAGACGGGCGCCGGCGGCTCCGCGCCCAAGCACGTCCAGCAGCTGGTCAAGGAGAACTACCTGCGCTGGGACTCCCTCGGTGAGTTCTTCGCGCTGGTGCCCTCCTTCGAGCAGTACGCCACGGCCACCGGCAACGCCCGCGCCAAGGTCCTGGCCGACACCCTCGACCGCGCCACGGCGACCTTCCTCAACGAGGACAAGTCCCCGACCCGGCGCGTCGGCGGCATCGACAACCGCGGCAGCCACTTCTACCTGTCCCTGTACTGGGCGCAGGAGCTGGCGCGGCAGACCGACGACGCCGAGCTCGCCAAGGCCTTCCAGCCGCTCGCCGAGACGCTCGCCGCGGGCGAGCAGAAGATCGTCGAGGAGCTGAACGCCGTCCAGGGCAACCCGGCGGACATCGGCGGCTACTACCAGCCCGACCCGGCGAAGGCCGCCGCGGTCATGCGCCCCTCTGCCACCTGGAACGAGGCCCTGGCCTCCCTGAGCTGACCCGAGGGGCCCGACGGGCCCCTCGGCGGCTTCCCTGCCCCGGCCGGCACACTGCCCGGCCGGGGCAGCGCCATGTCACCAACGGCCCAGCGCGACGCGCGGACGGCGTCCCGTGCCGGTGTACTCGACAGGGGGAACCGAACCAAGGAGGCATCGCCATGGCTGTCGTGTTGTCCATGCGCTGGGCGGGAGTCACACCCGAGCAGTACGACGCCGTACGGGACACCGTGCGCTGGGAGGAAGAGGTACCGGAGGGCGCCGTCCTGCACGCGGCCTGGTTCGACGAGGGCGCCATGTACGTCACCGACGTGTGGAACGCCCAGTCGGACTTCGAGCGGTTCTTCGCCGAGCGGCTGGCAGCCGCCGTCAAGGAGGCCGGGATCGTCGGCGAGCCCGAGACCCGGTTCTCCCCCCTTCACCGCCGTTTCGTCGCCCCCGGGGTCAGCGGCGCCGCCTGACCGCCCACCGGACGCCCGGACCCGTCTCTCCCGCCACTCGGCCATCTCCGCGCGATCGCGCGAGGTGGCCGAGTTCCGTCGTTCGTGAAGTCTGTATGTCAGGCGGAACGCGCCGCTGTTCCGCCGTGACCTCGTGTGGTTCTCTCGTCGCATGACGGTGCTCGTGACCCGACGCCACGTGGACTACGTGCGTGTCACCACCACTTCTTGTCGTGCCGTGAGCTGACGCTCCCCTCCGGCCGATCACCCTCCCTCCCCGCCGTGCCGAGCCGTGTCCGCACGCGTACTCCGGCGCGCCCCTCCGCACGAGGAGCACCACCATGAGCCAGCCCATCGACTCCGTCACCGCCGGTCACACGCCCGAGGAAGCGCCCGCCGGGCCGGACGGCTCGGCCTGGTCGTTCGAGACCAAGCAGATCCACGCCGGGGCCGCACCGGACCCGACGACGGGCGCCCGGGCGACGCCGATCTACCAGACGACGTCCTTCGTCTTCCGCGACACGCAGCACGCCGCCGACCTGTTCTCGCTCGCCGAGCCCGGCAACATCTACACCCGCATCCACAACCCCACCCAGGACGTCTTCGAGCAGCGGATCGCCGCGCTGGAGGGCGGGGTCGCCGCCGTCGCGCTGTCCTCCGGACAGGCCGCGGAGACACTGGCGATCCTGACGCTGGCGAGCTCGGGCGACCACATCGTCTCCAGCACGTCCCTGTACGGCGGCACCTACAACCTCTTCCGGCACACGCTGCCGAAGCTGGGCATCGAGGTGTCCTTCGTCGACGACCCGGACGACCTCGAGTCCTGGCGCGCGGCGATCCGCCCAGGCACGAAGGCGCTTTTCGCGGAGACGCTGGGCAACCCGCGCGGCAACGTCCTCGACGTACGGGGCGTCGCCGACGTCGCGCACGAGTCCGGTATCCCGCTGATCGTGGACAACACCGTCCCGACCCCCTTCCTGCTGCAGCCCATCGAGCACGGCGCGGACATCGTGGTGCACTCGGCGACCAAGTTCCTCGGCGGGCACGGCACCGCGATCGCCGGTGTGGTGGTGGACGGCGGCACCTTCGACTTCGGCGCGCACGCCGACCGCTTCCCCGACTTCACCGAGCCCGACCCCAGCTACCACGGCCTGCGGTACTGGCCTGCGCTCGGCCCCGGCGCCTTCGCCGTCAAACTGCGCGTGCAACTGCTGCGCGACCTCGGCCCCGCGCTCTCCCCGCACTCCGCGTTCCTGCTGCTGCAGGGCGTCGAGACGCTCAGCCTGCGCATCGAACGGCACTCCGCCAACGCACAGGCCCTCGCGGAGTGGCTGGAGCAGCGCGACGAGGTCTCCGCCGTCCACTACCCGGGCCTGGAGTCCAGTCCGTGGTACGAGGCGGGGCGGACGTACCTGCCGCGCGGCGCCGGTGCCATCGTCTCCTTCGAGCTGCGGGACGGCGTCGAGGCGGGCAAACGGTTCGTGGACGCGGTCGAGCTGTTCAGCCACCTCGCCAACATCGGTGACGTGCGCAGCCTGATCATCCACCCGGCCTCCACGACCCACAGTCAGCTGGACGAACAGCAGTTGGCGGCGACCGGCACCGCACCGGGGCTGGTGCGGCTGTCGGTCGGCATCGAGAACCTCGCCGACCTCAAGGCCGATCTGGAGGCCGGTTTCCGCGCGGCCAAGGGCGCGGCGTCCTGAACGCCGTACCGGTACCCGAGGCACCTCTCCCGCCGGCCACCGGGGCCTGGCGGGAGGAGGACCCGCCCGGCCGGCGTCGGTGGTACACGGCCGAGAAGCCCCTGCCGCTGGAGGCGGGCGGTGAACTGCCCGGCGTACGGCTGGCGTTCGAGACCTGGGGGCACCTGGCGCCGGACCGTTCCAACGCCGTCCTCGTCCTGCACGCCCTCACCGGCGACAGCCATGCCGCCGGCCCCGCCGGGCCCGGTCATCCGACGCCCGGCTGGTGGGACGGACTGGTCGGGCCCGGCCTGGCCCTGGACACCGACCGCTGGTTCGTCGTCGCCCCGAACGTCCTGGGCGGCTGCCAGGGCAGTACGGGGCCCTCCTCCGCGCGCCACGAGGGGCGTGGACGTTGGGGTGGCGCCTTTCCCTTCCTGACCCAGCGGGACCAGGTGACCGCCGAGGCGGGGCTGGCCGACAAACTCGGCATCGACCGGTGGGCGCTGGTCGTCGGCGGTTCGATGGGCGGGATGCGTGCCGTGGAGTGGTCGGTGTCGTACCCGGAGCGGACCGGTGCGCTGCTGCTGCTCGCCACGACCGGGGCGGCGAGCGCCGAGCAGATCGCCTGGGCGAACATCCAGTTGCACGCCATCCGCAGCGACCCGCACTGGCACGGCGGCGACTACCACGACACCGGTCACGGCCCGTACGCCGGCCTCGGGCTCGCCCGCCGCCTCGCCCACGTCACCTACCGCAGCGAGCCGGAACTGCGGATCCGCTTCGGCCGTACGCCCCAGGGCACCGAGGACCCTTTCGGCGGCGGCCGCTACCAGGTCGAGTCGTATCTCGACCATCACGCCGCCAAGCTGGTACGGCGCTTCGACGCGGGCAGCTATGTCGTGCTGTCGGAGGCCATGAACGCCCACGACGTGGGCCGCGGCCGCGGTGGCCTGCGGGCCGCGCTCGGCCGGGTCACCGCCCCCACCCTGGTCGCCGGCGTCGACTCCGACCGCCTCTACCCGCTCGCCCAGCAGGCGGAGCTGGCCGCGCTGATCCCGTCCGCGGACCGGCTGCGGATCATCGAGTCGCCGTACGGGCACGACGGGTTCCTGATCGAGACGGCGCAGGTCGCCGCGCTGGTCCGCACCCTGCTGACCGGTTGAGTTCCAGCCCGGGCCGGGTGGGCAGTGGCCACCCGCTTCACCACTCACGCGTCGCGATCAGCTCCTCCACGTCCGCGTCGTCGAAGCCGTAGGCCTGGGCGATGAACCAGAAGTCGCCGCCTATCTCCTCCCGGGCCACCGTCTCGATCTCGCTGTCCGCCGCCTCGAACTCGGCCTCCAGCGCGTTGAACTCCTCGGTGGCCGCCTGCGTCAGGGCGTACAGCGCGGCCAGGTCGGCGGGCCGCTCGGCCTCGATGCGTTCGCACAGGGCGACCAGCACCGCCCGGCCCTTGTCGAGGACGTGGTCCGGGAAGTACTCGTCCTCGTACAGGACCTCCAGGAACGGACGGGACGCGGCCTTCTCGTTGCTGATGGGCATGGGTGCTCCCCCGAGTTCGTGCTCGTCGATGTGGCACCTTTGATGCTGCCACGCCCCACTGACAACGCCCTCTGACACCGCCCACCGACAACGCCCGCCGACAACGCCCGCCGACAACGCCCGCTGGAGCAGCCCGTGCCCGGTCCCGCCGCCCCGTTCGACCTCCTGCCCGGTGCCGCCGACTCCCCCGTGATCCTCCATGTGCCGCACTCCGCACGGGAGATACCGGCCGAGGTGCGCGCGGGCATCGTGCTGGACGACGCGGCGCTGGAGCGGGAGCTGGACCACATCACGGACGCGCACACGGCGGAACTGGCCGAGGCGGCGGCGCGGTTGGCGGGGACGGCCCCCTGGCGGTTCGTCAACCGGCTCTCGCGGCTGGTCGTCGACCCCGAACGCTTCCCGGACGAGCGGGAGGAGATGCTGGCCGCCGGGATGGGCGCGGTCTACACGCGCACCACGCATCAGGAGGCACTGCGGCCCGCCGACACCGACCCCGAGCCGCTCGTCGAGCGTTACTTCAGGCCGTACGCGCGGGCCATGGCGGACGCCGTGGCCGACCGTCTGGCGAGCACCGGACGGGCCGTCGTCGTCGACGTGCACTCCTACCCCAGCACGGCGCTGCCGTACGAACTGCGCGGCGCCGGACCGCGACCGCCGGTCTGTCTCGGCACCGACTCCTTCCACACGCCGCCCGGTCTTCTGGCGGCCGCGCGGGAGGCGTTCGCGGCATGCGGGGAGACCGGGCTGGACAGCCCCTTCAGCGGGACGTACGTACCGCTGGAGTTCTACGGCACGGACGTCCGGGTCGGCGCGCTGATGGTGGAGATCCGGCGGGACACGTATATGACCGAGCCGGGCGGACCGGCGGGCCCCGGCCTCGACCGGCTGGCCTCCGCGCTGGCCACCCTGGTCGAGACCCTGCCCGTCACGTGGTGAGGGCAGGATCCGGGGCGTGCGTCAGGCCGTGAGCCAGTCGGTGACGAGGACTCCCTCGTCGGTGCGCAGACGCAGGGCGAACGGGCCGGCCGGGGACTCCTCGTAGACGAAGCGGCCCATGGCGTCGGTCGTCAGGGGCGCCGCGGCCCGCAGGCCCCTGAGCACCTCGACCCGGGCGGTCTGCGGCGGCAGCACCTGCCCCATCAGGCCCTGGGCGCTCAGCTCCACGTCGACGGTCAGCCCGCCCGCGTGGAAGGTCAGCATGCGCGGCACGTCCACGGCTCCCCGCACCGGGATGGCGTCGACCACGGAGTCGAACGTCAGCTCGGCGATCTTGGCGTCGAGGTCGTGCAGGACGAAGGCCTCCACGGCGATCTGCCGCAGTTCGGCCGGGAGCGGGTCGAGGATCGCCGCGCCCCGGCGCAACTCCTCCTCCAGCAGATCGAGCCCCAGGTCCTCTCCGTCGAACGATTCCTCGCCGAACGATCCGTCGTCGAGCGGTTCCTCGCCGTCGAACGGTTCCTCGCCGTTCAGGTCACCCATGTCCCTCACACCGCCCCCCGTGCTTCGAGTCGCGCCCGCAGGCGCCGCAGACAGCGCTGGCGCAGCGGGCCGATGCTGCCCACGGCGATCCCGAGGGCCGCGGACACCTCCTGGTAGCTGGGCGGCGGCGAGGCCATCAGGACGCGCAGCAACTGCCTGCACCGCTCGCCCAGTTCCTCGAACTCCTGCCACAGGTGCCGGATGCGCTCGGTCTGGGCGTCGGCCTCCTCCAGATCGAGTAACGACTGCTCGGGCGTACGGTCCTCGCTGACCCGGTCGAGCAGCTGGGGATCGTCCGTCGGAGTGAGCCGCCGCATGTTCTTGAGCACCTTCAGGCACTCGTGCCGCGCGGTGCTCGCCAGCCAGGAACCGGCCTTGTCGGGTTCGCGGATGCGCCCCAGATGCTGGGCAAAACGGAACCACGCGGTCTGGTACACCTCGTGCGCGTCGGCGTCCGAGAGCCGGTGCGAGCGCACGACGGACCACACCAGTGGGCTCAGCCCCTCCACGAGCGCCTTCCAGGCCGCCGCGTCGCCGTCGACGGCGGACCTGACCTGCGCGCCGACATCTCCTCGTTCCACGGCCCCACTCCTCGTGTACGGCCTGTCATCGTACGCCGTGGAGGGGGAGGTTCCGCACCTCATGCGGGAGCGGCGAGCAGCGTGACCGGCGACGGGCGCCAACCCGCCGGGAGCAGCGCCGGAGCGTGTGCCCCGCGCACTTCCGCGTAGGTGGTGTTCCCGGCCAGCAACTGGGTGCGGGCCACGCGCGGGTCGCTCTCCTTGTTGGCGGTCATGTAGGCGGCGACGAGCCCGGCGGCCACCGGGGTGGCGAAGGAGGTGCCGCTCCAGTGCGCGAAGCCCTCGAACATCACCTGGTCGGCCTTGCCGGGAGTGGGCGCGCCCGTCTCGCTGAGCACTCCGGTGTGGCGCGGGTACTGGCAGGTGCAGGCGTAGGTGAAGCCGTAGCGGCAGGCGTCGTAGGTGGTGTGCTGGTAGACGTACGGCACGGGCGCGTCGAAGCCGGTCAGGGTGCTGGTGAGACGCTCCCCGGGGGCGTACGCGTTCACCCACGCGCCGTGGTTGGTGAAGCACGCGCCGAACTCGCCGTCGCTGCGCAGGGCACCGACCGACAGCACCGAGTCCTGGTAGTCGGGCAGGGAGGCGTAGGCGGCGGGCCAGAAGGGGGTGGCGCTGGAGTTGTTGCCGGCCGCCGCGACCAGCAGGGTGCGCTGCCCGCGCAGTTCCCGCATGAAGCTCTCCACGCCCAGCAGGCCGTCGGTGCGTCCGTTGGAGGTGCCGGCGGAGAGGCTGATGATGTCCGGCCAGCCGTTCGCGTCGACGGCGTCGAACAGCCGCTGGCCGAACTCGGACTCCAGGACGGCACCGGCGTCGTTGAGGGTGCTGCGGACCGTGATGTCCGTGTTGGGCGCGACAGCCGCCACGAGTCCGGCGATGAAGGTGCCGTGGCCGACGTACTGCAGCAGGTTGCCCGCGCTGTCGGTCTCGGTGCCGTGCAGGTCGCCCTGGACGTGGGCGAGCAGCGGGACCAGCCCGTAGTCGTGCGTGAGGCCGTTGTCGACGACCAGGACGCCCACGGCACTGTCGGGGTCGTGGGGCAGCTCGGTGGGGACCGGGTTGGTGCCCTGGGTGAGCGGGGAGGGCACGGGCTCGTCGCCCGGGCAGGAGTTGACCGCGATGGACACCACGTGGTTGCGGCTGACCAGCCGGCGTCCGGCGCGGCCCTCGTGCTCGCGCATCGAGCGCAGGGCGTGCGCCACCGCCCGGTCACCGCGCCGGTCGCCGTGGCCGGGGTCGCCGACCTGGATGCGGGTGACGCCCGAGCGGTTGCTCTGCGGGCCCGCCCGGCGCACCTGGTCGCCGCTCAGACCGGTGGCCGCCGTGAAGTGGTCGCGCACGGTGTCCTCGACGAGCCGCGCCTCCTCGCCGTCCCGGGCGAGGACCACGCCCTTCTCGTAGATGAACTCCGCCGCGTCGTCCGGCCCCAGCGCGAGGGGGACGTCGGGCATGGAACGCTGGATCTGGTCGAACTGTTCGTGGAATCGCTGTGGTGCCATGGCGTGTCCTCCCCCTTGAGGCGACTGTCGTCAGTTCAGAGTCGCCGGGCCGTTCATTGATACAGCTGATACAGCGCCAAAACGGTGTCGGGTGCAACCAGGGCCACTACCATCCGTGGGGTGACAGCGGGAAGCGACTCGGTTCTCGAACTGCTGCCGATGGTGTTCGCCGCCCCGAACGAGGCCCTGGCGCGCGCCCGGGGCGTGCTGGAGGACGACCCGTCGCCGTGGCACGCCTCCGTGGCGCACCAGGCGATCGGGATCTGGCAGCGGGACTGGGGCGACCTCAGGCTTGCCCTGCACCATCTGCGTCGCGCCCGTGATCTCGCCGTGCGCGCGGAGTCCCCGGACCGGGAGGCCGACGTCCTGGCCGCGCTCGGCGTCGCGCTGATCCATGCCGGCCGCACCCGGCAGGGCCTGGAAGCCCTGGAGCGGGGTGTCGCCGTCAGCAGCGGGCACACCCGCGCTCGGGTGCTCTTCCGCCGCGCCTACGCCTCCTGGGTGCTGGGCCGGCACCGCGAGGCACTGGAGGACGTACGGCGGGCGATTCCCGTGCTCCGACAGGTCGACGACGTCATCTGGACGGCGCGGGCGCTGACCCTGCGGGCCACCGTGCATCTGGCGCTCGGCGCCGTGGACCGGGCGGACGCCGACTTCGCGGCGGCCGAGGAGCTGTGGGACACCACCGGCCAGGACCACGACAAGGCGGACGTCGTGGAGAGCCGGGGTCTCGCCGCCTTCCGGCAGGGTGACGTGCCGGTCGCGCTGCGGCTGCTCGACGAGGCCGAGGAGCGGTACGCCAAGCTCGGCACGCCGTCGTTCATGCTCTCCATCCGGCGCTGCGAGGTGCTGATGGCGGCCGGACTCGCCCCGGAGGCGCTCGCCGTGGCCGACGCGGCGATCGGGGTGATCGACGGCATCGGCGGGCAGTCCACCCGCAAGGCGGAGTTGCTGCTGGTCGCGGCCCGGGCGGCCCGCCTCGCGGGTGACGCCAACACCGCGATCGCCCGCGCCGCGCTGGCGGTGCGGCTGTTCGCCGGGCAGCGGCGGCCCTGGTGGGAGACGCACGCCCGGCTGGTGCTGATCGAGGCACGGCTGTCCGCGGGCCGCGCCTCGGGACGCCTGGTCGCGGACGCGGCAGCGGTCGCCGAACGACTCGCCTCCTTCGGCGCGCCGGCCGCACCCGAGGCCTCCCTGCTGGCGGGCCGTATCGCGCTGTCGCTGGACTGGACGCAGGACGCGGAACGGCATCTGGCCGTCGCCGCGCGCAGCCGGCACAGCGGGCCGCCGCTGGCCCGGATGACCGGGTGGGCGGCGCAGGCGCTGCGGGCCCGGGTCGCCGGTTCCCGGCGGGGCGTCCTGGAGGCGTGCCGGCGCGGACTCGACGTGCTCGACGACCACCGGATGACGCTGGGCGCCTCGGAGCTGCGGGCCCGCGCCACCGCGCAGGGCGCGGAACTGGCCGCGCTGGCCCAGCGGGTCAGCCTGGACTCCGGCGAGCCGCGCCGGCTGCTGATGTGGAGCGAGCGCTGGCGGGCCACCGCCCTGTCCACCCCGCCCGCCCGGCCGCCGGCCGATCCGGAGCTGCTCGGCCAGCTGACCGCCTTCCGGGAGATCGCCGCGCGCGCGGAGGAGGCCCGAGGCGGCGGCCGTCCCGTTCCGGCCCTGGAGCGCGAACAGCGGCGCCTGGAACGGGAGATCCGCTCGCGCACCCTGCACATGCGCGGTGACAGGCCCGGCGCCGAGGACCGCTTCGACCCCGGCCGGCTGCTGGACCGGCTGGGCGGGACACGGCTGGTGGAGCTCGCCGTGCTGGACGGCCGGGTGCAGGTGCTGCTGTGCGGGGACGGACGGGTACGGCGGTTCGAGGCGGGGCTGCTCGCGGACGCCGAGGCCGAGGCGGAGCACGTGCAGGCGGGGCTGCGGCGGCTGGCCCATCCCGGCGCGGAGGCGCGGCTGCCGCTGGTGGAGGCCATGGGACGGCGCCTTGAGGAGCTCCTGCTCGGCCCGGCCGCGGCGCATCTGGGCTCGGGGCCCGTCGTGGTCGTACCCCCGGGCCGGCTGCACCGTGTGCCCTGGGCGCTGCTGCCTGCGCTGCGGGAACGGGTGCTCAGTGTGTCGCCGTCGGCGAGCGGCTGGCTGCGGGCGCGGGAGACCGCGCCGCCACCCCGGGACCGCCATGTGCTGGTGCGGGGGCCGGGGCTGGCGACCGGTGGGGCGGAGGTGCCCGAACTCGCCGACCGGTACGGCAGGCCGACGCTGCTGGAGCACGAGGACGCGCGCGTGCCGCGGGTGTTGGAGGAGTTGGACGGGGCCGCGCTCGCGCACATCGCCGCGCACGGCACCTTCCGCGCCGACAGTCCGCTGTTCTCCTCGCTGCGGATGGCCGACGGGCCGCTGATCGTCCATGACTTCGAGCGGCTGGACCGCAGCCCGTACCGGATCATCCTGTCCAGCTGCGACACCGCCCGGCTCGCCGCGGTGGGCGCCGACGAACTGCTCGGCCTGGTCACCGCGCTGCTGCCGCTGGGCACGGCCGGGGTGGTGGCGAGCAGCGCGCCGGTCAACGACCACGCGGTGGTGCCGCTGATGCTGGCACTGCACAAGGGCCTCGCCGACGGGCTGTCCCTGGCGGAGGCGCTGCGGGACGCGCGGGCCGCGCTGCCGGACGACGCCCTGCACCAGGCGACGGGGTGGGCGTTCACGGCCTTCGGGGCGGCATGAGGACGGCGGGGGGTTCCCCTGCCGTGGGCGCGGTGGCTCAGGCACCATGATCGTGTGACATACGCGGTGACTGTGGACGTGCACCTCGCTCGGGGTGCCCAGGAACTCGACGCCCTGCAGCGCGAGGGTGCGATCTTCCTGCTGCGCAAGGGCCTCGACTCGATCGAGGCCATCGAGGGTCCCGACGGGATGCAGGTAGACCTGACGGACGACTTCATCGCCGTCCATCCCGAAGGAGCCCTGCTGAAGCTCTTCGTCGACGCGCCGGCGCTGGAGTTCGCGGAGGACGCGGCGCGGGAGGTCGTCGCGGAACTGCTGGAGCGCAGTGAGTTGCTGGCCGACTGGGAGATCACTCGGTGCGAGGTGGATCTGCACCCCGATCTGCTCCAGGAGAGCCTCGACGCGGCCGACGGCCCGGACGCGCCGCCGACCGACCCTGCCGAACGCGCGCGCCGGCACGCGGAGTTCGAACCCGCCGTCTCGCCGTCCCGTCTGGACGAGGCCGAGATCGAGGAGATGCGCACCCGACTGCGCTCGCTCGCCCCGGGCCTGCGGGCCTTCCCGCTGTCGGCCTTCGGTTGTGCCGACGAGAAGGGGACCGTCGGTCGCGAGGCGGCCGAGGTCGCGGCCGGCGCCCTCGTCCACGCGGTCGACCTCCTCGTCGACCAGTTGTTCACGGACCTGGCGGGGCTGGAGGAGGAGGGCCCGACCGTCGCCGAGAGCGACGCTCCGTTCATGATCCTCGACGACCTGCCGTCGCAGTTCGCCCTCCAGTACACGGTTCTGTTCGCTCGCCGTCTGATCGTCACGGCGATCACCATGACCGGACGCCTCGCCCAGCCGCACTTCGGTGAACTGAGCTGTGTCGCCGAGGAGTTGCTGATGAAGTTCCTCCTCGCCCAGGCGGAGGTGACGGCCGACCTGCACGGTCTGCTCACCGACGAGGTCAGCGCGGCCCTGGAGATCTTCACCGCCACCGTGTGCGAGGACCTCGACCACGAGTGGCTGTACGAGCCGGCCACGGACGGCCTCGGAGTGAACGACTGGTTCATCCCGTTCAACGACGACCGCCAGGTACACCCGTACGCCGCGCACGACGGCGAGGACCACGCTTAGACCACCGGCCACGGCCCGAACACCGGTCACGGCCGGATGACCGCATGAGGTGGCGGCCTGACCCCTCCCCCGAATACCGGGGGTCAGACCGCCTGTTCAGGGGGCTCAGGCCGTCTCCGTGTCGGGGAGGTCCATGAGCCACGGGAGTGCCGAGCGGTCGTTCGCACCGAGGCGGGCGTAGGCGCCGTAGAGATGGTTGCCGACCGTGCGGATGGAAAGGGTCAGGCGTTCGGCGATCTGGCGGTTGCTCAGGCCCGCCGCCGCGAGGGTGACGATCTGCCGCTGGCGGGCGGTCAGTTCGCCCAGGACCAGGCCGGACAGGGCCGGGGTGCGGGCACCCTGGCAGCGGCGGGCCAGGGCGACAGCACGCGTGCGTGACGTGCGCGCGGCGTGCGGGTCGCGGTGGGCCCGTACCGCCTGGGCCCGCGCCTCCGCGGCGAAGAGCAGGAAGCCGCGCTCCTCCAGCGCCTCGGCCGCGCGGTCCAGGCCCGGTCCGTCGGCCTGCGCCAGCGCCTCCGCGTGCCGGGCGAGCACCCCGCCCGCCGGAAGGCGGTCGGCGACCTTCTCCGGGACGCCGAGCCGGACGGCGTCGTAGAGGCCGTAGGCGTCCTCCGCCCCGTACGCCTCCAGGGCCGCCCCCTCCACGTCCCCCCTGGCCACCGCCAGCCAGGCGGCGGCCCCGTCCAGGGCCGGCTGTCCCGTCAGGACCCGCTCGGCGGTGGCCGTGTCCCCCGACTGCGCGGCGGCCAGGGCGAGTTCGGTACGGCAGGAGGCGTCGCCCGGCGCCTCCCGCAGTCCCTCCCTCGCCCAGGCCGCCGCCTCCCGCAGCTCCCCCCGAAGCCGCGAGAACCGCGCGCGTACGGCCGCGTGGCCGGGCGGCACCGGCACGCCCTCCTGGGCGAGCCACTCCCCCACGGGTGCCGGCAGCGCGCGCACATCGGTCTGTTCGATCCCCCGGGTCAACGCCGCCCGCTCCGCGGCGAGCGCCGGCGCGCACTGCTCCGGCGTGCGGGGCAGGCGCCGGGCCCGCAGCCCGCCGGGCGCGGCCCGCCGCCCCCGGGGTGTCGTCCGGTGGACTGCCCCCGGGTCGGGCGCCGGCGCCGCGCCCCCCCCCCGCGCCCGTGCCGGGAAGGGCGATCAGCGGTACGCCCGCGTCGGGGTCTCGCTCGATGAGGGCCGCCGGG
>NZ_JBEXXQ010000026.1:0-142057 GCF_040630525.1 Streptomyces sp. NPDC005799
GGGCCCCCCGCCCCCGCCGCCGCCCGGGGGGGGGCGGGGGGGGGGGCCCCCCCCCCCCCCCCACCGGCCCCCCCCGGCCCGCGCCACCGGGCCCCGCCCCCCCCCCGACGGGGGAGCGGGTGGTGACGGACGGCAAGTACGTCACCGCGGCCGGGGTCTCCTCCGGCATCGACATGGGCCTCGCCCTGCTGGGCCGTATCGCCGGTGACTTCGTCGCGCAGGCCGTGCAGCTCGGGATCGAGTACGACCCGCAGCCGCCCTACGACGCGGGCTCCCCGCACAAGGCGCCCGCGGACGTCGTCGGACTCATGCGCTCACGCAGCCGGTTCATCCTCGGCCAGGAGCCGACCACGTGAAGCGCGGCTGACGGCGTTCCAGGAACGCGGCGACCCCCTCCTCGGTGTCGCCGCCGGCGCGGGCCTGCTCGCTCCAGTGCGCGTCCCGGTCGGTCCGCCCGCTGACGAACTCCTTCGCCGCGGCCTGTGTCAGCTGCGAGCGGGAGACCAGGATCCGGGTGAACTCCGCTACCCGCTTGGCGAGTTCGCCCTCGGGCAACACCTCGTCCACCAGGCCGGTGCGCAGCGCCCGCCCGGTGTCGATCAACTCTCCGGAGAACAACAGGTACTTGGCGGTCGCCGGTCCCACCAGCGACACCAACCGCCGGGTGGAGGAGGCCGGATACACGATCCCGAGCTTCGCCGGCGTCACCCCGAACAGCGCGCCCTCCATGGCGAACCGCAGATCGCAGGCGCCCGCCAGCTGCGCCCCGCCGCCCACGCAGTGCCCGCGGATCGCGGCCAGGGTCGGCTTGGGAAACGCCGCCAGGGCCTCCTCCGCCCGCACCGCGAGCCGCTGTGCCTCCTCCGGCGACTCCCGCAGCGTGGAGATGTCGGCCCCGGCGCAGAACGTCCCGCCCTCTCCCGTGAGCACCAGCGCACGGACCTCCGGGTCGGCGGCGAGGGTGTCGAGCAGCGGCGGCAGGGCCGCCCACATCGCCGCCGTCATGGCGTTGCGCTTCGCCGGATGACGGATGACGACCGTGGCGACCGCGTCGGCGACGGTGTGCAGCAGCTGGGGCTCCATGGCCGGATGCTAACCGGCACGCCGTGTGCGTGATCAAGAAGGGATCGGCGAGAGTTACGACACCCTGGGGCGACAGGAGCGGTCCGAGAACCGCCCGGCTCGCGCGCGGACGGTCACGAACGCTCGATAGTCGCTGACTTCTGTTCAGTACTCGGGAGCGATGCGTTTCGTTACCAACACTCGACGTGTGGTGACAATCGAGCGCGAGGGTGGCGACCGGACGATGGAGAACCACGGGGGCGGGTCCGGTCCAAAGCCGCCGGATCCACTGCCCTACGAGGGCGTCTGGCGGTTCACCGCCCCCGCCGTGGACGCGTCGGTCCCGCAGGCCCGGCACGCTGTGCGGGACCTGCTGCACCGCCAGGGCGTACCCGTCTCCGACGATCTGGCGCACGGTCTGCTGCTCATCGTCTCGGAGCTGGTCACGAACGCCGTCAAACACGCGGCGCTGCTGTCGCCGATGCTCGCCGTGGAGGTCGCCGTCGGGGCCGAGTGGGTGCGGGTGTCCGTGGAGGACAACCATCCCTACCGTCCCACCGCCCTGGAGGCGGACCACGGGCAGACCGGTGGCCGGGGTCTGCTGCTGGTCCGCGAGGTCGCCCGGGAGGCGGGCGGGGTGTGCGACGTCGAGCACACGGCGGGCGGCGGCAAGGTGATCTGGGCCGCCCTGCCGCTCAAGCCCCTGCGGGTGCCCTGACGGGCGTCACCAGCCGGCCGACGGGCCCGTCAGCTCCCTGATCGCCGGGCGGGCCGCGTCGAGCACGGTCATGAACCAGGACGAGAAGGTGTCCTTGGCGTGCCGTTCGGCCAGCTCGGCGGGGGTCACGAAGGCGGTCTCGCCGACCTCCTCCGGATCGGGCCGCAGCGGGGACTGCACCATGCCGACGAACAGGTGGTTGTACTCCTGCTCGACCAGGCCCGAGTCCGGGTCCGGGTGGTTGTAGCGCACCGTGCCCGCCTCCGCGAGCAGCGACGGGGAGACCCCCAGCTCCTCGAACGTCCGCCGGGCCGCCGCCGCGAAGGGGGCCTCTCCGGGGTAGGGATGGCCGCAGCAGGTGTTGGACCACACACCGGGGGAGTGGTACTTGCCGAGCGCCCGCTGCTGCAGCAGCAGCCGGCCGTGCTCGTCGAAGAGGAAGACGGAGAAGGCGCGGTGCAGCCGGCCCGGTGGCTGGTGGGCGGCGAGCTTCTCCGCGGTGCCGATCGTGACGCCGTCCTCGTCGACCAGTTCCAGCAGGATCGCGTCTGCGGTGCCGTTCGACGGACTGTGCGTCGCGGTGGCAGGTGTGATCGGCATACCCATCCTTCGCATCGGTCTTCGCGCCCCAAGTGTGCCGCACGAATCCGGCACTCCCGGCACTTCCCGGCACGCCCGCATGTCCCGCGCGCTCCGCGGGCCACGGCCGTCACCGGTCGACGCCGGACGAGGGGCCCGGTAGGTGATCGTGCCCGGTGCGGTCGGCGGGGAACCGTCCGGGGTGGGGCTGTGGGGCTTAGGGGTCCTTTCACTATGCCCGTCCGGGTCGCGCGGTCTGGCACCGCACCTCGCCGCGTTGCCGAAACGCCCACGTGGCTCCTCCCCCACTCTCGGCTTCGCTCGAGCGGGGGACCCCATCGAGGGCGCTCCGGCGCCTTGCGATGCACGGCACCAGACCACGCGACCTCATCGGACGCTCATAGTGAAAGGAACCCTTAAGGACGCGCGTGCGCGCCGGATGGCTGCGTTCCGCTCCGGGGGCGCACCACCGGCCTCAGTGGCACGGCCCGCCTCGTGTTCCGCATGGCCGGCCGGTTCCCGCTGGAAGGTGCGGCGCAGACGAGTCGGAGGCCGGTTCATGCGCCGTGGTGGTGCTGCCAGCCCCGCCAGGCGGACTCCACCATCTCCCGCACCCCGAGCCGGGCCGTCCAGTCCAGTTCCTGTGCGGCCCGCGCGGCGGAGGCGACGGCGCGAGGCGCGTCGCCGGGGCGGCGGCCCTCGACCACCGGGGCGCGGTCGTCGCCGGTCACCTCGCCGATGACGGTGATCAGCTCGCGCACGGAAACGCCCTCGCCGCGACCGATGTTGACCGTCAGATCGCCGCTCGCGCCCGCCTCCAGGCGGCGCGCCGCGGCCAGATGCGCCTCCGCGAGGTCGGCGACATGGATGTAGTCGCGGACGCAGGTGCCGTCCGGTGTCGGGTAGTCGGCGCCGAAGATCCGCGGGGCCTCGTCACGGGTGAGCCGGTCGAAGACCATCGGCACGATGTTGAAGACACCCGTGTCGGCCAGCTCGGGCGCGGCGGACCCCGCGACGTTGAAGTAGCGCAGGCACACCGTCGCGATGTCGTGCGCCCGGCCCGCCGCCCGCACCAGCCACTCACCGGTGAGCTTGGTCTCGCCGTAGGGGTTCACCGGGGCGCACGGGGTGTCCTCCGTGATCAGCTCCACGTCCGGGTCGCCGTACACGGCCGCCGAGGAGGAGAACAGGAACCGGCTGATCCCCGCCTCCGCGGTCGCCTCCAGGAGCCTCGCGAGTCCGCCGACGTTCTCCTCGTAGTAACGGGTGGGCCGCGCCACCGACTCGGCGACCTGCTTGCGCGCGGCGAGATGGACGACGCCCGTCACGTCGTACTCGGCGAACACCCGCTTGAGAAGGGAGGGTTCGTGCGCCGATCCCTCGACGAGCGGGACGTGGGCCGGCAGCCGCTCGGGGTACCCGGCCGAGAGGTCGTCGAGGGCGACGACCGTGTCCCCGGCCCCGGCCATCGCCCGCGCCACATGGGCCCCGATGTATCCCGCCCCGCCTGTGATCAGCCATGTCATGGACGCCCACCCTATGCCGAGGCCGCGGGGGCGAACCCGATGTCCGGGATGCCCGGTCTGCGAAGCGCGGTTTGTGGGCAGGACCCCGGATCACCGATGATGATCGCGGCAAAGGCCGGGGGAGAGGGCGTTGATCGGCTCATGAACGGCCGGTGAACGGCGTACTCCGGGCATCCGATAGCCTCTGCCGACATGCCGCCCGCCTGGTGCCGCCAAGGGGCGCCCCACCCGTGCACATGACCGGCGCCCCGCGTCGGCACCCAGGGAGTGAGTTCGGTTGTCGACCGCCATCCTCACCGGTCAGCCGGTCCCCGGATCGTCGATCGAGGGCGATCTGCGGTCCCTCGGCTTCGACGTACGGACCGCCGTCGACGCCGCCGACGCCGAGCGACTCGTCGCCCAGGCGCCGCACGACCAGCGGGTGGCCCTCGTCGACGCCCGCTTCGTCGGCCATCCGCACGCCCTGCGCCTCGGTCTGACCGACCCGCGCTTCGCCCTCGCCGCCGTCCCCGGCGCCGTCACCGCACAGCCCGAGGGCCGGGCGACCCTCATCAGAGCCCTGGCCGAGGAGAACTCGACGGGCGGCGGGGCCGCGGTGAACTCCACCGGCGGCGGTACGGCCCTGGCCGTGGACAGCCTCCCCGACCGTGTCGTCACCGCCCTGGCCGACGACGGCACCGAGGTGCACCGCCCCGAACTCGGCAGCCTGGTCGCCGCCGTCCCCGCCGACCCGCAGGACCGCAACGAAGCACGGCAGGCCGTCGCCGCCGTCGACGACGAGGCCGTACGCCTGAAGTCGGCCGTGAAGTCCCGGGACGGCTTCTTCACCACCTTCTTCATCAGTCCCTACTCCCGCTACATCGCCCGCTGGTGCGCCCGCCGCGGACTGACCCCCAACCAGGTCACCACCGCCTCCCTGCTCACCGCGCTGATCGCGGCGGGGTGCGCGGCCACCGGCACCCGGCCCGGGTTCGTCGCGGCCGGCGTCCTGCTGATCGCGTCCTTCGTACTGGACTGCACCGACGGCCAGTTGGCCCGCTACTCCCTGCAGTACTCCACGCTGGGCGCCTGGTTGGACGCCACCTTCGACCGGATCAAGGAGTACGCGTACTACGCGGGGCTCGCGCTGGGAGCGGCCCGCAACGGCGACGACGTATGGGCGTTGGCCCTCGGCGCGATGGTCCTGCAGACCTGCCGGCACGTCGTGGACTTCTCCTTCAACGAGGCCAACCACGACGCCACCGCCAACACCAGCCCCACGGCGGCTCTTTCGGGCAAGCTCGACGGCGTCGGCTGGACGGTGTGGGCACGGCGCATGATCGTGCTGCCGATCGGCGAGCGCTGGGCGATGATCGCGGTCCTCACGGCGGCCACGACTCCCCGGATCACCTTCTACGCCCTGCTCGTCGGCTGCGCGTTCGCGGCGACCTACACCACGGCGGGCCGGGTGCTGCGGTCGCTGACGCGCAAGGCACGGCGCACCGACCGGGCCGCGCGGGCGCTGGCGGACCTCGCGGACAGCGGGCCCCTCGCCGGACTGACGGCACGGGTCGCCCCCCGCGTCCCCGCGCCCGTAAGTGCCGTCGCCGGCGGTCTCCTCGTAGTGATCTCCGCCGCACTCCGGGGCGCCGCCTGGCCCACCGCACTGGCCGCCGCCGGCTACGTCCTGCTCTCCGCCGCCGCCGTCTCCCGTCCCCTCAAAGGCGCCCTCGACTGGCTCGTTCCCCCCGTCCTCCGCGCCGCCGAGTACGGCACCGTCCTGGTGCTGGCGGCCGAATCCGGGGTAAACGGAGTGCTGCCCGCGGCTTTCGGGCTGGTGGCCGCCGTCGCCTACCATCACTACGACACGGTGTACCGCATCCGTGGCAACGCCGGAGCGCCCCCGGCCTGGCTGGTGCGCGCCGTCGGGGGACACGAGGGACGGACGCTGCTCGTCACGGTCCTGGCCGCCGCGCTCACCGCCTCGCAGTTCAAGGTCGCGCTCACGGTCCTCGCCGTGGCCGTCGCCCTGGTGGTGCTCGTCGAGAGCATCCGCTTCTGGGTGTCCGCTGGGGCGCCCGCCGTACACGACGAAGGAGAAACCGCATGATCGGCCTCGTGCTGGCGGCGGGCGCCGGGCGGCGTCTGCGCCCCTACACCGACAGCCTGCCCAAGGCGCTGGTGCCGGTGGGGCCCGCGGGCATAGAGGACTCGATCACGGTGCTCGACCTGACCCTCGGCAACTTCGCCGAGATCGGCCTGAAAGAGGTCGCCGTCATCGTCGGTTACCGCAAGGAGGCCGTGTACGAGCGCAAGGCGGCCCTGGAGCAGAAGTACGGCCTCAAGCTCACCCTCATCGACAACGACAAGGCCGAGGAGTGGAACAACGCCTACTCCCTGTGGTGCGGCCGTGACGCCCTCAAGGACGGGGTGATCCTCGCCAACGGCGACACGGTCCACCCCGTCTCCGTCGAGAGGACCCTGCTCGCCGCGCGCGGCGAGGGCCGGCGCATCATCCTGGCCCTGGACACCGTGAAGAACCTCGCCGACGAGGAGATGAAGGTCGTCGTCGACCCTGACAAGGGCATGACGAGGATCACCAAGCTGATGGACCCCGCCGAGGCCACCGGCGAGTACATCGGCGTCACCCTCATCGAGGGCGACGCCGCACCGGAGCTGGCCGACGCCCTGAAGACCGTCTGGGAGAGCGACCCGCAGCAGTTCTACGAGCACGGGTACCAGGACCTCGTGAACCGCGGCTTCCGGATCGACGTGGCGCCGATCGGCGACGTCAAGTGGGTCGAGATCGACAACCACGACGATCTCGCCCGCGGACGGGAGATCGCGTGCCAGTACTGACGAGGCTGATTCCCTCACCGGTCGTCGTGGACATCCGCGCGGGTGCCCTCGACGACCTGGCCTGTGTGCTCGCCGACGAGCGCATCTCGCACTCCGGCAGGCTGGCGGTCGCCGTCAGCGGCGGCTCCGGGGCCCGGCTGCGCGAGCGGCTGGAGCCCTCACTGCCCGGCGCCACCTGGTACGAGGTCGGCGGGGGCACCCTCGACGACGCGATCCGGCTGGCCGGCGAGATGAAGGCCGGCCACTACGACGCCGTCGTCGGGCTCGGCGGCGGCAAGATCATCGACTGTGCCAAGTTCGCCGCGGCGCGGATTGGGCTGCCCCTGGTCGCCGTACCGACGAACCTGGCGCACGACGGTCTGTGCTCGCCCGTCGCCACCCTCGACAACGACGCCGGCCGCGGATCGTACGGCGTGCCCAACCCGATAGCGGCCGTCATCGACCTCGACGTCATCCGCGAGGCCCCGGTGCGGTTCGTGCGCGCGGGCATCGGCGACGCGATCTCCAACATCAACGCGATCGCCGACTGGGAGCTGGCCAACCGGGTCAAGGGCGAGAAGATCGACGGTCTCGCCGCGGCCATGGCCCGCCAGGCCGGCGAGGCGGTGCTCAGGCACCCGGGCGGAGTCGGTGACAACGGCTTCCTCCAGGTGCTCGCGGAGGCGCTGGTCCTCACCGGTGTGGCCATGTCCATCTCGGGCGACTCACGCCCCGCGTCGGGCTCGTGTCACGAGATCAACCACGCCTTCGACCTGCTGTATCCCAAGCGCGCGGCGAGCCATGGCGAGCAGTGCGGCCTCGGTGCCGCCTTCGCGATGTTCCTGCGGGGCGCGCACGAGGAGTCGGCCGACATGGCCGAGGTGCTGCGCAGGCACGGGCTTCCGGTGCTGCCGGAGGAGATCGGCTTCACGGTGGACGAGTTCGTCCGCGCCGTGGAGTTCGCGCCGGAGACCCGGCCCGGCCGCTACACCATCCTCGAACACCTCGACCTCACAACCGACCAGATCAAGGACATCTACGCCGACTATGTCAAGGCCATCGGTAGCTGAACTCCGTCCGGTCGTCCACCCCGCTGGGGTCAAGGACCGGCGCAGCGGTGAGCACTGGATGGGACGCCTCTACATGCGTGAGGTGTCCCTGCGGATCGACCGCTACCTGGTGAACACCAGGGTCACGCCCAACCAGCTCACGTACCTGATGACCGTCTTCGGCGTGCTCGCGGCCCCGGCGCTCCTGGTGCCGGGGATCCCGGGCGCCGTGCTCGGCGTGTTCTGCGTCCAGATGTATCTGCTGCTGGACTGCGTCGACGGCGAGATCGCGCGCTGGAAGAAGCAGTACTCCCTCAACGGTGTCTACCTCGACCGGGTCGGCGCCTACCTCACCGACGCCGCCGTGCTCGTCGGCTTCGGGCTGCGCGCCGCCGACCTGTGGGGCAGTGGCCGTATCGACTGGCTGTGGGCGTTCCTCGGCACGCTGGCCGCGCTCGGCGCCATCCTGATCAAGGCCGAGACCGACCTGGTCCAGGTCGCCCGGCACCAGGGCGGTCTGCCGCCGGTCAAGGAGGCGGCCGCCGAGATGCGTTCCTCCGGCATGGCACTGGCCCGCCGGGCCGCCGCGGCCTTCAAGTTCCACCGGCTGATCCTCGGTATCGAGGCGTCCCTGCTGATCCTGGTGCTGGCGGTCGTCGACCAGGCGCGCGGCGACCTGTTCTTCTCCCGGCTCGGGGTGGCCGTCCTGGCCGGCGTCGCCCTGCTGCAGACCCTGCTGCACCTGGTGTCCATCCTCGCCTCCAGCAGGCTGAAGTGAGCGGCATGAAGGTCGGCGCGGTCATCATCACGATGGGCAACCGCCCCGACGAACTCCGCGCCCTGCTCGACTCGGTCGCCAAGCAGGACGGCGATCCGGTCGAGGTGGTCGTGGTCGGCAACGGCTCGCCCGTGCCGGAGGTCCCGGACGGCGTCCGGACGATAGAGCTGCCCGAGAACCTCGGCATCCCCGGCGGCCGCAACGTCGGCATCGAGGCCTTCGGCCCCGGCGGCCGCGACGTCGACATATTGATGTTCCTCGACGACGACGGCCTGCTCGCGGGCCACGACACCGCCGAGCTGTGCCGGCAGGCCTTCGCGGCCGACCCGAGGCTCGGCATCGTCAGCTTCCGCATCGCCGACCCCGACACCGGGGTCACCCAGCGCCGGCACGTCCCGCGGCTGCGTGCCGCCGACCCGATGCGCTCCTCCCGGGTCACCACCTTCCTCGGCGGCGCCAACGCCGTCCGCACCCGGGTCTTCGCCGAGGTCGGCGGACTGCCGGACGAGTTCTTCTACGCCCACGAGGAGACCGACCTCGCCTGGCGGGCCCTCGACGCGGGCTGGATGATCGACTACCGGTCCGACATGGTGCTGTACCACCCCACGACCACCCCCTCGCGGCACGCGGTCTACCACCGCATGGTCGCCCGCAACCGGGTCTGGCTCGCCCGCCGCAACCTCCCCGCGCCCCTCGTCCCGGTCTACCTCGGGGTGTGGATGCTGCTCACCCTGGTCCGCCGCCCCTCGCGGCCCGCGCTGCGGGCCTGGTTCGGCGGGTTCCGGGAGGGCTGGAGCACCCCGTGCGGCCCGCGCCGGCCCATGAAGTGGCGTACCGTGTGGCGGCTGACCCGACTGGGCCGGCCCCCTGTGATCTGACAAGCTCGTTCCTGAGGAGCGGGCGTTCCCGAGAGCGTTCGGGCCCCATCGGGGTACCGGGCTGATGACGTGCCCGCACAGGCCGGGCATCACGAAGACGAAGGTTATCCACCAGTGAGTGAGACAACGCACGACGACAGGGTCGCCCTCGGCGCGGCCGTGTCGCCCGACGAGGGCCTCCCGGCGAGCCGGCTCGCCGCACGGTACGGGCTGAGCGTGAGCGGCGCCCGCCCCTCCCTCGCCGAGTACGTCCGCCAGCTCTGGGACCGGCGTCACTTCATCATGGCCTTCTCCCGCGCGAAGCTGACCGCGCAGTACAGCCAGGCGAAGCTGGGCCAGCTGTGGCAGGTGGCGACCCCGCTGCTGAACGCCGCGGTGTACTTCTTCATCTTCGGTCTGATCCTCAAGGCGAACCGCGGTCTGCCGCGCGACGTCTACATCCCGTTCCTGGTGACGGGCGTGTTCGTGTTCACCTTCACGCAGAGCTCGGTGATGGCGGGCGTGCGGGCGATCTCCGGCAACCTCGGCCTGGTGCGGGCGCTGCACTTCCCGCGCGCCTCGCTGCCGATCTCCTTCGCCCTGCAGCAGCTCCAGCAGTTGCTCTTCTCGATGATCGTGCTGTTCGCGGTGGCCGCCGGCTTCGGCAGCCTGCCGGACCTGTCCTGGTTGCTGATCGTCCCGGTGCTGGCACTGCAGTTCCTCTTCAACACCGGGCTCGCGCTGATCATGGCCCGGGCGGGCGCCAAGACCCCCGACCTCGCGCAGCTCATGCCGTTCGTGATGCGGACGTGGATGTACGCGTCCGGCGTGATGTTCTCCATCCCCGTCATGCTGGCCGACAAGCCGCAGTGGCTGGCGAACGTCCTGCAGTGGAACCCCACCGCGATCTACATGGACCTGATGCGCTTCGCCCTGATCGACGGCTACGGCGCCGAGAACCTGCCCGACCACGTCTGGGCGGTCGCCGGCGGCTGGGCCGCGCTGTTCGCCCTGGGCGGCTTCGTGTACTTCTGGAAGGCGGAGGAGAGGTACGGCCGTGGCTGAGCCGAGCACCGAGCAGCAGGGGGAGCGGATCCCCACCGTCATCGCGGACGAGCTGCACATCGTCTACCGCGTGCACGGCGCCAAGACCGGCAAGGGCAGTGCCACCGCCGCCCTCAGCCGCATCCTCAAGCGTGGCGAGGAGCGCGGGGTGCGCAAGGTGCACGCCGTCAAGGGCGTCTCCTTCGTCGCCTACCGCGGGGAGGCCGTCGGCCTGATCGGCTCCAACGGCTCCGGCAAGTCGACCCTGCTGCGCGCCATCGCCGGGCTGCTGCCCGCCGAGAGCGGCAAGGTGTACACCAACGGCCAGCCGTCCCTGCTGGGCGTGAACGCGGCCCTGATGAACGACCTGACGGGCGAGCGGAACGTCATCCTCGGCGGCCTCGCCATGGGTATGTCCCGCGAGCAGGTCAGGGAGCGTTACCAGGAGATCGTCGACTTCTCGGGCATCAACGAGAAGGGCGACTTCATCACCCTGCCGATGCGGACCTACTCCTCCGGTATGGCGGCCCGGCTGCGCTTCTCCATCGCCGCCGCCAAGGACCACGACGTCCTCATGATCGACGAGGCACTGGCCACCGGCGACCGCAAGTTCCAGAAGCGCTCCGAGGGACGCATCCGCGAGCTGCGCAAGAAGGCCGGCACGGTGTTCCTGGTCAGCCACAACAACAACTCGATCCGCGACACCTGCGACCGGGTGCTGTGGCTGGAACGCGGCGAGCTGCGCATGGACGGACCGACCGAAGAGGTCCTCAAGGAGTACGAGAAGTTCACGGGCAAGTAGTCCACTTCCGCCTGGACACAACTGCCAGACGGATCGCCGGGCCCCGCCGCAACCCCAGCGGCGGGGCCCGGCGTCTGCAAAGGAAACGTCAACTCGGGCTCGCCTTAGGAATCTTGACACCAATCGGTGTGTTGTTGTGATGTGCAGGACACCCCAGGGAAGCTCGCTGCGTTGTACAACGTAAGCTGTACCGGTCCCGAAACGCGGCAAAGTGGGGCGATAATGCGCGACACCCTCAAGCGGGACAGTCGCACGGACGGCCGGGCGGCGTGTCCGAAATAGTGTGTATTGGGTCAGCGGTGTAGAACGGGAGATGTGACGGCAATGGCTACGGAAACTCCCCAGCTCAACGCAGCAGCCTGTGCCGTCCCCGCCCCGGGCAGCGAGCGGTGACGGGAACCGGCACGTCGCGCTCTTTCGACACGGAGCGCGGCACGCTCGACAAGGCCGCGGGCGAGAACTTCCCCGTGGCCCCCTTCTTCCTGCCCCGGGCCTGGCGAGACGACCTCATGGCCGTGTACGGCTTCGCGCGCCTCGTCGACGACATCGGCGACGGTGACCTCGCCCCCGGCGGCGCCGACGCCAGGCTGCTCGGCGTGTCGCCTGCCGACGCCGAGGACCGGCTGCTCCTCCTGGACGCCTTCGAGGCCGACCTGGACCGCGTCTTCTCCGGGGAACCCCGCCACCCCCTCCTGCGCCGGCTGCGGCCCACGGTCCGCCGCCGCTCGCTCACCCCCGAGCCCTTTCGCGCACTGATCGCCGCCAACCGCCAGGACCAGCTGGTCAGCCGCTACGAGACCTACGACGACCTGCTCGCCTATTGCGAACTGTCGGCCAACCCCGTCGGCCGTCTGGTGCTGTCCGTCACCGGCACCTCGACGCCCGAGCGTATCCGCCTCTCCGACGCGATCTGCACCGCACTCCAGATCGTCGAACACCTGCAGGACGTGGCCGAGGACCTGGGTCGCGACCGTATCTATCTGCCCGCCGAGGACATGAAGCGGTTCCATGTCCAGGAGGCGGATCTCGCCACGGCCACCGCGGGCGCATCGGTGCGCGCACTGGTCGCATACGAAGCAGAACGCGCCCGCGTTCTCCTGAATGAAGGCGCTCCCCTGGTGGGTAGCGTCCAGGGCAGGCTGAAGCTGCTGCTCGCGGGGTTCGTGGCGGGGGGAAGGGCGGCGGTCCGCGCGATCGCCGCCGCCGAATACGACGTACTTCCCGGCCCGCCCAAGCCCGGCAAGGTCCAGCTGCTGCGCGAGGTGGGCGTGACTCTGCGAGGAGAGGGGTGATCCGGAGCGTGGAGTTCGAACAACACGTGTCCGCACCGGTACTCGCCGCCTACCGCTACTGCGAGGCCGTCACCGGACATCAGGCGCGCAACTTCGCGTACGGCATCAGACTGCTGCCGACGCCGAAGCGGCGTGCGATGTCGGCGCTGTACGCGTTCTCCAGGCGCGTCGACGACATCGGCGACGGTGACCTGGCGGACGAGGTCAAGGCGGCGAGACTCGAGGACACCCGGGCGCTGCTGACCCGGGTGCGCGAGGGGGAGGTCGCCGAGGACGACATCGATCCCGTCGCGGTCGCCCTCGCGCACGCCGCCGAGGCCTTCCCGGTCCCGCTCGGCGGCCTGGACGAGCTGATCGACGGCGTGCTGATGGACGTGCGCGGCGAGACCTACGAGACCTGGGACGACCTGAAGGTCTACTGCCGGTGTGTCGCGGGCGCGATCGGCCGCCTCTCGCTCGGCGTGTTCGGTACGGAACCGGGGGCGCGCGGCGCCGAGCGCGCCCCGGAGTACGCGGACACCCTGGGCCTCGCGCTGCAGCTGACGAACATCCTCAGAGACATCCGCGAGGACGCCGAGGGCGGCCGCACCTATCTGCCCTCCGACGATCTCGCGAAGTTCGGCTGCTCGGCCGGGTTCGACGGCCCGACCCCGCCGGAGGGCTCCGACTTCGCGGGCCTCGTGCACTTCGAGGTGCGCCGGGCCCGCGCCCTTTTCGCCGAGGGCTACCGGCTGCTGCCCATGCTCGACCGGCGCAGCGGCGCCTGTGTCGCCGCCATGGCCGGCATCTACCGCCGGCTGCTCGACCGCATCGAGCGCGACCCGGAGGCCGTGCTGCGCGGCCGGGTCTCGCTGCCCGGCCGGGAGAAGGCCTACGTCGCCGTGCGCGGGCTGTCCGGCCTGGACGCCCGGAACGTGACACGGCGGACCGTCAGGAGGCGCGCCTGATGGACAATCCGGTCCAAGGTGATGCGGGCGGAGAAAAGCGGCACGCAACCCTCCGCCGGGAGACGGCGTCCCTGACTGCGACGGCCGACCGTGCACGGTTCCAGCACGGCGGTCGCGCAGGGGAGGGCGCACGATGAACGACGGCACGCGGTCCGAGGGACTGGTCGCCGACATCCCGGGACGACCCGGGCGGGACGCCGTCGTGATCGGCGCCGGTCTCGCCGGCATCACCGCTGCCCTCGCCCTCGCCGACGCCGGCGTACGCGTCACCCTGCTCGAAGGCAGGCCGCGCCTGGGCGGGCTCGCCTTCTCCTTCCAGCGCGGCGACCTGACCGTCGACAACGGACAGCACGTCTATCTGCGCTGCTGCACCGCCTACCGCTGGTTCCTCGACCGGATCGAGGCGACGGCGCTCGCACCGCTGCAGGAACGTCTCGACGTGCCGGTGCTCGACCTCGCGAAGCCCGAAGGACGGCGGCTGGGCAGGCTGCGGCGCGACGCCCTGCCGGTGCCGCTGCACCTGGGGCGCAGCCTGGCGACGTATCCGCATCTCTCGCTCGCCGAGCGCGCCAGGGTGGGCCGTGCCGCGCTCGCGCTCAAGGGGCTCGACCTCGCCGATCCGACCCTGGACACGCAGGACTTCGGCAGCTGGCTGACCGCGCACGGTCAGTCGGCGCGTGCCGTCGAGGCCCTGTGGGACCTGGTCGGGGTCGCCACCCTCAACGCGGTCGCGGGCGACGCCTCGCTGGGGCTCGCCGCGATGGTGTTCAAGACCGGTCTGCTGTCCGACCCGGGAGCGGCCGACATCGGATGGGCTCGCGTCCCGCTGGGCGAACTGCACGACCGGCTGGCCCGCAAGGCGCTCGACTCCGCGGGCGTGCGTACCGAGGTCCGTACACGCGTCACCTCCATCTCTACTGACGAGAACGGGAACCCGCGCGTTCAGGTTCCCGGCGAGACGTTCACACCGGACGCCGTCGTGCTCGCCGTACCCCAGCGCGAGGCGCATGACCTGCTGCCCGAGGGCGCGCTCGACGCTCCGGAAAATCTTCTGCGCATCGGCACCGCGCCCATCCTCAACGTCCATGTCGTCTACGACCGCAAGGTGCTCACGAAGCCCTTCTTCGCGGCCCTCGGCAGCCCGGTGCAGTGGGTCTTCGACCGCACCGACGCCTCCGGGCTGCGCGAGGGCCAGTACCTCGCGCTGTCGCAGTCGGCGGCACGGGACGAGATCGACGAACCGGTCGCGGCGCTGCGCGAGCGCTACCTGCCCGAACTGGAGCGACTGCTTCCGGGTACCCGCGGCGCCGTGGTGCGGGACTTCTTCGTGACCAGGGAGCGCACGGCGACGTTCGCTCCGACCCCCGGCGTCGGACGGCTGCGGCCCGGCGCCCGTACGAAAGCCCCCGGCCTCTACCTGGCCGGAGCGTGGACCGCCACCGGGTGGCCCGCGACCATGGAGAGTGCGGTCCGCAGCGGTGTGAGCGCGGCGGACGCCGCGCTCACCGCCCTGGGCCGGCCCCGCCCCCGCCACCTCTTCGACTTCGAGGAGGCGGCCTGATGCTCGACCAGCACGCGGCAGGCGGCCCCCGCACCCCCGGTACCGCAACAAGAGGAGAGACTGTGCCCACTGTGCCCCCGGCCGAGACGGCCGATCGAGCGACCGCAGTGGACGTGACCGCGCTCCTGGAGCGCGGCCGGACCCTTGCCACACCGGTACTGCGGGCGGCCGTGGACCGTCTGGCCCCTCCCATGGACACCGTTTCCGCCTACCACTTCGGCTGGATCGACGCGCAGGGCAACCCCGCCGACGGCGACGGCGGCAAGGCCGTGCGCCCCGCCCTCGCCGTGCTGTCCGCCGAGGTCACCGGCGCCGCGCCCGAGGTCGGCATCCCCGGCGCCGTCGCCGTCGAACTCGTCCACAACTTCTCCCTGCTGCACGACGACCTGATGGACGGCGACGAACAGCGCCGCCACCGCGACACCGTGTGGAAGGTGCACGGCCCCGCCCAGGCGATCCTCGTCGGCGACGCCCTGTTCGCCCTCGCCAACGAGGTCCTCCTGGAACTCGGCTCGGTCGAGGCCGGCCGTGCCACCCGACGCCTCACCACCGCCACCCGCGCCCTGATCGACGGCCAGGCCCAGGACATCTCCTACGAGCACCGCGACCGCGTCAGCGTCGAGGAGTGCCTGGAGATGGAGGGCAACAAGACCGGAGCCCTGCTCGCCTGCGCCTCCTCCATCGGCGCGGTGCTCGGCGGCGCCGACGACCGCACCGCCGACACGCTGGAGAAGTACGGCTACCACCTCGGCCTCGCCTTCCAGGCCGTCGACGACCTGCTCGGCATCTGGGGCGACCCGGTCTCCACCGGCAAGCAGACCTGGAGCGACCTGCGCCAGCGCAAGAAGTCCCTGCCGGTGGTGGCCGCCCTCGCGGCCGGCGGCCCGGCCTCCGAGCGGCTCGGCGAGATCCTCGCCGCAGACGCCAAGAGCAGCGACTTCGAGAACTTCTCCGAGGAGGAGTTCGCCGCCCGCGCCGCCCTCATCGAGAAGGCGGGCGGCCGGGAGTGGACGGCCGAGGAGGCCCGCCGTCAGCACACGGTCGCCGTGGAGGCCCTGCACGCCATCGACATGCCCGACCCGGTACGGGACCGGTTCGCGGCGCTCGCCGACTTCGTCGTCGTACGGAAGAGATGATCATTATCGGTCGAACAGCCCTCGCGTAGTCGCCGGCCGGTGCCGGCAGGAGGTTTCCGGCACCGGCCGACGGCGGACCCACAGCAGCACGACTCGCACGACTGCACGAAGGGGAAGCCATGACAGCGACGACCGACGGAAGCACCGGGGCCGTGTCGCCCCGAGCTGCCTCGGCCAGCGAAACCGACAGCACCACCCCCGTGGCGGCGGGGGTACGCGACGCCGCCGTACGCGCAGTGCAACGCTCCACCGACTTCCTGCTGTCGCGGCAGGACGCCCAGGGCTGGTGGAAGGGCGACCTCGAGACCAATGTGACGATGGACGCCGAGGACCTGCTGCTGCGGCAGTTCCTGGGCATCCTCGACGACTCCACGCGGCACGCCGCCGGACTCTTCATCCGCGGCGAGCAGCGCCCGGACGGCACCTGGGCCACGTTCCACGGCGGACCCGGCGAACTGTCGACCACCATCGAGGCGTACGTCGCCCTTCGCCTGGCCGGCGACGAGCCGGACGCCCCGCACATGGCGAAGGCCTCCGCCTGGATCCGGGACCAGGGCGGCATCGCCGCGGCCCGTGTCTTCACCCGGATCTGGCTCGCCCTGTTCGGCTGGTGGAAGTGGGAGGACCTGCCCGAACTGCCGCCGGAGCTGATCTACTTCCCCCAGTGGATGCCGCTGAACATCTACGACTTCGGGTGCTGGGCCCGGCAGACCATCGTCCCGCTGACGATCGTCTCCGCGAAGCGGCCGGTGCGGCCCGCGCCCTTCCCGCTCGACGAACTGCACACCGACCCGGCCCAGCCCAATCCGCCCAGACCCCTTGCCCCGGTGGCCAGTTGGGACGGCGCCTTCCAGCGTCTCGACAAGGCGCTGCACCGATTGCGCAAGGTCGTGCCGCGCCGGCTGCGCGGGGCGGCGATGAACTCCGCGGCCCGCTGGATCATCGAGCGGCAGGAGAACGACGGCTGCTGGGGCGGCATCCAGCCGCCGGCCGTCTACTCGGTCATCGCCCTGTATCTGCTCGGCTATGACCTCGAACACCCGGTCCTGCGCGAGGGGTTGGCGTCCCTGGACCGCTTCGCGGTGTGGCGCGAGGACGGGGCCCGGATGATCGAGGCCTGCCAGTCACCGGTGTGGGACACCTGCCTCGCCACCATCGCCCTCGCCGACGCGGGCGTTCCGGCCGACCATCCGCAACTCGTCAAGGCCGCCGACTGGATGCTCGGCGAGGAGATCGTCCGGCCCGGCGACTGGGCCGTCAAGCGACCTCAACTGCCGCCTGGCGGCTGGGCGTTCGAGTTCCACAACGACAACTACCCCGACATCGACGACACCGCCGAGGTGGTCCTCGCGCTGCGCCGGGTCAGGCATCACGACCCGGAGCGGGTGGAGAAGGCCATCGGGCGCGGGGTGCGCTGGAACCTCGGCATGCAGTCCAGGAACGGCGCCTGGGGCGCCTTCGACGTCGACAACACCAGTCCCTTCCCCAACCGGCTGCCGTTCTGCGACTTCGGCGAGGTCATCGACCCGCCGTCCGCCGACGTCACCGCCCATGTGGTGGAGATGCTGGCCGTCGAGGGCCTCTCCCACGATCCGCGCACCCGGCGCGGCATCGAGTGGCTGCTGGCCGAACAGGAGCCGGACGGCTCGTGGTTCGGGCGCTGGGGCGTCAACTACGTCTACGGCACCGGGTCCGTCGTCCCCGCCCTCGTCGCAGCCGGCTTCCCCGGTTCGCACCCGGCGATCCGCCGTGCGGTCGCCTGGCTGGAGTCGGTGCAGAACGACGACGGCGGCTGGGGCGAGGACCTGCGCTCCTACCAGGACGCGAGGAAGTGGAGCGGCAAGGGCGCCTCCACCGCCTCGCAGACCGCGTGGGCGCTGATGGCCCTGCTCGCGGCGGGGGAGCAGGAGTCCAAGGCCGTCGAGCGCGGCGTCGCATGGCTCGCGGCCACCCAGCGCGAGGACGGCTCCTGGGACGAGCCGTACTTCACCGGAACCGGCTTCCCCTGGGACTTCTCCATCAACTACCACCTCTACCGGCAGGTCTTCCCGCTGACCGCCCTCGGCCGGTACGTCCACGGAGAGCCGTCCGTGGTGGCAGCCGTCGGCAAGGGGGGCTGATGACCATCGAGCCCGCCCCCGCCCCGCTGCTGATCGCCTGCGCGCTCGGCATCGAACGCTTCGCCCTGCGCACGAGCGACCGGGGTGGGGCCGGCGGGCCGGTCACCGTGCTGCGCACCGGCATGGGGCCCGAGGCGGCCGAGGTCTCCACCACCCGGGTGCTGTCCCGGCCGCAGCTCGCCGGGGCCGCCGTGCTGGCCACCGGCTTCTGCGCCGGGCTCGCTCCCGGCATGCACCCCGGTGACCTGGTCGTCGCCGAGGAGACCCGGCATCCGCGCGGGACCGTCCCGTGCGTCGGCACCGAGCTGCTGGTCGAGGCACTGGTGCGCGCCGTGCCCGGCCGCACCGTCCACACCGGGCCGCTCACCGGCTCCGATCACGTCGTCCGCGCTCAGGAACGGTCGGATCTGCTCGCGACCGGCGCGATCGCGGTCGACATGGAATCGGCGGCGACGCTCCTGAGCGCCGTGCGCACCGGCGAGCGCCCGGTTGCGGCCGTACGGGTGGTCGTGGACGCTCCTGAACATGAACTCGTCCGGATCGGCACGGTGCGCGGTGGAATATCAGCCTTCCGCGTCCTTCGTTCCGTACTTCCCGCTTTTTTCGAATGGCACCGTTCTTTGCTGCTCCCCCGGAGGTGAGCCAGATGGCCATGCCGCTGCGTCAGTCCATCAAGGTCGCTACTTACCTGGCCGAACAGAAGCTCCGCAAGCGGGACAAGTTCCCGATCATCGTGGAGCTGGAACCTCTTTTCGCATGCAACCTGAAGTGCGAGGGCTGCGGCAAGATCCAGCACCCGGCGGGCGTGCTCAAGCAGCGCATGCCGGTCGCGCAGGCCGTGGGCGCGGTGCTGGAGTCCGGTGCGCCGATGGTGTCCATCGCCGGCGGCGAGCCGCTGATGCACCCTCAGATCGACGAGATCGTGCGGCAGTTGGTGGCCAAGAAGAAGTACGTCTTCCTCTGCACCAACGCCATGCTGCTGCGCAAGAAGATGGACAAGTTCAAGCCCTCCCCGTACTTCGCCTTCACGGTGCACATCGACGGTCTGCAGGAGAGGCACGACGAGTCGGTGGCCAAGGAGGGCGTGTTCGACGAGGCCGTGGAGGCGATCAAGGAGGCCAAGCGGCGCGGCTTCCGGGTCACCACCAACTCGACCTTCTTCAACACCGACACCCCGCAGACCATCATCGAGGTGCTCAACTTCCTCAACGACGACCTAGAGGTCGACGAGATGATGATCTCGCCCGCCTACGCCTACGAGAAGGCGCCCGACCAGGAGCACTTCCTGGGCGTGGAGCAGACCCGCGAGCTGTTCAAGAAGGCCTTCGCGGGCGGCAACCGGCGCAAGTGGCGGCTGAACCACTCGCCGCTGTTCCTCGACTTCCTCGAGGGCAAGGTCGACTTCCCGTGCACCGCCTGGGCGATCCCGAACTACTCGCTGTTCGGCTGGCAGCGACCCTGCTACCTGATGAGCGACGGATACGTGCCGACGTACCGCGAACTCATCGAGAAGACCGACTGGGACAAGTACGGCCGCGGCAAGGACCCGCGCTGCGCCAACTGCATGGCGCACTGCGGCTACGAGCCCACCGCCGTCCTCGCGACCATGGGGTCGCTGAAGGAGTCCCTGCGCGCGATGCGCGAGACGGTCGCGGGAAACCGGGAGTGACGACGTGAGCGCCATCTCCCTGGGCGTCCCCGAGGTACCGGCCCGGCCGATCGCCGAGCGGCGCGTGTCGCGGCAGATCCATGTCGGGCCGGTGCCGGTCGGGGGCGGGGCCCCGGTGTCGGTGCAGTCGATGACGACGACCCGTACGTCGGACATCGGCGCCACCCTGCAGCAGATCGCGGAACTCACCGCGTCCGGCTGCCAGATCGTCCGCGTCGCCTGCCCCACGCAGGACGACGCGGACGCCCTCGCGACCATCGCCCGCAAGTCGCAGATCCCGGTGATCGCGGACATCCACTTCCAGCCGAAGTACGTGTTCGCGGCCATCGAGGCGGGCTGCGCGGCCGTACGGGTCAACCCCGGCAACATCAAGAAGTTCGACGACCAGATCAAGGAGATCGCGCGGGCCGCCAAGGACCACGGCACACCGATCCGGATCGGGGTCAACGCCGGGTCCCTCGACAAGCGGCTGCTGCACAAGCACGGCAGGGCGACCCCGGAGGCGCTGGTCGAATCGGCGCTGTGGGAGGCGTCGCTCTTCGAGGAGCACGACTTCCGGGACATCAAGATCTCGGTCAAGCACAACGACCCGGTCGTGATGATCGAGGCCTACCGGCAGCTCGCCGCCCAGTGCGAGTACCCGCTGCACCTGGGCGTGACCGAGGCCGGTCCCGCCTTCCAGGGCACGATCAAGTCGGCGGTCGCCTTCGGGGCGCTGCTCTCCCAGGGCATCGGCGACACCATCCGGGTCTCCCTGTCGGCCCCGCCCGCCGAGGAGGTCAAGGTCGGCATCCAGATCCTTCAGTCGCTGGGGCTCAGGCAGCGGCGGCTGGAGATCGTGTCCTGTCCGTCCTGCGGTCGGGCGCAGGTCGACGTCTACAAGCTCGCCGACGAGGTCACGGCGGGCCTGGAGGGCATGGAAGTCCCGTTGCGGGTGGCCGTGATGGGCTGTGTGGTCAACGGTCCCGGTGAGGCGCGGGAGGCCGACCTGGGGGTCGCCTCCGGCAACGGCAAGGGGCAGATCTTCGTCAAGGGCGAGGTCGTCAAGACCGTCCCCGAGTCGAAGATCGTGGAGACCCTCATCGAGGAGGCGATGAAGATCGCCGAGCAGATGGAACAGGACGGCGTCGCGTCGGGGGAGCCGGCCGTCACCGTGAGTTGAGCAGCACGGACCGAAGGGGGCCCGACCGTGACGATTCTGGAGAACATCCGGGGACCACGCGACCTGAAGGCGCTGTCCGAGAGCGAACTGCGCGAACTGTCCGAGGAGATCAGGGAGTTCCTGGTGCACGCGGTGGCCAGGACCGGCGGCCACCTCGGGCCCAACCTGGGCGTGGTGGAGCTGTCCATCGCGCTGCACCGCGTCTTCGAGTCGCCCGTCGACCGCATCGTGTGGGACACCGGCCACCAGAGCTACGTCCACAAGATCCTCACCGGGCGCAAGGACTTCTCCAAGCTGCGCGGCAAGGGCGGCCTGTCCGGCTACCCCTCGCGCGAGGAGTCCGAGCACGACATCGTCGAGAACAGCCACGCCTCCACCGCGCTCGGCTGGGCCGACGGTCTCGCCAAGGCCCGCGAGGTGCAGGGCGAGAAGGGACATGTCGTCGCGGTCATCGGCGACGGCGCGCTGACCGGCGGCATGGCCTGGGAGGCGCTGAACAACATCGCGGCAGCCAAGGACCGGCCGCTGATCATCGTCGTCAACGACAACGAGCGCTCCTACGCGCCCACCATCGGCGGCCTCGCCAACCACCTGGCCACCCTGCGCACCACCGACGGCTACGAGAAGGTGCTCGCCTGGGGCAAGGACGTGCTGCTGCGCACGCCCGTCGTCGGCAACACCATCTACGAGTCCCTGCACGGCGCGAAGAAGGGCTTCAAGGACGCCTTCGCCCCACAGGGCATGTTCGAGGACCTGGGCCTGAAGTACGTCGGCCCGATCGACGGACACGACATCGGCGCCGTGGAGTCCGCCCTCCGGCGGGCGAAACGCTTCCACGGGCCGGTCCTCGTCCACTGCCTCACGGAGAAGGGCCGCGGCTACGAGCCCGCCCTCGCCCACGAGGAGGACCACTTCCACACCGTCGGCGTGATGGACCCGCTCACCTGCGAGCCGCTCACGCCGTCCAACTCCCCGTCCTGGACCTCGGTGTTCGGCGACGAGATCGTCAGGATCGGGGAGGAGCGGGAGGACGTCGTCGCGATCACCGCGGCGATGCTGCACCCGGTGGGGCTCGGCAAGTTCGCCGCGAAGTTCCCGGACCGGGTGTGGGACGTGGGCATCGCCGAGCAGCACGCGGCGGTGAGCGCGGCCGGTCTCGCGACCGGGGGGCTGCACCCCGTGGTCGCCGTCTACGCCACCTTCCTCAACCGCGCCTTCGACCAGTTGCTGATGGACGTGGCCCTGCACCGCTGCGGCGTGACGTTCGTCCTGGACCGGGCCGGCGTCACGGGCGTCGACGGGCCCTCCCACAACGGCATGTGGGACATGTCGATCCTCCAGGTCGTCCCCGGCCTCAGGATCGCGGCTCCCCGGGACGCCGACCAGTTGCGGGCCCAGCTGCGCGAGGCCGTCGCCGTCGACGACGCGCCGACGCTGGTCCGCTTCCCGAAGGAGTCGGTGGGACCCGAGATCCCGGCGATCGACCGGGTCGGAGGCCTCGACGTCCTGCGCCGGGACCCCGGCACACCCGAGGTCCTGCTGGTCGCCGTCGGTGTGATGGCACCGGTGTGCCTGCAGGCCGCCGAGCTGCTGCAGGCCCGCGGGATCTCCTGCACGGTCGTGGACCCGCGCTGGGTCAAACCCGTCGACCCGGCGCTCCCGGGCCTGGCCGCGGAACACCGGCTGGTCGCCGTCGTCGAGGACAACAGCCGCTCCGCCGGGGTGGGCTCGGCGGTCGCGCTCGCCCTCTCGGACGCCGAAGTCGACGTCCCCGTACGGCGGTTCGGCATCCCGGAGCAGTTCCTCGCGCATGCCAAGCGCGGCGAGGTGCTGGCCGACATCGGTCTCACGCCGGTGGAGGTGGCCGGCCGGATCAGCGCGAGCCTCGCCGTCAAGGAGGCCGAGGACACCCTGGCCGTCAAGGAACAGACGGACGGCACCGTCAAGGAGAGGGCTGAATGACCAAGGAGTTCGACCTCGCCGCACTCTTGGCCGAGCGCGGAGCCGAGCGCTACGAGCTGCACGGGAAGTACCTGAACCACCAACTCCCGCGCATGCTGCACACGATCGGCTTCGACAAGGTCTACGAGCGGGCCGAGGGTGCCCACTTCTGGGACGCGGACGGCAACGACTACCTGGACATGCTCGCCGGGTTCGGGGTGATGGGCGTCGGCCGCCACCACCCCGTCGTCCGCAAGGCACTGCACGACGTGCTCGACGCCTCTCTCGCCGACCTCACCCGCTTCGACTGCCAGCCGCTGCCGGGACTGCTCGCGGAGAAGCTGCTGACGTACAGCCCGCACCTGGACCGGGTGTTCTTCGGCAACAGCGGTACGGAGGCGGTGGAGACCGCGCTGAAGTTCGCCCGGTTCGCCACCGGTAGGCCGCGCGTCCTGTACTGCGACCACGCCTTCCACGGGCTGACCACCGGTTCGCTGTCGGTCAACGGTGAGGACGGCTTCCGCGACGGCTTCGCCCCGCTGCTGCCCGACACGGCCGTTCCGCTCGGTGATCTCGACGCGCTGGAACGGGAGTTGAAGAAGGGCGACGTCGCCGCGCTGATCCTCGAGCCGATCCAGGGCAAGGGTGTGCACGAGGCCCCGCCCGGCTATCTGCGCGGCGCCCAGGAACTCCTGCGCCGGCACAAGGCGCTGCTCATCGCGGACGAGGTCCAGACGGGCCTGGGACGTACCGGCGACTTCTACGCCTACCAGCACGAGGAGGGCGTCGAACCGGACCTGGTCTGTGTGGCCAAGGCCCTGTCCGGCGGTTACGTCCCCGTCGGCGCCACCCTCGGCAAGGACTGGATCTTCAAGAAGGTCTACTCGTCCATGGACCGGGTGCTGGTCCACTCCGCCAGCTTCGGCTCCAACGCCCAGGCCATGGCGGCCGGTCTCGCCGTGCTGTCGGTCATGGAGGACGAGCAGATCGTCGCGAACGCCCGCCGTACGGGCGACCTGCTGAAGTCCCGGCTGGCGGCGCTGATCGACAAGTACGAGCTGCTCGCCGACGTACGCGGCCGGGGCCTGATGATCGGCATCGAGTTCGGCAAGCCCAAGTCGCTCAAGCTGCGCGGCCGTTGGACCATGCTGCAGGCCGCCCGCAAGGGACTGTTCGCGCAGATGGTCGTCGTGCCGCTGCTGCAGCGGCACCGGATCCTCACCCAGGTCTCCGGCGACCACCTGGAGGTGATCAAGCTGATCCCGCCGCTGGTCGTCGGCGAGCCGGAGGTCGACCGGTTCGTGGACGCCTTCACGGCCGTGATGGACGATGCGCACAGCGGCGGCGGGCTGATGTGGGACTTCAGCAAGACGCTGGTGAAGCAGGCCGTGGCCAATCGCTGACGCGCCGGGCGGCCGGGGTTGCTGCACGGCCCCCGGCCGCCCGAATAATCGATCGCGCGAGCGATCACCGTGCGGCACAATCGCCGGATGCCGACCGCCGCGGAGCAGTTGCTCTCCGCACTCGAAGGACTGTCTTTCCCGGCCCGTCTCGCCCTCACCGCCAAGACCGCGCGCCGACTCGTGGAGCAGGGGGAACTCGCTCCGCTCCTCACCGAACTCGACGCCCACGGCCCCTACGGGCGCCGCCTCGCCGCGCTGGCCGCCCTCGTCGGCCGGGACGCCGGCTTCCTCGCCGCCCGGCTCGCCGACCCGGACGCGGTCGTCGCCGGGTACGCCCAGCGCGCCGCCCGCACCCTGCCCGTGTCCGACGCGGCGGTGGAGGCGGCGTACGACGACGCACCGGCCGCGCTGCGGGGCCGGCTGGCCCGTCTCCTCGCCTCCGGTGGCCGTGGCGCGCTCGCCGAGCGGCTGGTGACGCGGCTCGGCGAGGAGTGGGGCGAGGCCGAGGCCGCGCGTCTGCTGCCCGCCTGCTCCACGCCCTTCGTCGCACAGGAGCTGCCCCGGCTCGCGCACGCCGTGGACAACTGGCCACGGCTCGCCCGGCGCCACCCGGGCCCGGTGCTGGCCCACGCCGAACGTGCCCTGGCCGACCGGTCCGACCACCGGGCCAGGGAGGAGTGGTGGCGGCTGAACGCCACGACGGTCGCGGCACTCGCCCCGCGGCTGCCCGAGGGGGTCCTGGCCCTGCTGGAACGGCACGGCCCGGACGCCCTGCCGCCCGGCCTGTTCGGCGGCCTCGGCGCGCTCGTCGACGCCGACGCCGAGCGGGTCGTGCGCTGGATCATCTCCCCGCGCCGGGACCCACCGCGCCACGAGACCGTGCCGCCGCCCGGCGTGCTGCGCCGGCTGGTGCGCGCCGAGCCGCCGTCCCTGCCGCTGCTGGGCCGCCACTGGATACAGCGCCGTGACCACCTCGCCGGGCTGCTGAAGGCCATGGCGCCGGGCAGGCGGACGGCCTTCCTCGACGCGGTCACAGCGGAGGGGACGCACTGGGGCCCGGCCCTGTCCGTGCTCGGCCTGCTGCCGCGCGAGCGCCGCTGGGCCGAAGTGCGCAGGGCGGCCGCCGAGTTCGGCGAGAGGGTCGACGCCTGGGACGACCTGGACACGCTCGCCCACGGCCCGTACGACGAGGCACGCGCCTTCCTGATCGCCGCGATACGGCGGCCCGACGCCGACGACCGCGCCGCCGCCTGGCCGCTGTTCGTGGCCTGCGCGGCCCGGGACGGCGGCCGGGAGGCGATCACCGAGGTGCTGGTCGCGGCGGGCCGGCTCCGCAACGACCAGGACCTCGTGCGCTCTGCCGCGCTGGAGGCGCTCGCCGAGTCGCATCCGCGGCTGTTCACCTCCGCGGACGCCGAGCCGCTCGACCGGGTCGCCCTCGACGCCCTGCAGGCCCGGGACTGTTCGGCCGGCACCCTGAAGGCATTGCGCACCCTCGCCGAGCGCGTCCTCGTCGAGCACGCCGGCGACGACGAAACGGCCCTGCGCGCCTGGGCGTTGAGCACGCTGGAGCGGATCACGGGCCGGGTCGGCGTACCCGACTTCGGGCCGCTGCACCGCGTCCTGCGGCGCGGCCAGGAGCACGAGGTGTTCGAGGCGCTGCGCCCCTGGCTGGAGGCGGCGGCGGACCGGTCCGACTTCCGGCTGCTGCTCGGCCTGGCCGCCGCGTTCGGCCCGCGGGCCCGGCGGATGCCCGCGCTGCAGGACATGCTCGCCCTGGCGCTGGAGCGCGGCGACGACATGACGTTCGAGGCGGCCGCGACGCTGTGGCTGGCCGCACCGGCCAGCCGCGGGGAACGGGCGGCCCGGATCGTCGGCCGGGAACCGTCGGCGGTCGTCCTGGCGCCGGTACGGCGGGTGCTGTCCCGCGAGCGCACGGACCTGCTGGACGCCCTGCTGGCCGACACCCCGCCGTACGGGCGCTTCCTGGTCGCCGGGGCGGCGCGCCCGCTGCCGGACCTCGGCGCCGCCGACCGCTGGCTGCCCCGCCAGCAGCGGGCCGCGGCACGGCTCGCCGAGCAGATCACCGAGGACCGCTCCCGGCCCCTGGACGACCGGGCCGCCGCGCTCCGCGCCGCCGCCCCGGTGCCGGAGGTGGGTCTGGCCCTGGCCATGCGGCACAAGGACGACGAGGAGGTGGTCGTCGCCGAGGCGGCGCTCGCCGCGCTGTCCTGGACCGACCGCCCCCAGGACGCCCTGCCGGTGCTCCTGGACCAGGCGGCCGGTGACCGGGCCCGGGTCGCGGTGTACGCGGCGAGCCGCGCCGCCCGCTTCAGCGCCCCCTCCGAACTCGCCGCCGCCCTCAGCCCGTTGCTGACGGGGGAGCGGCCCGCGAAGGTGACCTCCCGCAAGGAGGCCGTGCGCCTCGCGGCCCGCTTCCTGCCGCCGCGTCAGGCGGTGGCGCTGCTCGCGCGCGGCTTCGCCCCCGACACGCACCCCGACGTCCGGACCGCCGTGATCCGCGTGCTTCCGCCCCTCCTGGGCGTGCCGGAGGCCTGGCACCTGCTGGACGCGGCCGCACGGGACGACACCCCCGGCGTACTCCGGGCCGTCGTCGAGGTGGGGCCATGGGAACTGGCCGAGGTGCAGCGTGACCGGTACGCGGCGGTGGTGGACGCGGTCTACGACGCCGGTCTGGCCTCGCACGAGGACTTCTCCGGCTGGGCCTTCCTGCGCGGGCTGGCCCCCTGGACCCGGTACGCGCCCGGGCTGGCCGACCGGATCGCCGGCACGGTGTGCGACCTGGACAACCGGGAGCACTGGAGCCATGCGGCATCGGTGCTGCGCGACCTCGCCTTCGCCGACCCGCCCCACCCGGTGGCCGGCGCCGCTCCCGGCAGTGCCTTCCACGGCGCGGTGACCCGGCTGCTGGCCGCGATGCGGACGCCCGAGGGCGGCTGCGAGGCGCTGGCGGACCGGGATCTGCCGGCGCTGCAGCGACTGCGGGCCCTGGTGTCGCTCTCCTACAACGTCGTCGAACGGCTGGAGGTGCTCGAGGAGATCGCCGCGCTGCTCGCGCCGGAACCGCTGCTGGCGGCCGAACGGGCGAGTCTGCTGCGCCGACTGGTGGACCGAACCGAGCAACCGGACCAGTTGCTCGGGCGGCTGCTGGACCTGGCTCAGGCGTTGGAGGGCACCGGAACGGCGGTCGCGCTCCAGGTTGCGGGCCGGCTGGAGACGGGCTGGGCGCACCGAGCCCGGCCGGAACGGGCTGCGGCCATGCTGGCGGCGGCCCAGCGGCTGGCCCGCGACGGCGGCACGGTGCCCGGTCTGCTCGCGGCGCAGTTGGTGGACGGAACGGCCGGCGGCCTCGGCTGGCCCGAGGAGTGGCGGTCGCTCCTGCGGCTGCTGCGCCGGCACCCGGACCCCGACGTACGGTACAAGGCGTACGAGACGAGGACGGCCCCGGAATGACACCCTGAGCCCTGTTTGCCTCTGAGGCAAGAAATTTGCCGCGCAGGCAAGAGTGCGGCTCAATGGAGAGCATGAGCTCTCCCGAGACCGGGCCCCCGGCCGGGCCGGACGAGGTCCTGCCCGCCGTCGCGCCGCAGCTCCGCGCCCTGCGCCGGCGTGCCGCCCTCACCCTGGAGGCGGCGGCGCGCACCGCGGGGCTGTCACCGGCCCATCTCTCCCGGCTGGAGACCGGGCAGCGCCAGCCCTCACTGCCGGTGCTGCTGGCCCTCGCCCGTATCTACGGTACGACCGTCTCGGAGCTGCTCGGCGAGACGGTTGCCGAACGGGACGCCGTGGTACGCGCCGCCGACATGGAACCGACCGTCGCGGGCGGCTGGACGTACTGGCAGGCCGGTGCGTCCAGCCGCGGGATGCAGGCCCTGCGGGTGCGTGTGCCGCACGGCTCGCAGGGCGACATCGTGCGTGTGCATCCCGGCGAGGAGTGGCTGTACGTCCTCCAGGGACGGCTGCGGCTGCGCCTCGGCGACACCACGCACCGGCTCGGACCGGGGGACAGCGCGCACTTCGACTCGCTGACCCCGCACCGGATCGCCGCCGAGGACGCCGACGGCGTCGAGCTCCTGTTCGTCCACACCCTGCTGCAGAGTCCCACGGCCGCGCTGTGCCTGGGCCCCGACACCGGAGACATGCCATGAGCAACAGCAACATGGAAGAGAAGTTCCCCCGCGCCCTGTGGGTGCGGCTGATCATCTACATCGCCGCCGGGCACCTGTTCGCGGCCTTCGTCTATCTGCTGTTCGCGGTCGGCGCCAAGTAGACCGCGGTCAGTCGAGCAGCCGCTCCCGCAGCCGCTCGCGGATCTCCGGTGTCACCCCGAGACCCTGCTCCAGATAGGTCTCGACGCCGCCCCACGTCTCCTCGATGGTCTCGAAGGCCGCCTCCAGGTATTCGACGCGCGCCTCGAACAGGGGGCTGAGCAGCTCCATGACCTCGGGGGAGTAGCCGGCGCCGGAGGAGCTGCTGCGCCGCACCTTGTAGCGGCGGTGCTTGGCGTTGGACTCCAGGTAGTCGGCGGCGATCGCCTCCCGCTCGACGCCCAGCGCGAGCAAGGTCACGGCTATGGACAGGCCCGCGCGGTCCTTGCCCGCCGCGCAGTGCATCAGCACGGGCACGCTGTCCTCGGCGAGCGAACGCAGCACACGCGCGTGCTCGGCGGTGCGCTCCCGGATGATCGTGCGGTAGGAGACGATCATGCGGTTGGCCGCCTTGCCGTCGCCCAGGATCTCCCGCAGCTGGTCGATCTCACCGTCCCGGACCATCTTCCAGAACCCGGAGCCGTCCGCCGGATCCGTCAGCGGCAGGTTCACATTGCGCACGCCCGGCAGCTCGACGTCCGGGCCCTCCAGCTTCTGGTCCGCCGCGTTGCGGAAGTCGAAGATCGTGTGCAGTCCCAGCGACGAGAGGAACGCGGTGTCCTCCTCCGTGGCGTGCGCGAGATGGCCGCTGCGGAACAGCACTCCGTGCCGCACCCGCCGACCGTCCGCCGTCGGAAGCCCGCCGACGTCGCGGAAGTTGCGCACGGCGGTCAGCTCGGGCTCGGTCGACGGGACCTGCTGCGTCACGGGGCCTCCTCGGGGTCGGCCCCGCCGGCGCGGCTCGACGACGGGCACCTCCTCGACGATACGACATGGGTTCCCCAGGCAATGAGTTGTCCACAGGCGTTGCCGCCGAGGCCCGCTGACGTTGATGATGTTGCCGCTTGATCGGACCTGTTCGAACGTGTGAGGGCTTGATGCTGGAGATCTCCGACAACGGCCGTACCTGGCTCCTGACCGGTCCGGCCAGCGGGTACGCCGTCCATCTGACCGAGGACGACGAGCTGCTGCACCTGCACTGGGGCCCGCGGATCGCGCTCGCGGACGCCGAGGCGCTCGCCGTTCGCCCGCTGCCGGTCTACCGGCCCTTCGAGTCGCCGCTGGACGGCCGCGAGGAGTACCCGGTCGAAGGCGGCCCCCGGTTCGCGCGGCCCGCCCTGTCCGTGCGCACCGAGGAGCGGCGCGGCACCGAGTGGCGTTTCGAGACGCACGAGGCGGAGGGCGACCATCTGCGGCTGCGCTTCCGCGACGGCGGGCTCGTCATCACGCTGCACTACCGCATGCGGCACGACGTCGTGGAACGCTGGGTGAGCCTCGACAACGAGGGACCGGCGCCCCTGGAGCTGCTGCGCGCCGACGCCGCCACCTGGACGCTGCCCGACCGCGAGGACTGGCGGCTGTCCCAGCTGCACGGCCGCTGGGCCGCCGAGTCCCTGCTGACCGCCGCGCCGCTCACCCATGGCGAGAAGGTCATCGGCAGCCGCCGCGGCCACACCGGGCACCAGCACCTGCCCTGGGTCGCCCTCGACACCGACGCCACCGAGGAGCGCGGCGAGGTCTACGGCTGCGCGCTCGGCTGGTCCGGTTCCTGGCGGATCGCGGTGGCGCAGCTCCCGGACGCGCGGGTGCAGATCACCGGCGGCGCCGGGTACGACGACTCCGGGCTGCTGCTCCTGGGCGCGGGGGAGTCGTACACCACCCCCGTCTTCGCCGGACTGTGGAGCGACGGCGGCTTCGGCGGCGCGAGCCGCGCCTGGCACGCCTACCAGCGCGCGTACGTCATCCCGGACGCGGACCGGGACCGGCCGGTGCTGTTCAACTCCTGGGAGGCCACGGAGTTCGACATCTCCGAGGAGCAGCAGGGGGCGCTCGCCCGCCGGGCCGCCGCCATCGGCGTCGAGCTGTTCGTCGTCGACGACGGCTGGTTCGGCAAGCGCACCAGCGACCGTGCCGGGCTCGGCGACTGGACGCCCAACCCCGACCGCTTCCCCAAGGGCCTGGCGCCGCTCGCCGACTACGTGCACGCCCTCGGCATGCAGTTCGGCATCTGGGTCGAGCCCGAGATGGTCAACCCGGACAGCGACCTCTACCGCGCCCACCCCGACTGGGTGCAGTTCCAGCCGGGCCGCAGGCGCACGGAGTTCCGCAACCAGCTCGTACTGAACCTGGCCCGCGAGGACGTCCAGGAGTACCTCTGGCAGCAGCTCGACACGCTCCTGTCCAGCGCCCCTGTCGACTACGTCAAGTGGGACTTCAACCGCTGCTTCACCGACGCCGGCTGGCCCGGCGACCCCTACCCGCAGCGCCTGTGGGTCGACCACGTCCGCGCGCTGTACGCGCTGCTGGACCGGCTGCGGGCGGCCCACCCGGACGTCGTCTTCGAGTCCTGCTCGGGCGGTGGCGGCCGGATCGACCTCGGCATCATGAGCCGTACCGACCAGGTGTGGACCTCCGACAACACCGACCCGCTCGACCGGCTCGCCATCCAGCACGGCTTCAGCCAGATCCACCCCGCGCGCGTGATGGCCGCCTGGGTCACCGACAGCCCCAACACCCAGCTCAACGACCGGGCCAGCTCCCTGCGCTTCCGGTTCGTCAGCGCCATGGCGGGTGTGCTGGGAGTCGGCGGAGACCTCACCCAGTGGACCGAGGAGGAGCTCGCCGAAGCCGGTGACTGGGTGAGCCTCTACAAGGAGATCCGGCCCCTGGTGCAGCACGGCGACCTCCACCGCCTGCGGCCCCCGACGGGCGGGCTCAGCGCCGTGCAGTACGTGCGCGGGGACGAGTCGGTCGTCCTGGCCTGGCTCCAGGCACAGAGTTACGGCGAGCCCGTACCGGCACTGCGGCTGAGCGGACTCGACCCGACAGCCTCCTACGAATGCCCTGAAACGGGCGAAATTCACCGTGGGGCCGTACTGCTGCATCACGGGCTGGACACCGGGCTGCGCGGCGACCTCGATGCGAAAGTCATCCGGCTCCGTCGTATCTGAGCCTTCTGTCCGAATTGGTGTCTTCATTCCAACTCGCTCTGGAATGGGGAATGCTGGAGCACCGTCACGTGAGGAGCGTCATATCCGTGACGGTGCGTGGCCCGTCATGTTCACGTAATTCATAAGGGTTTCAAGGGGCTTTGGACAAAGGGATGGAACTGTAATTCACGGAGGGTGACCGTGAATTCCCGCAGTCGATCAACAGAAACGCATGCACAGGGAACCGCGGCTTGTCCCTTTGCGTCCTGGTCGCTTACGTTCGCCACCCATCCGGACGGACGCCCAATCCTGCCGCCGCCCGGAGCCCGCACAACTCACCCGTGAACGGCAGGAGCGGGGGACCCACAGGTACGACGCCTGTTCCGGTCTCCGGAACGGCTAGGGGTAAAGCCGCGCCGAAAAGCGCGGCCGGGCATCTCCAGCCCGCACCCGACAGCTCACCTCGCAGGCGACGGAGAGGAATTCGCCATGCCCGCGAAGGGTAAGCACCGCCGCCCGAAGCCCAAGCGCTTCACTCGCTCCATCGCCGTCGCCGGAACCGGCGGCGCCGCTCTCGCCCTCCCCCTCATAGGGGCCACCGGAGCCCACGCGGCCACCGCTCAGTCGGCTTCCCAGTCGGTTTCCGAAAAGTCCGTCCAGTCGCTTCCGGCCGCCGAGAAGAAGGCGACCGAGAAGAAGGCGAACGCCAACAACACGGGTGTGCGCACGTATTCGGTCCGGGCCGGTGACTACCTCGCGAAGATCGCCGACGAGCAGCGCGTCCGGGGCGGCTGGCACAAGCTGTACGCGGACAACCGCCAGGCCGTCGGCGACGACCCGTCGCTGATCCACCCGGGCCTCAAGCTCACCCTGGGCGGCAAGGCGACGACCGGCGCCACCAAGTCCTCCACTCCCGCTGCTTCTTCCCCCTCCTCGTCGAGCGCTTCCTCCTCGTCAAAGGCGTCGAAGTCGACGAAGGCCATCCAGACCGCCGAGTCGACCAGCACCGGCTTCACCCTCCCGGTGTCCGGCGGCACCATCGGCACCGGCTACCACGTCGCCGGCAGCATGTGGTCCAGCGGCTACCACACCGGCGTCGACTTCGTCGTCCCGACCGGAACCCCGGTCAAGGCCGTGGGCGCGGGCACCGTCGTCACCGCCGGATGGGGCGGCGCGTACGGCAACCAGGTCGTCATCAAGCTCGCCGACGGCCACTACGCGCAGTACGGGCACCTCTCCCAGATCTCCGTCTCGGTCGGCCAGAGCGTGAGCGCGGGCCAGCAGCTGGGTCTCTCCGGTGCGACCGGCAACGTGACCGGCCCGCACCTGCACTTCGAGATCCGCACCACGCCGGACTACGGCTCCGACGTGGACCCGGTCGCCTACCTCCGTTCCAAGGGCGTCGCCGTCGGCTGACCCCCCGCCGACCGCGCGCCCGACATGCTGCCGAAGGCCGGACCCCGATCCCCGGGTCCGGCCTTCGGTGTTGCAGAGATTTCGCCGTCCGGCGATCGACTCCTCAACGTCGGTGATCCGAGAGTTATTCCTGCCTTGGCCAACCCTTTGGACGTGGCTTATCTCACCGACCGTCAACCCTTTCTTACGGTCGCGTAGGTCACATTCGAAGGTGAATCATGGCCGCCGTGGCAGACGATTCGAAAAGTGACAGCAGAGACAGCAGGGCAGTGATCGGGTCGTACGTCGCGGTGGGGGACAGCTTCACCGAGGGCGTCGGCGATCCCGGCCCCGACGGAGCCATGGTCGGCTGGGCGGACCGGTTCGCCGTGCTCCTCGCGGACCGGCGGCCCGAGGGCGACTTCGCCTACGCCAACCTCGCCGTGCGCGGCAAACTGCTCGACCAGATCGTGGCGGACCAGGTCCCACAGGCCGAGGAACTCGCCCCGGACCTGGTCTCCTTCTGCGCCGGCGGCAACGACATCATCCGGCCCGGCACCGACCCGGACGAGGTCGCCGAGCGCTTCGAGCGCGCGGTCGCCCGGCTCACCGGCGCCGCCGGCACCGTCATGGTGACGACCGGCTTCGACACCCGTGGCGTGCCCGTGCTCAAGCATCTGCGCGGCAAGATCGCCACCTACAACGGACATGTCCGGGCCATCGCCGACCGGTACGGCTGTCCCGTGCTCGACCTGTGGTCCCTCAAGACCGTGCAGGACCGCAGGGCCTGGGACGACGACCGGCTGCACCTCTCGCCCGAGGGTCACACGCGCGTGGCGCTGCGCGCGGGTCAGGTCCTCGGCCTGGACGTCCCGGCCGACCCGGACCAGCCCTGGCCGCCGCTGCCGCCGCGCGGCACCCTCGAGGTGCGGCGGGACGACGTGCACTGGGCGCGCGAGTACCTGGTGCCGTGGATCGGGCGCCGGCTGCGCGGGGAGTCCTCGGGCGACCATGTGACGGCCAAGGGCGCGCTGTCGCCGGACGACATCAAGATGCGGATCGCCCCGGTGGCCTGAGAGCGACGCGTGCGGGAGCTCACCGCTCCGGCGCGGTCAACGCCTCCCGCTCCAGGCCCAGTTCACGGGCCAGCGCCTCGTCCACCCATTCCTGGGCGCGGGCCCGTGACACCGCGCCCGGGTAGGACGTCAGCTGTACGGCGAGCCCGTCCAGCAGCGCCGTCAGCCGCAGGGCCGTGCCCAACGGGTCGGGGCAGCGGAACTCGCCCGCGGCCACGCCCTCGGCGATGACCTCGGCCAGCGCCGCCTTCCACCGCCGGTCGAGGTCACGGGTGACCTCCTGCAGCACGGGTTCGCGCAGGGCGGCCGCCCAGCCCTCGATCCACAGCCGCCAGCCCTTGGCCTGCCCGGTCGGCGCGTACCAGCGCACGGCCGAGCGCAGCCGCCGCAGCGCCGTGGTGCGCCGGCCGAGCAGCTTGCGCAGATGCGCCAGGTCGTCCTCGGCCGCGTGGGTGAACGCGGCGGCCACCAGCTTCTCCTTGGTCGAGAAGTGATACAGCACCAGCGCGTTGCTCACGCCGAGCGCCGAGGCCACGTCGGCGATCCTGACCGCCGCCACGCCCCGCGCCTCGATCTGCTCGATGGCCGCCCGCAGCAACTCCTCACGCCGCTCCGCCACGCTCAACCGCACTCTCGCCACGCGGTCACCCTATTCCGTCGCCGCTGATGGCGCGGGGTCGGGCCGCTGTCCGACCAGTTCAACCGGGTACAGCTCGGTCCGCGCGACCGCCGCGTCGCGCTCGTCGGCCAGGGCGGCGCGCCGCTCGTCCGCCATGAAGGCGTCGAAACCGGCCGGCGAGTCGAACTCGATCAGCTGGATCTCGTCCGGACGCCCCTCGGCGCCGTCGGCGCGGGCCCGCTGCAGCACCCGCCCGCCGTGCTCGCCCAGCAGCGCCAGCACCTTGTCCTCGTAACCGCCCAGGGCCTCGCCGGCACCTGGCCGGGCCCACAGCAGACAACACAGTCGAACCGTCACGCCGCCCGACCCTATCCGGCCCCCAGCACGCCGTGCGCGTCCAGAGCGTGCGCCCCACCGGGGTGCACCAGCAGGGGAGTGACCTCCAGTTCGGCCAGTTCCGGATGCGCCGCCGCCGCCCGCGCCACGGCCAGATGCACGGCGCGCCGCCCCCGTCCGGCGAGGGCGCCCTTCGTCAGCCAGTAGCCCCACTTCTCCGGGTTGTCGGAGGCGCCCACGACGCCCACGGAAGCCGGGTCGAACAGGGCGTCCGGCAGGGCGCTCACGCCCCGTCCGTCACCGGCCGGTCGGCTGTGTCACCGATACCACCCGAACCGCTCCGCGATCACCGGCAGCCGGTCGGCGACGATCGCGTGGGCCGCCGCGCGCGGGGTCGTCCCGTCCGCCTCCGCGCGGGCCAGCATCTGCTCCACCAGGGCTCGCATCGAGCGCCGGGTGTGGGCGAACGCCTCGTCCGCGTCGGCGCCGATGTCCCCGAACAGGGTCCACCACCACCAGGCGTTCGTCCCGGAGTTGACGACCACGTCCGGCAGCACGGTCACCCCGCGCGCGGCGAGCAGTTCCTCCGCCTCGGGCAGCACCGGCATGTTGGCCGCCTCGACGATCCAGCGGGCGGTGATCCGCTCCTGCTCGGCGGCGCCGATCGCGTACGACACGGCCGCGGGCACCAGCACCTCCGCGTCGGCGGACAGCCAGGCGTCGCCGGGCAGTTCACGGTCCTCGGGGCGCAGGGCGGCGCGGTCGACGGTGCCGTAGGCGTCCCGCGCGGCCAGCAGCGTCTCCACGTCCAGGCCCGCCGGGTTGACCATCGTGCCCTTGATGTCGGCGACGGCGACGACGGTCAGCCCCGCGCGCGTGAGGAAGCGCGCCGTCGCCCCGCCCATGGTGCCCAGGCCCTGCACCGCGACCCGAGTGCCCGCGTACGGCACACCGGCCCGGTCCAGGGCCGTCAGCGCCGACTCGGCGACCCCGCAGCCGCCGGCCAGTTCGTCCAGCCCGATGCCGTCCACGTCGACCGCGAACGCGTCCGCGAGCCGTCGCCGGGCCGTCGCCTCGTCGTCCAGCAGCGGGTACACGGCCTGGATGGAGGAGACCAGCCCCGCCTCGGCCGCCGCCCGGTCCACCAGGTCCTGGGTGAGACCGAGGTCCTCACCGGTGGTCCAGAAGCTCTCGATGTACGGCCTCATGGCGCGCAGATAGCGCACCAGCAGCCCGTACGCCCCCGGATCCTGGGGATCGCAGTCGATACCGCCCTTGGCTCCGCCCAGCGGGATGTAGCGGCCCTCCGGGTTGTAGTGCAGCGCCTCCTTCATGGTCATCCCGCGCGCGAGCCCGGCGACCTCCTCAAGGGTGCAGCCCGCGCGCATGCGCAGCCCGCCGCTGGCGACGCCGCGCACCAGCCGGTCGACGACGAGGAACCCCTGGCGGCCGGTGAGGTGGTCGGTCCAGGTGAGCGACATCAGGGGGGCGGTCATGCGGTCTCCTCGACGGGGGTGATCAGGGATGGGGCGGACGGGGACAGGGAGGGGCGGCGTGCACGCCACCGGGACGCTCGGCCGCGCTGCCGCCCCCCTCCCGCGGCAGCGCGGTCACCGCTCGTCACAGGTTGCGCGAGATGACGAGCCGCATGATGTCGGACGTGCCCTCCTCGATCTCCTCCAGCCTGGCGTCGCGTATCCACTGCTCGACGGGGAACTCGCGCGAGTAGCCCCAGCCGCCCAGCGTCTGCACGGCCGCCCAGGTGCAGTAGGCGGCGGTCTCGGAAGGCCGTCAGCTTCGCCGTCGCCGCCTCGGCGGTCGCTCCCGGACCGGCGTCCAGCCGGCGCGCGGCCCGCCAGGTCATCAGCCAGGCCCGCTCCACGCGCGTGCGCATGTCCGCGAGCCGGAAGGCGACCGCCTGGTGCTCGATGATCGGCCTGCCGAACTGTCGCCGCTCACGCGCGTAGTCGCGCGCGTACTCGTACGCGGCCCGTGCCACGCCCGTAGCGGCCGCCCCCAGCACCGTGCCGAAGGAGACACCGTTGGTTTCCCCGCGCAGCAGGAACGCGGACACGTCCCGGGAGCGCAGCGACGGGTCGGTCTTGGCGAACACCACATACAGCTCGGCCTCGCCCGCGTTGGAGATCCACGCCTTGTGGCCGTCGATCCGGTAACCGTCCTCGGTGCGGCGGGCCGTGGTGATGATCGAGGCGGCGTCGGAGCCCGCGCCCGGCGCGGTGGTCGCCAGGGCGGTCATCGGCGTGTCGGGGCCGGTGAGCGGGGTCGGCCAGGCGCGCCTCTGCTCCTCGGCGCCCAGTTCCAGGACCGGGTCGGCGAAGAGGCCGTTCGAGCAGAGCAGATTGCCGATGCCCAGGTCGCCGACGCACAGCTCCTCCTGGACCAGGACCTGCGTGACCACGTCGGTGAAGCCGCCCCCGCCGTACTCCTCGGGAAGCATGAAGCCGGTGATCCCCACCTTGGCGGCCTTGCGCCACAGGTCCCACGGCGTCTCGACGTCCGCCTCGTCGACGGCACGCGCGCGAGGGTGTATCTCCTCGCGGGCGAACGCGCGGGTGAGGTCCACGATGTCGTACTGCTCCGGACTGAGCGGGACGAGCTCAGTAAGCAGGTCGGACACGGTGCCTCCAGCGGGCCGCCGGGAAAACTACTGAATCGCGGGTCAGTATCGGGAGCGGTCGGGTCCCGTGTCAACGGGGCCGCCGTCCAGTCCGGGACCGGCGGGGAAGGGTTCGTTTCTTTGGGTTTTCTTTGGAAAGCGTCCGGCAGGAACGGGACGATCCCCGTGTTGTCCGAGGGGGCGACCATAATGGAATGCCTCACCGACTCCACCTGGAGGTACCGTGTCCGGTTTCCGTTCCCTGAGCTCCGGGCTCCGCGCGCTGCAGCCCGCGGCCTTCGGCGCGGACCCGAGCGGTGAGCGCATGGCGCGCATCCGCAGATCGCCCCACTTCAAGGACGGCGTCTTCCAGAATCCCGGAGGCACCACCCGGACCCGGCCCTCCGGCTCGACGATGGACTTCGCGAAGGTCTTCTTCGACAAGGAGCAGCGGCCCCGGCGCGCCCCCAAGGGAAACATCCCGGTGCACGCCACCACGCTCTCGGACATCGCCAGGCCGCCCGCCACCGGGCTGCGGCTGACCTGGATGGGGCACTCCAGCGTGCTCGCGGAGATCGACGGACACCGGGTCCTGTTCGACCCCGTCTGGGGCGAGCGATGCTCCCCGTTCTCCTTCGTCGGCCCAAAGCGACTGCACCCCGTGCCGCTGCCCCTCGCCGCGCTCGGCCCGGTCGACGTCGTCGTCATCTCGCACGACCACTACGACCACCTGGACATGCCCAGCATCAAGACACTGGCCGGCACGGACACCCTGTTCGCCGTTCCGCTGGGTGTCGGCGAGCACCTCGAGCTGTGGGGTGTCTCCGCCGACCGGATCCGCGAGCTGGACTGGCACGAGGAGACGAGGATCGGCGGCCTCACCCTCACCGCCACCCCGGCCCGCCACTTCTGCGGACGCGGCATGCGCAACACCCAGCACACCCTCTGGGCCTCCTGGTCGGTCGCCGGGGACGAGCACCGCGTCTACCACAGCGGCGACACCGGGTACTTCGAGGGCTTCAAGGACATCGGTGCCGCGCACGGTCCGTTCGACGCCACGATGATCCAGATCGGCGCGTACTCCGACTTCTGGCCGGACATCCACATGACGCCCGAGGAGGGCATGCGCGCCCACCTCGACCTCCAGGGCGGAGCGCCGCACGGCGTGATGATGCCGATCCACTGGGCCACCTTCAACCTGGCCACCCACCCCTGGGCCGAGCCCGGCGAGGGCACGGTCGCCGCCGCCCACGCCACCGGCTCCCGTATCGCGCTGCCCCGTCCGGGAGAGCCGTTCGAGCCCACCGCCGAGACCGTCCCCGGCGACCCCTGGTGGCGCGCGGTGGCCCAGGAGCCGGCGGGCGGCCGGCCGACGGCGGAGGCCGTCGCCGGGGCCGCGATCAAGACGGCGGCGGACTCGGCGGCGAAGGAACAGGCCGACGCGAGGGGCGCCGAGGGGAGCGGGGACCCGGAGACGGTGCCGGCCGGGTAAGGGGGGGCCGCGGCGACCGACAAGGACCAGGGGACGGTCGTCCGGGCTGCGGCGACCGACGGGGACCACGGGGTGGTCGTCCGGCCCGTGATCCCGGGGGTCGTGGTGGTGCTCGACGGAGGGACGCCGGGGCATGAGTGTGCGGGGCGTCGGCTGAGCAGGTGCGGGAGGGGTCCGGAATGCCGCGTCGGCAGGTCGTGACCGTCGGGGTCGATCTCGCCGCCAGCGCTCGGCGTACCGCCGTGTGCCGGGTGGAGTGGGACCACCTGGGCGTGCCGACGGTGGAGTTCGTCGTGCCGGACGGGGACGAGGAACTGCTGGCCCTGGTCAGCGGTGCCGACAAGACGGGGCTGGACTGTCCGCTCGGCTGGCCGACCGGCTTCGTGGACACGATCGCGGCGCACCATCAGGGGCTGCCGCTGCCGTCCCCGGCCCGCTTCGGGGACCGTAGCGACGGCAGGCCGGGACTGGACCCGCTGCGCTTCCGGCTCACCGACGACCTCACCTGGAAGGCGACAGCGACGCGGCCGCCCCTGTCGGTCTCCACCGACCTCCTCGGCGTGGTCGCGCTCCGGGCGGCCCGCCTCCTGGACGCCCTCGGCACCGGATCCGTGCCGCGGGACGGATCCGGGCCGGTCGCCGAGGTGTACCCCGCGGCCGCGCTGCGGCTGTGGGGCATCCGTCCCGCCGGCAGCTACAAGAACCCCACACCCGACGCGCGGGCGGTGCGGGAGCACGTGCTCGGCTCCCTCGAGACGGGGCTGGGGCGGGTGCTGCCCGAAGAGGTGCGCACGCGGTGCGTCGCCAGCCACGACCACCTCGACGCACTGGTCTGCGCCCTGGTCGCCCGTGCGGTGCTGGTGGGCGACACCCGGTGGCCCTCCTCGGCGGAGGAGCGTGCCGCCGCCCTGCGGGAGGGCTGGATCCACCTGCCCGGCCCAGACCTCGCAGCCCTGAGCGGACCCGTGGTGTGATGGCGCCGTGAGCCGCGCCGCCGAAGAGACCAACCGCCGGATGCTCCGCGCCCGGGACGCGATGGACCGTGCCTACGCGCAGCCCCTGGACGTACCGGCCCTGGCGCGGATCGCCCATGTCTCCCCGGCCCACTTCGCCCGCACCTTCCGCGCCACCTTCGGCGAGACCCCGCACCGCTACCTCCAGCGCCGCCGCGTCGAACGCGCGATGTTCCTGCTGCGCGAGACCGACCGCAGCGTCACCGACATCTGTTTCGAGGTCGGCTTCGGCAGCCCCGGCACCTTCAGCCGCACCTTCCGCGACGTCGTCGGCCGTTCGCCGCGCGAGTACCGCAAGGAGGCCGTGGCCCTGGACGTGCCGACCTGCTTCACCATGGCGTGGATGCGGCCGAGCGCCTGACGGCCGGCCCGTCGCGGTCTGCCCGGCGTTCGGGCGACTGAGCAGTTTTGGATAAGTTTTCGCCGGGCGGGGCTCGTAGCGTGATGCCCATGTTCACAGGAATCACGCACTCGCAGATCTACGTACTCGACCAGGACGAGGCCCTCGACTTCTACGTCGGCAAGCTCGGCCTGGAGATCAACACCGACGCCGACCTCGGCTTCATGCGCTGGCTCACCGTCAACGTCCCCGGCCAGCCCGACCGCGAGGTCCTGCTGGAGCGGCCCGGCCCGCCGCGTCTGTCCGAGGAGACCGCGGAGCAGGTCCGCGAACTGCTCACCAAGGGGGCGACCGGCGGCTTCCTCATCTTCGGCACGGAGGACTGCCGCAAGACCTACGAAACGCTGCGGGCCAAGGGCGTCGAGTTCACCGAGGAGCCCACCGAGCGCCCGTACGGCATCGACTGCGGCCTGCGGGACCCCTTCGGCAACAGCATCCGCTTCACCCAGCCGAAGGCGTGAATAGGCGTCGACCGTTGACACGGACGGTGACGTTCAGGGGTTGACCCGTCGGCGTTCGGGGAGCGTCCGAAACGGTCCGGTCCGGTCGGCGAGCGGGCGGACGGCGGCAATCGGCGGCAATCCGAGAGGGCCGGGGAGCGATGACTCCCCGGCCCTCGATCATTCCTGCCGACCACTTCTGACCAGCACTGATCGATCCGTTCTCGATCCAGATCGGCTGTCCGCCGTGTTTATCGGTCTGTCGTACGACGCCTCATACCAGAGCGGGAGGCTTCGCGTGGGACTTTGTCAACTGCCCACCGCACATGATGCCTTGGCGACTACTGTGAGTGTCCATCGGGCAACCCCTGCCCGAACCGCGCAGCCCGCGCCCCGGGCACCGACGGACCCGTACGACGAGGACACCGATGTCTCACCTCCGCGCACCCGCCGCACGCGCAGACCGCCGTGAGGGCGGACGGCACGGACGGCCCGTCGCCCGCACCGCTGCCTCGCTGCCCGAGACCCACATACGGCCCCAGTTGCTCCGGCTCGCCGTGCTGCCGCCCATCGCGGTCGCCCTGAGCGCCAGCGCGGCCGTGCTGTTCACGGTCCGCTCCGCCGGGGTCCGGCCCGGGCTCACGCTGTGGGGAGTGCTGGGCGGCGCGGTCTCGGTGGCGCTGGCCGGCATCGTGACCGCGGCCGTGGCCGCCGGCCGGGCCGCCCGGACCGTGAGCGACCGCGTCGCCGCGCTGCGCCGCAGTGCCGCGCGCGGCGAGGCCGATCTGCGCGCGCTCGTCGAGGCGCTGCGCCGTGGCGAGGCCCCGCCCCAGCGCACACCGCGCGGCGCGCCCGCCGACGACGCGGACGACTTCGAACTGCTCGCCGCCGACCTGAGCCGGGCGCACGACGGCGCCGTCACCGCCGTCGTGCAGGCCGCGCAGCTGTCCAGCCAGGCGGGCAGCGAACAGAAGCTCGAGGTGTTCGTCAACCTCGCCCGGCGGTTGCAGTCGCTGGTGCACCGGGAGATCTCGATCCTCGACGAGCTGGAGAACGAGATGGAGGACCCCGACCTCCTCAAGGGCCTCTTCCACGTCGACCACCTCGCCACCCGGATCCGCCGCCACGCGGAGAACCTCGCCGTCCTCGGCGGTGCGGTCTCCCGCCGGCAGTGGAGCCATCCGGTGTCCATGACGGAGGTGCTGCGCTCCGCCATCGCCGAGGTCGAGCAGTACTCCCGGGTGAAGCTGGGGCCGCCGGTCGACGGCACCCTGCGCGGGCACGCCGTGGCCGACGTCATCCATCTCCTGGCCGAACTGGTCGAGAACGCCACGGTGTTCTCCGCCCCGCACACCCAGGTCCTGCTGCGGGCCAACCTCGTCACCTCGGGGCTCGCCGTGGAGGTCGAGGACCGGGGTCTGGGCATGCCGGTCGCCGAGCAGAAGAAGATGAACGCGCTGCTCGCCGACCCCGACCAGGTCAACGTCGCCAGCCTGCTCGCGGACGGCCGCATCGGGCTGTTCGTCGTCTCGCAGCTGGCGCGGCGGCACGGCATCCACGTCCGGCTGCAGACCAACATCTACGGCGGCGTCCAGGCCGTACTCGTCGTACCGCAGGGCCTGTTGGGCCCGGCGCAGGGCGCCCCCGGGGCCGTACCCCAACCGCACGGCGCCACGGCGACGCCGACCCAGTCGTCCGGCCCGGGTCCCGCGACCGGCGGCCACCGCGTCGTGCCCCCACCGCCGACACCGCGACGAGTACAGCCGTGGGAGAGCACGGATACCGCCGCCGGAACGCCGAACGGCAGCACATCGGCGAGCCCCGTCGGGGGCGGAGCCGGGGCGAGCGGCGGTATGCGGGCCGGCGTCGCTGCGAACGGCACCTCGGTGAACGGTTCCATGACGAGCGACGGCCCCACCGGCGGCGCCGTGCCGCGGAGTTCCGGCCTGCACAGCGGCACGGCAGACGGCGTCCTGCCGGCCCGCGCCGGGGCGGACGTCTCCGTCGCGGGGGGCGGTATGGCGGGTGGCGCGGGTGATGGTCACGCCACGGGGCAGGGGAGCGGCCCCGCGCCGCTGCCCGTGCGGGGTGCCCAGGGGGAGCGGCCCAATCCCGCGGAGGCCGTGCCCGGGATCCGGCCCGACGACCGGCGGGTCGTCGCGGAGAACGTGGCCGCGTCGGCCACGCCCCGCACCGGGACGGTTCGCGGCACCATGGGCAAGCCCCAACTCCCGCGCCGCCGCGCCCAGGAGCACATCGCACCGCAGCTGCGCGACGGTCCCGCGCCCCGCCAGGACACCGACGCCCACACCGGCCACGACCCGGGCCTGATGGCCGCCTTCCAACGGGGCATGGGCCTGGCGGAGGCCCAGCAGCACCTGGAGGCGGACCACATGGGCACGGACCCCATGGCGGCGCCACCCATGGAGCGCTCCCATCTGGAAGCCCTGGACGACATGGGGGGCGCCCACATGTCCGACCCGCACACCTCCGCATTGGGTCACCCCGACGCCTCCCACACGGCGGTCCGCCACACGGCCGGTCCCCAGACTGACGCCTCCGCCACCACTCCGCCGCACGGCATGGACGTATCGCGCATGGACGTACCGCGTAGGGACGTACCGCGCATGGACCCCGCGCACATAGCGGAGGCGCGCCCGGCTGCGGCTCGCGGCCATGACCGTCCCACCCGGCACGACGGGAGCGCACCAGCCGGATGACGAGCCCAGCCCGCACCCCCGTACTCACCCCCGCCGCTCCCGCAGACCTTCGTACCCCAAGGAGTCGATCCACCATGGCGAGCGATGCGCCGACCGGTCATGTATCCGATCTCGACTGGCTGATGAGCGGCCTCGTGCAGCGCGTACCGCACACCACCAGTGCGGTTCTCCTGTCCTGCGACGGGCTCGTGAAGTCGGTCCACGGCCTGGACGCGGACAGCGCCGACCACATGGCCGCGCTGGCCTCCGGCCTGTACTCCCTCGGCCGCAGCGCCGGGGTGCGCTTCGGCGACGGCGGCGAGGTCCGCCAGGTCGTCGTGGAGCTCGACGCGACCCTGCTGTTCGTCACCACCGCCGGCTCCGGCACCTGTCTCGCCGTACTGGCCGGCCGCGAGGCCGACGCGGCGGTCCTCGGCTACGAGATGGCGATGCTGGTCAAGAGCGTCCGCCCGTACCTGGTCACCGCGCCCCGGCAGCATGCCGTCGAACCCCCGGCGATGAGGCCTTGAGCGTGGTGACGGCCGGCGACGGGCCCTGGCTCGACGACGCGGCCGGACGGCTGGTGCGCCCCTTCACGGTCAGCAACGGCCGCACCCGGCCGAGCATCGCCCTCGACCTGCTGTCGCACGTGATGGCCACCGGGGCCACGCCCCTCGGCTACCTCGGCCCCGAGCACCAGCAGGCGCTCGACCTGTGCCGCGCGCCCGTGTCGGTCGCCGAGGTCGCCGCCCATCTCAAGCTGCCGGCGGTGGTCACCAAGGTGCTGCTGTCGGACCTCGTCGACTGCGGGGCGCTGACCACCAAGCCACCCGAGTTCCACCACAACCCGACTGACCGGGCCCTTCTGGAGGCAGTGCTCGATGGACTACGACGACAGCTCTGACCCCTTCCCGACCGCACTGAAGATCCTGGTCGCGGGCGGTTTCGGGGTCGGCAAGACGACCTTCGTGGGCGCGGTCAGCGAGATCGCGCCGCTGAGCACGGAGGAGCTGCTCACCACGGTCAGCGCCGCGACCGACCGTCTCGACGGGATCGAGAACAAGGTCGAGACGACGGTGGCCATGGACTTCGGCCGCATCACCCTCGATCCGGAACACGTGCTCTACCTGTTCGGCACGCCGGGCCAGGAGCGGTTCTGGTTCATGTGGGACGAACTCTCCGAGGGCGCGCTCGGCGCGGTGATCCTCGCCGACACCCGGCGCCTCGAGGAGTGCTTCGCCGCGGTCGACTTCTTCGAGCAGCGCGGCCTGGGCTTCATCGTCGCCATCAACGAGTTCGACGGCTCCTACCGCTACGACCCCGAGGAGGTCCGTGCCGCCATCGACCTGCCGCCGGAGATCCCGGTGGTGCGGTGCGACGCCCGTATCTCCAGTTCGGGGGTGCAGACGTTGCTGACGCTCGTACGGCATCTGATCGCGCACGCCCCGGCCCCTGCGCCGAGCCACGGCGCCCACGTCCCCAGTGACCGCCCATGAGGTACGACCCCGCGCGTCCGGCCGGTCGTCTGCTGCTCACCCCGGAGGACAAGGAGGCCCCCGCCCGCACCCTGCGCCTCGGTCAACTCGGCCTGGGTGAACGCCCGGACCCCGATCTCGACGCCTATGCCGGCCGGCTCGCCGGGCTCACCCGGGCGCCGTACGCCATGGTCAACTTCATCGACCAGCACCGCCAGTTCTTCGCGGGCCTGCATCTGCCGGACGTGGCGCCGCCGTTCGTGAGGACCGACGGCACGACACCCGTGCTGGGCCGTGAACTCGCCCGCGATCACGGCTTCTGCCCCCATGTGGTGGTCCGGCGCAAGGCGCTGGTGCTGGAGGACGTCTGCGACTACCCCCGGTTCGCGGGCAATCCGATGGTCGACGAGTTCGGCATCCGCTCCTATCTCGGCGCCCCGCTCATCGACAGCACCGGGATGACGCTCGGCACGCTGTGTGTGGCCGACGTCGCGCCACGGCCCTGGGGCAAACCCGGTCTGGAGACCATCAAGTCCTCGGCGGCGGAGCTCGTGGCCCGGCTGGAACGGCGTGAGGCGGACGGGCTGCCGCTGCTCTGAGGCGCGCCGCGACCACCAGCCGACCGGTCTGGTATCGGCTGTTCGAGGAGACGGACGCCGGCCGGCGCAGCATCCGGCCGGCGTCGCAGCCCGTGGCGCTCTCGACCGGTTTCCGCGGGCGCGCTCTAGTAGCCCCGCCACACGTTGTCGAACGCGGCGTCCTCGATCGCCCTGCGCTGGCGTACGGCCTCCAGTTCCATCACCGCGTCGCCGACGGCGGCCAGGACCGTCGTGACCGTCTCGCCGGCGAGGGCCTCCGCGTCCTCGGCCGGTTCGTCCCGGATGCCGGCCGCGGCCGCCAGGGCGGCGAGGATCGGCTCGCCCGCCGCCCAGCGGTCCTCGGCCTCGCGCCGGGCCGCCGAGTCGACGAGCTGCGTGCGGGACGTGCGCAGCGGAATCCGCTGGCCGCGCGGGCGGGCGGTCAGTCCGACCCGTTCGAAGTCCTCGACGTAGGCGGAGGACAGTCCGCGGCCCCGGCGCCACAGCCAGTCCTCGACCGACTCGTACGGCTCCTGTCGTACGAGCGTCCCGGCGGCCTCGTCCAGCAGCCGGTCACCGGTGGGCGTCTGGGCGCTCGGCAGGATCCGGTCACCGTCCAGGACGAGCGCCTTGGCCTCGATGAGGTCGAACACCTCGGCTCCCGCGAGCGCGAGCGAGAGGTCGCCCTGCTCGACGGGCCGGTCCGGTGCCGCCTCCAGGGCGACGATCGCGAGGTCCCGTGCGGTGGTCATGAGCGACTCCACGTCAGTTGGCCGAGTGCGGGGCGAGAGCGTCCGCGTCCTTTCTCGATTCTCGCCGCCCCGAGGCTGCTGTGTGTCCTTCTACGACCATGTGGTGCGGGAAGCCGATCCGCAGCACGGCGACGGCCACGGCCGCGCCCAGGACCACGAGGGCGGCCGGCAGCAGGGCGGGCCGGTAGCCGTGGTGCAGCAGCGGTGCGACGACCAGCGGGCCGAGGAGCTGGCCGGCGGAGTACCCGGCGGTGGAAGGTCAAACCGGTGGTCCTGGCGACCCGGGTGGGGGAGGAGTGATACCTCGCCCGCTACCAGGTCTCCCGCCGCGACGAGGGGGCGTGAAGCCAGGCTGCGGCGCGGCTTAAGAAAACCTCGATGGACCGGGGGTGGTCCGGTGCGGCAGATTGCAGGTGATTCCACCCCCCTCCCCGGACGCGGGCCCGCTTCGGCGTGCCCGCGTCCGGGTCCCCGAGCACAGGAGCCATGGCGTGAAGGCGCTGGTCAAGCAGAAGGCGGAGCCCGGTCTGTGGCTCGCGGACGTCCCGGAGCCCGCCGTCGGACCCGGTGACGTCCTCATCAAGGTGCTCCGCACCGGCATCTGCGGCACCGACCTGCACATCCGGTCCTGGGACGGCTGGGCGCGACAGGCGATCCGCACTCCCCTGATCGTCGGCCACGAGTTCGTCGGCGAGGTCGTGGAGACCGGGCGCGACGTCGCGGACATCAAGCCCGGTGACCGGGTCAGCGGCGAGGGCCACCTGGTCTGCGGCAAGTGCCGCAACTGCCTCGCCGGGCGGCGCCATCTGTGCCGGGCCACGGTCGGGCTCGGCGTCGGCCGCGACGGGGCCTTCGCGGAGTACGTCGCCCTGCCGGCCGCCAACGTGTGGGTCCACCGGGTGCCCGTGGACCTCGATGTCGCGGCGATCTTCGACCCGTTCGGCAACGCCGTGCACACCGCGCTGTCCTTCCCGCTCGTCGGCGAGGACGTGCTGATCACCGGCGCCGGACCGATCGGCCTCATGGCCGCCGCCGTCGCCCGGCACGCGGGCGCCCGCAACGTCGTCGTCACCGACGTCAGCGAGGAGCGGCTGGAACTGGCCCGCAAGATCGGCGTGAGCCTGGCGCTGAACGTGTCGCGGGCCGCCATCGCCGACGGACAGCGGGAGCTGGGCCTGCGCGAGGGCTTCGACATCGGTCTGGAGGTGTCCGGACGGCCCGAGGCGCTGCGGGACATGATCGCCAACATGACGCACGGCGGCCGTATCGCCATGCTCGGCCTGCCCGCCGAGGAGTTTCCCGTCGACTGGGCACGGATCGTCACCTCGATGATCACGCTCAAGGGCATCTACGGCCGGGAGATGTTCGAGACCTGGTACGCGATGTCGGTGCTGCTGGAGGGCGGCCTCGACCTCGCCCCCGTGATCACCGGCCGGTACGGCCACCGCGACTTCGAGGCGGCCTTCGCCGACGCGGCGAGCGGCCGCGGCGGCAAGGTCATCCTGGACTGGACCCTCTGACCTTCCTCCGACCGCTCTCCGACCTCCTCAGGGACTGAACCTCTTTAGGGACTGATGATGTTCGACTCCGTGCGCGACGACCTGCGCGCCACCCTCGACGAGATCCGCGCCGCCGGTCTGCACAAGCCCGAGCGGGTGATCGGCACCCCGCAGTCCGCGACCGTGAACGTGACCGCGGGCGGCCGGCCCGGCGAGGTCCTCAACTTCTGCGCCAACAACTACCTGGGCCTGGCCGACCACCCCGAGGTGATCGCCGCCGCCCACGAGGCCTTGGACCGCTGGGGCTACGGCATGGCCTCCGTCCGCTTCATCTGCGGCACGCAGGAGGTCCACAAGGAGCTGGAGGCGCGGCTGTCGGCGTTCCTCGGCCAGGAGGACACGATCCTGTACTCCTCCTGCTTCGACGCCAACGGCGGCGTCTTCGAAACCCTGCTGGACGCCGAGGACGCGGTGATCTCCGACGCCCTCAACCACGCCTCGATCATCGACGGCATCCGCCTGTCCAAGGCCCGCCGCTTCCGCTACGCCAACCGCGATCTGGCCGATCTGGAGCGGCAGTTGAAGGAGGCGGCCGGTGCGCGGCGCAAGCTGATCGTCACCGACGGCGTCTTCTCCATGGACGGCTACGTGGCACCCCTGCGCGAGATCTGCGACCTCGCCGACCGCTACGACGCCATGGTCATGGTCGACGACTCGCACGCCGTCGGCTTCGTCGGCCCCGGCGGCCGCGGCACCCCCGAGCTGCACGGGGTCATGGACCGCGTCGACATCGTCACCGGCACCCTCGGCAAGGCCCTCGGCGGCGCCTCCGGCGGCTACGTGGCCGCCCGCGCCGAGATCGTCGCCCTGCTGCGCCAGCGCTCCAGGCCGTACCTCTTCTCCAACACGCTGGCCCCGGTGATCGCCGCCGCGTCCCTGAAGGTGCTCGACCTGCTGGAGGCGGCGGACGACCTGCGCGTCCATCTCACCGAGAACACCGCGCTCTTCCGGCGCCGTATGACCGAGGAGGGCTTCGAAATCCTCCCCGGCGACCACCCGATCGCGCCCGTGATGATCGGTGACGCGGCGAAGGCGGCCCGGCTGGCGGAGCTGCTGCTGGAGCGGGGCGTCTACGTGATCGGCTTCTCCTACCCGGTGGTGCCGCAGGGCAAGGCCCGCATCCGCGTCCAGCTGTCCGCCGCGCACTCGACGGACGACGTGAACCGCGCCGTGGACGCCTTCGTGGCGGCCCGGGCCGAGCTGGAGGGCTGACCCGGCCCGGCCGTCCGGGACATGTTGCGATAATCGATCCCATGATCGAAGCGCGGCGGCTCCACATCCTCCGTGCGGTGGCCGACCACCGCACGGTGACGGCGGCTGCCGCCGCGCTGTATCTGACCCCCTCCGCGGTCTCCCAGCAGCTCACCGCCCTGGAGCAGGAGACCGGCCACCGCCTGGTCGAGCGCGGCGCCAAGGGCGTACGGCTCACCCCGGCCGGCGAGATCCTGCTCAGCCACACCAACGCCGTGCTCGCCCAGCTGGAGCGCGCGGAGGCCGAGCTCGCCGCGTATGGCTCGGGCGCCGCCGGAACGGTCACCGTCGCCTCCTTCGCGACCGGCATCGCCCAGGTCGTGGCCCCGGCGGTGGCCCGCCTCGCCGTCACCGCGCCCGGCATCCGCCTGCGTGTCCAGGACGCCGAGGGGGACGCCAGCCTGCCGATGGTGCTGGACCGGCAGGTGGACGTCGCCGTCGCCGTCGAGTACCGCGGGGCCCCGCCGGCCGACGACCCGCGCCTCGCGCACGTCCCGCTGTACGCGGAGCCCTTCGACGCGGTGGTGCCGGTCAGCCACCGCCTGGCCGAGGCCGCCGAGATCCCGCTGGCCGACCTGGCCAAGGATCCCTGGATCGGCCCCTACCCCGGCAACCCCTGCCATGACGTGGTCGTGCTGGCCTGCGAGACGGCCGGCTTCCAGCCCCGCCTGGAGCACTCCTCGGACGACTTCCGCGCCGTCGTCGCCCTCGCCGCGGCCGACGCCGGGGTGGCGCTCGTGCCGAGGTCGGCGCTGCAGGGCATGGACCTGGCCGGAGTGGTCGTCCGCCCCGTCGACGGGGTCGCCCCGACCCGGCGGGTCTTCGCGGCGGTGCGCCGGGGCGCCGAGCAGCATCCGCTGATCCGGCCGGTGCTGGACGCGCTGGGGGAGGCGGCGGGGCCGGACGTCCCGGGAGAGACGGCGGTGCTGTGAGGCCTCCGTAACCCGCTTTTCTCATATCCGGGATAGCGTCCCGGATATGAGAAGCACCGAGGAGGTCGCCCCGGACCCGGTGGACGCCCGGCTCGCCGCGCGGCTCGCCGAGCTGCGGGCCGAACGGGGCTGGTCGCTGGGGGAGTTGGCGCAGCGGAGCGGGATCAGCAGGTCGACGCTGTCGCGGGCCGAGCGGGCGGAGATCAGCCCGACCGCCGCGCTCCTGAACCGCCTGTGTCATGTCTACGGCCGGACCATGTCCCGGCTGCTCAGCGAGGTCGAGGTGGAGCCCGCGCTGCTGGTGCCGGCCGCCGAGCAGCCGGTGTGGGAGGACCGCGCCTCCGGTTTCGTGCGGCGCTCGGTGTCACCGCCGCACGCCGGACTGCGCGGCGAGCTCGTCGAGGGGCGGCTCGCGGCGGGCGCCGACATCGGCTACGACCGGCCGCCGGTGGCCGGTCTCGAACAGCACATCTGGGTCCTGGAGGGAGCGCTGGACGTGATGGCGCAGGACGTGGAGCACCGGCTCGGCGCCGGGGACTGTCTGCGGCTGCGGGTGTGGGGTCCGACGCGGTTCAGGTGCGCCGGTGCCGAGGAGGTCCGGTACGTGCTGGCGGTGGTGCTGCCGTGAGGGTGGAGCGACTGGACGTGACCGAACTGCACGCGCGCGTGGAGGAGTTGGCCGACCTGCTGGTCGACACCGTCGACGGCGGAGCCTCGGTCGGCTTCCTCGCGCCGCTGGACCGCGCGCAGGCCCTCGCCTGGTGGAAGGAGCGCGTGGCCGGCGTGGCGGCCGGGCGGCTCGCGGTGTGGGCGGCGCGGGACGCCGGGCGCACGCTCGGCACCGTCGGCCTGGCCTTCCCGGACAAGCCCAACAGCCGGCACCGCGCCGAACTGGTCAAGCTGATGGTGCACCGGGACGCCCGCGGACGGGGCCTGGGCCGCACGCTCCTGACCACCGCCGAGTCCGCGGCGGCCGCGGCGGGCGTCACCCTGCTGCACCTCGACACCGAGACCGACAGCCTCGCCGAGCGGCTCTACGACACGGCCGGGTGGACCCGCGTCGGCGCGATACCGGACTACGCGGCCAGTCCCGACGCCGTCCTGCGGCCGACGTCGATCTACTACAAGCGGCTCGCCGGTCCCGGAGAAAGCGACGACTGACGTCCTCACCAGGTGCTTGTCAGTGGCAGCCGCTACCGTGCGGGGCATGCAGGATGCCGAAGACGTACGCCGTATCGCCCTTGCCCTGCCGGACACGGCGGAGAAGGTCGCCTGGAGCATGCCCACGTTCCGGGTCGCGGGGAAGATGTTCGCCACGCTGCCCGAGGACGAGACGTCCATCGCCGTGCGCTGCCCCAAGGAGGAGCGCGACGAGCTGGTGCTGGCGGAGCCGGAGAAGTTCTGGATCGCCGGCCACGAGGCGCAGTTCGCCTGGGTCCGGGTCCGCCTCGCCGCGCTGGAGGACGAGGGGGAGCTGCGGGACATCCTCGCCGACTCCTGGCGCCAGGCGGCCCCCACCCGGCTGCTGGAGGCCTACCCCGAGCTGGGGCTGCCGGCCGGCGGCTGAGACAAAAGCCGTGCGCGATCAACGGCCGGAGTGCGGTATGGTTTCCTAACGCGTCCGGCCGGGGGAAACCCCAGGTCAGACAGACACCGGGACGTGGCGCAGCTTGGTAGCGCACTTGACTGGGGGTCAAGGGGTCGCAGGTTCAAATCCTGTCGTCCCGACGGTGTTCACCAGCGGGTTTGCCGACTATGGCAGACCCGCTGGTTGCGTTTTCCCTAAAAGACTCCTCGGACCGACTCACCCGCTCCCCTATCCGCTAACATAGAATAATTAGATAGATAAATGAGCGACTGGGTGGCGAGGAGTGGCCGTGGACTTCGGGCTGACCGACGAGCAGGATCTGTTGCGCGCGACGGCACGGCAGTTCGTCGCCGACGTGTGCCCGGCCGAACGGGCCAAGCGGTGGGACGAGGAGGGGGCCGTACCGCCCGAGCTGTTCCGCGGGATGGCAGACATGGGGTGGTTCGCCCTCCCGTTCAGCGAGGAGGAGGGCGGCGACGGCGGCGGGCCGCTGGAGCTCGTGCTGATCGCCGAGGAGCTGGGGCGCGCCAGCTTCGACGTGGCCATGTGCTACATCGGCGTGCTCATCCCCGGGATCACGGTCTTCCGATGGGGCAGCGAGGCGCAGCGCGCCTTCATCCGCGAGCAGGTCATGACCGGCCGCCACCGGCTCGCCGTCGGCCTCAGCGAGCCCGACAGCGGCTCCGACGCCGCCGCGCTGCGCACCACTGCCGAGGACCAGGGGGAGCACTTTCTGGTGCGTGGGCAGAAGGCGTGGTGCACGGGCGCGGGACTGCCCGACACCACCATCGCCACCTACGTGCGCACCGGTCCCCGCGAGCCGAAGCACGGCGGCATCAGCCTGCTGCTCGTCGACCCGGCGACCGAGGGCGTCGAGGTCCGCCGCACCCCCACGCTCGCCCGGCACATCCTCGGCACCAACGAGGTCTTCTTCAACGACGTCCGGGTCCCGAAGGAGAACCTCGTCGGCCCGCGCGACGACGGCTGGAAGGTGATGCTCTCCAACATCGAACTGGAGAAGGTGATCATCACCGGCGGTTATCTGGGGGCCGCCCAGTCCACCCTGGACGAGATGCTCGAGTACGCCCGCACCCGCCACGCCTTCGGCCGCCCGATCGGCAACTTCCAGTCACTCGCCCACGCCATGGCCGACCTGCAGACCGAGATCGACTCGGCCCGGCTGCTCGCCTACCGGGCCGCCTGGCTGCTCGCCCAGGGCAAGCCGTGCACCCGCGAGGGCTCGATGGCGAAGCTGAAGGGTTCGGAGACCTATGTGGCGGCCGCCCGGCTCGGCATGCAGGTCTGTGCGGGGCACGGCTTCTCGACCGAGAGCGTGATGAGCTTCCGCTACCGCGAGTCGATCGTCGCCACGATTTCCGGGGGAACCAGCCAGATCCAGCGCAACGGGATCGCCCGCAGCATGGGCCTGCGGTCCTACTGACCGCCCCCGGCCGCGTCCTGCCCGGCCAGCCACTGCTCGTGCCGGGCGAAATGGCCCCGGTCCCGGGTCACCCAGATCCCGGAGGCCCGGGCCAGCACGGCCCGGGCCGGCAGCAGGACCATCTCCCCCTTGATGTACCAGCGTGAACCCTCGCGCCGCTCCACCCAGGCCCTGACCTCCAGCGGCCGCTGCACCGGCACGGGCTTGACGAAGCTCACGCTCAGTTCCGCCGTCACGCTCAACACCCGGTGCAGCAGCGGGAGATGACCGAGGCAGTCGTCCAGCACGGCCGCCGTCCAGCCGCCGTGCGCCACATCGGGGCCGCCCTCCTGGTCGCGTGGGCAGGACAGTTCGAACCACGCCACACCGTCGTCGTCGAGACGTTCACGCCGCACGCCCAGCCGGCAGGAACCGGAACCCCGGCACGCTCCGCACAGCGCCACCCCGCCGGGGCTGCGGGGCGGCTCCTGGAAGTCCGCGCCCGCCCAGGTCCCCGTCGCGTTCCCCATCCGTTCCTCCTGTCACACATCCGCGAGCAGCGGACGCAGCTTCCCGGCGATGAGCTGGACCTGGCGGGCCACCATCTCCTCGGGCATCCCGGCCAGCGAGGCCCACAGGAACACCCCTTCCACCGGCAACCCTGCCACGTACGCCGTGACGGCCTCGGCGATCTCCTGCGGGGTGCCGTACAGGAACTGTCCGACGCCGCTCGCACTCAGCCCGGTCTCCCGCCACTTCTCCGGGTCGATGGGGCGCGGCACGGGCCGGTCCGTCCCCTCCACCATGTACCGGCGGTAGCTGTCCCACTGGTACGCCAGGTGTTTGCGCACCACCGGCCAGTCCCCCTCGGGGTCCTCGGTGACGAACGTGGTGAACGAACCCTGCATCCGGGCCACCGAGGCCTCGTACCCGCTCTCAGCCAGGCCCTCCCGGTACGGCGCCAGCAGGGCGGGGTTCAGGGACAGCAACCCCGTGCCGAGCCGGCCGGCCCGTCGGGCGCCCTGCGGGCCCTGGTAGCCGAGCCAGATCGGCAGCGGGTCCTGGACCGGGCCCGGGGTGACCAGGGACTCGGCCCACAGGCCGCGGATCTCCCGCACCCGTTGGTCGGTCGTGGTGTAGCGCCTGGCGAGGTCGGCGCCGAACAGCCGGTACTCGGGCACCCGGTAGCCGGTGCCCAGACCGAGGTCCAGGCGACCGTCGCTGATGATGTCCACGACGGCCGCCTGCTCGGCGAGCTCGGGGGCCGCGTGCAGGGGCGCCGGGACGACCGCGGTGCCCAGCCGCACCCGGCGGGTACGGGCCGCGGCCGCCGCCGCCATGGTGAGCGGCTGGGGGAGATACCCGTCCTCGAAGCCGTGGTGCTCGGAGAACCACACCGAGTCCAGGCCCAGCCGGTCCGCCTCCTCGCACATCTCCAGGGCGAACCCGTAGACCCGGGACCAGCTCTGCCGCCAGGGCGGGGGGTTGCGCAGGTCGAAGTAGATGCCCACCTTCACGCCGGACCGCCTCCTGGGGTGTCGTCCGCGAGTCGGATCGCCGCGTGCGTGACGGCGACCCCGTGCCCGGGCGGCAGCAGCCGTACCGGACGCAGTTGCAGGGCCTCGACGCGGGGGAGGTCGTCGACCATCGCCGAGACCCGCAGGACGGTCTCCTCCAGTGCCGCGAGGTCCACCCCGGGCCCGCCCGCCCGGCCGTCCAGCAGCGGGGCCGCGCGCAGCGAGCGGACCATCTCCCGGGCGTCGCGGTCGCTGAGCGGGGTGACGCGGTGCGCCACGTCCGCCATGAGGTCGGCGTAGGCCCCGGTGAGACCGAAGGAGACCACCGGCCCGAAGACCGGGTCCGCGCCGACGGAGAGGAACGCGTCCGGACCCGGGCCCGGTGGCACGTCGCGAACGGCGATCCCGTACGCGGCCAGCAACTCCACGGCGACCGCGTCCGCGACCGGGCCGGGGGCGCAGGAGGCGACGAGGGACCGGGCGCGCTCGGCGTCGACTCCCGCGAGGTCCGGGACGACGCCCGCGGGGGTGCTGCGCCAGGCCTGGTAGGCCGCCGCGTGCCCGAGCGAGGCGGCCGCCGCCTCGGGGAAGGTGTAGGTGGGGACGACGAGTTCGTCCCGGTGGAGCAGGTCGGCGACCCCCGCGCCGCCCAGGAAGCTCGTCACCACCGGCTTGTCCGGGGCGGTCGCGGCCGCGTCGAGGATGGCGGCCGCCACCTCGTCGGGCTTGTCCGCGAGCGGCGGCATGAACAGGACGACCGCCGCGTCGACGCCGTCGTCCGCCAGGGCCGCCTCCAGCGCCCGCCGGTAGTGCGCGGCGGTGGCCATGGGAGTCAGGTCGATCGGGTTGGCGACCTCGGCGTGGGGCGCGAGGGACGAGCGGAGCTTGTGCCGGGTGCGCTCACTGAGCGCGGGCACGCGCAGACCGTTCGCCGTGCACGCCCCGACCGTCAGGGCCGCGGGGCCGCCCGCGTTGGTGATCACCGCGACCCGGTCGCCGGGCGGCGGAGGCTGGTGGGCGAGCAGCAGGGCGACGTCGAACAGCTCCTGGAGACTGCTGGTGCGGATCACCCCGGACTGGGCGAACAGCGAACTCGCCACCGAGTCCGCGGGGCCCGGGTGGACGGCGACGATCGGCTTGCGCGGGGCGACCCGGCGGGCGACGCGGGCGAACCGGCGCGGATCGCCGAACGTCTCCACGTGCAGCAGGATCACCGAGGTCGCCGGGTCCTCCTCCCACCACTGGAGCAGTTCGTCGGTGGAGACGTCCACGGCGTGGCCCACCGACACGAAGCCGGAGAAGCCGAGCCGCAGCCGCCGGGCGTGGTCGAGGACCGCGAGCCCCAGCGGCCCGGACTGGCTGGACATCGCCACCCGGCCGGGCGCCGGCAGAGCGGGCGAGAAGGTCGCGGCCAGCCGCGCGGCGGGCGTCGTGTTGAGCACGCCCATGCAGTTGGGGCCCACCAGACGCATCCCGGAGGCGCGGGCGAAGCGGGCCAGCTCCAGCTCGGCCGAGCGCCCCTCGGTCCCCGTCTCCCCGAAGCCGGTCGAGACGACGACCACCGCCCTCACCCCGGCCTCGGCACATTCCCGTACGACCTCGGGCACGGCCTCGGCGCGCACGGCCACCAGCGCCAGATCCGGCGGCTCGGGAAGGTCTCGCACGCCCGCGTAGGCCCGCACCCCGGCGATGCGCTCCGCCCGCGGGTTGACCGGGAAGACGCCGCCGTCGAAGCCGCCCCGCAGCAGGTTGGCCACGATCTCGTGGCCGATCGTCAGGGGGCGGCGGTTGGCGCCGATCACGGCGACCGAGCGTGGTTCGAGCAGGGGCCGCAGGGAGCGTCGTACGGCTGTGTGTTCGCGGCGTTCGGCGCGTGCGACGGCCTGGGCCTGCGGGTCGACGGCGATCTCGAAGTGGATGATCTGGCCGGGCGGTCCGGCCTCCACCCGGTAGCCGGAGCCGAGGAAGACGTTGATCATCCGGGTGTTGTCGGCGAGGACGTCGGCCTCCAGCACCCGGATGCCGCGGGCGCGCGCGGCGGCCGCGATGTGCTCCAGGAGCAGCCGGCCGAACCCCTCGCTCTGGTGGTCGTCCCGGATGGTGAACGTGACCTCGGCGTGCTCCGGTTCGGCGGGGTCGCGGACATAGCGGACCAGGCCGGCGATCTCGTCGCCGGCCAGGGCGACGAGGGCCAGCTCGTTGAGGTAGTCCACCTGGGCGCCGCGCCGGATGACGTCGTCGCGGGCGCGGACCACCGGGCCCAGGGAGCGGTAGGCCAGGGTCGCCCGGGAGAGGCTGCCCACGAAGGCGACCAGGCGGTCGGAGTCCTCGGGCCGGATGGGCCTCACGAAGGTCGACCGCCCGGTCCTGACCAGCCCGGGCCGCTCCAGGTCGTCCGGGTACGAGGGGTACGGGGGAGTGCTCACCGGTGTCCCGTCGCCGGCGCCGGTCAGACGGCCGCCTCCTGGGGGGTCGGGTCCGGCAGGCCGAAGAGTTCGTTGAAGGTGCCGCGCGTGACACGGTCGCGGACGTCGTCCGGCACGCCGTCGAACAGGTCGTGCAGCGTGGCCTGGGTGTGGCCGTAGGTGCCCTCCAGGTGGGGGTAGTCGTCGCCCCACATCACGTTGCGGTAGCCGGTCGACTCGACGATCTCCACCGAGCTCTTGTCGTGCTGGAAGGACGCGTACACCTGCTGCCGGATGATCTCGCTGGGCAGCCGGCTCAGCTTCGGCCGGACGAACATGCCGTGCTGGCGGTAGGCCTCGTCCATGCGGTCGCCGATGGCCGGCACCCAGCCCGCGCCGCCCTCCGCGATGAGGATCCTCAGGTCCGGGTGGCGGTCGAGGGCGCCGCCAGCGACCAGGTGGGACACCACCCGCATGCCCGGGTAGGTCGTCTCCATGTAGTTGACGACCGCGCCGCCGGGCCCGCGGAAGACGACGTTCTGGCCGCCGGTGCCGATGTGGAAGCCGAGCACGATGCCCGCCCGCTCGGCCGCGGTCCACAGCGGTTCCCAGCGGTCGAGGGCGTACTCCTCGCCCTCCCGGGTCGAGCAGGGCAGGAAGACGGCCTTGAAGCCCATCTCGGCCGCCCGCTCCAGCTCGGTGACCGCGTCGCCGATGTCCGCCGTCGAGACACAGGCGGTGGTGATCACGCGCTTGTTCTTGCTGAGGATCTCGTCGTACGCCCAGTCGTTCCAGGCGCGCACGGTCTCCCGGGCCAGCTCCCGGTCGGTGATCGACACGAGCCAGAACCCCATGGAGGGGAAGGCGAGTTGGGACCAGACGCCTTCCTGGTCGAGGTCCTTCAGCCGGACCTTCAGGTCCCAGGCGCCCGGCGGGCGCATGGCGTCCATGAAGTCGCCGAGCTGGCGGTCGATGCGCTCGCCGTCGATGTAGAGCATCTCGTACTTCTCCCCGCGCTCGCTGCGCGGGGCCCGGGCGCCGAGCCGCGCGGGCAGCCGCTCGGTCCACACGTCGGCGGGTTCCATCACATGGGAGTCCCCGGAGTTGACCCAGATCTTCGTCATGACACTCCTCGACACAATGGATGTAATCAGTTAGCGATTTTAGGTGTATGGGGCGCCGAAGGGAAGGCGGTGCCGACCTTCCGGTTGAATCCGTCGAAATAGTTGACTGATTGCGCTAATAGCTGCAAGATCTGGGCACTGAGCCGCGAGGAGGCGCCATGGCCGGTGACAGCGACACCGCTGACAGGTACTTCGAGCCCCAGGTGGAGACCATGCCCCGCGAGGAACTGCGGGCACGGCAGGAGGAACGAGTCCTGGAGCTCGTCGAGTACGCCTACGCGGGCTCGGCCTTCTACCGCGAGCTGTGGGACGAGCACGGGGTCCACCCGCGGGACGTCACGTCCCTCGAGGACTTCCGGGCACGCGTCCCGTTCATCACCAAGGACATGGTGCGCGCCTACCGGGCCCGCACCGGCGACCCCTTCGGCGGTCTGCTGTGCGTGCCGCCCGAGGAGCTGACGTCGGTGTCCTCCAGCTCGGGCACCACCGGCGACCCGGAGTTCTTCGCCGAGATCTGGCAGGACGCCCCGCCACTGGTCACCGCCCAGGTGCGGGACCTGTGGGAACTCGGCCTCCGCCCCGGCGACCGGGTGCTGAGTCCGCCCGGCACCTTCCGCAACCTCATGGACCCCGGCTACCAGGCGCTCGGCGCCGTGGTGATCGAGGTGGACACCTGGATGGGGAAGATGCACGAGGTCGTCGAGGCGCTGCGCACCTACCGGCCGGCCTATCTGCAGATGATGTATCCGCAGATGGTGGAGCTGGAACACCTGGCGGAGAAGACGGACCTGAAGGAGGCCTTCTCCTCCCTCAAGGGCGCCTCCTGCGCCGGACAGCCGCTGAGCCGGCGGATGCGCGAGCGCATCCGCAACGACTGGGGCATCGACGTCTACGAGTACACCAGCGCCGCCGACACCGGCACCGCCTGGGAGTGCCGCGAGCACGACGGCTTCCACCTCTGGGAGGACACCGTCTTCGCGGAGTGCGTCGAGGTGACCGAGGACGGCTGGCACGACGTCCCCGAGGGCGAGCTCGGCGAACTGGTCGCCACCGACCTGGACAACCGGGCCGCCCCGCTGATCCGTTACCGCAGCGAGGACCTGGTCCGGCTGTCCGGGGAGACCTGCGGCTGCGGCCGTACCCACGCCCGGATGTGGGTGGCCGGCCGACGCGGTGACGAGACGGTGGTCCGGGGGCGGTCCGTGGTGCTGCGGGACGTCTGGCAGGCGGTCGAGGACCAGCCGGAGACCGTCGCCGGGGTCTTCCAGATCGTCCGCGAGAGCCGCGAGGTCGACGAACTGCGGCTGCGCGTCGGCTACGACCCCTCGCTCACCGGCGACGTCGACGCGCTGTCCGGCCGGCTGACCGAGGCCGTGCGCGAACGCACCGGGGTCAAACCGGTGCTCGACCTGCGCCCCGAGGAGGACCTGTTGAAGACCATGACCAGCGTCGCCAAGTTCCCCCGGGTGGTGAAGAGCTGATGGCCCGCGCCGACACCCTGACCCGGGCGAGGGAGCTCGACCGCCCCGAACTCGCCTACGTGGTGCGCTTCTTGGCCGCCGGGGGCACCCGGGAGACCGAGCTGACCCGGGCCGAACTCGCCCGGGACACCGACTGGGCCACCGCCCGCCTGCGCCAGCACGGCCTCGCCCCCGGACAGCGGGCCCTGCTGACCGCGTCCGGCTTCGAGGGCTTCTGGGGCCACGCCGTGATCGGCGCCCTGCGGGCGCTGAAGGTGACGTACGGCATCGCCGAGGCGATGGGCTGGGACCACCGCCGTACCTCCGTCTTCCACCGCGAGCTGCGCCCGCACGCCGTGATCGGTCTGTCCGCCGAGACCCTGGAGGGCCTCGCCGGGGGCGCCGACATCGGCGAGATGTTCCGGGCGACACCGGTCGTGCTGGCCCGGCCGGCCGCCGTGCCGGTGCTGCGGGCGGTGGGCGTGTCCGCCTGTCTGCTCTCGCCCGTCGGACCCGCCCTCGCCCTGGAGTGCCCCGAGCGCGGCGGCGCGCATGTCAACGGCGCCGAATGGCGGGTGGGCGACCGCGACGGGGAACTGTTCGTGGCCGCGGGGGAGCAGCGCACATCGCCCCTGCCCGAGACCCCGCTCGGCATCGCGGGCAGGGTCCTCTCCGGCCGGTGCGGCTGCGGCAGCGAGGACCCGCGCGTGCTGCTCGCCGAGACCGACCGGCCTTCCTGATCGAGGAGTTGAGGATGTCCGAAGAAGTGGTCGACGGCCGAGTCGTGGTCGTCACCGGAGCCGGCAACGGCATCGGCCGGGCCCATGCCCTGGCCTTCGCCGCGCACGGGGCCAGGGTCGTGGTCAACGACCTCGGCGGCGGGCGCGACGGCGCCGGAGCCTCGGCCGGCCCCGCGCAGGCCGTGGTGGACGAGATCGTCGCGGCGGGCGGCGAGGCCGTCGCCAACACCGACGACATCTCCACCTGGGACGGCGCCGGCCACCTGGTCCGGCACGCCGTGGACACCTACGGCGGCCTGGACGTCCTGGTCAACAACGCCGGCATCCTGCGCGACCGGATGATCGTGTCGATGACCGAGCAGGACTGGGACAGCGTGCTCGCCGTCCATCTCAAGGGCAGCTTCGCCACCCTGCACCACGCGGCCGCGTACTGGCGCGAGCGTGCCAAGGCCGGTCACGCCAACGACGCCCGGGTGATCAACACGACCTCTCCGTCCGGCATCTTCGGCAACCCCGGACAGTCCAACTACGGCTCGGCCAAGGCCGGCATCGCGAGCCTCACGATCATCGCCGCCGCCGAACTCGCCCGCTACGGCGTCACGGTGAACGCCATCGCGCCGACCGCGCTCACCCGGCTGACCGAGGACATCGAGATGATGCGGCAGGCCGCCGAGAGCCAGGACCTCACCCCGGAGGCCATCTCGCCGCTCGTGGTGTGGCTGGGCTCGGCGGCCTCGCGCGAGGTCACCGGCCGGGTCTTCGGCGTCGTCGGCAACCGCATCACCGTGCTGGAGGGCTGGGTCAACGGCCCCGGCGTGAGCGCCGAGACCCGCTGGACACCCGAGGAGCTGTCCTCGGTCGTCCCGAACCTGGTCGCCAAGGCCGCGCCCAACGCCGACGCGCTCGGCAACCGGAACGGGGCGTGAGATGACGACGACGCAAACCCCGGTCGCCGAGGGCCTGTTCACCTGGCCGGCCGGCCCCGACGACCCGCCCCGGCTCATCGGCTCCGAGTGCGCGGACTGCGGCCTGGTCAGCTTCCCGGCCGCCCCGGACTGTGTGCGGTGCGCGAGCACGGAGTCGAAGCGCCGGCTGCTCGCCGACCGCGGCACGCTGTGGACGTACACCACCCAGGACTTCCGCCCGCCGTCCCCGCCGTACGACGGCCCCGAGAGCTTCGAGCCCTACGCCGTCGGTTACGTCGAACTCCCCGGCGAGCTGCTGGTGGAGGCACGCCTCACCGAACCCGACCCCGGCAAGCTGCGCATCGGGCAGCCCATGCGGCTCACGCTCGTGCCCTACACCACCCAGGACGACGGCACCGAGGTCGTCACGTTCGCGTTCGCCCCGGCCGAGGAGGAGACACCGTGACCGAGGCCGTCATCATCGGAGTCGGGCTCCACCCCTTCGGCCGCTTCCCCGGCAAGCCGGCACTCGACATGGGCGCGGACGCGGTACGGCTCGCGCTCGCCGACGCCGGCGTGAACTGGCCGCAGATCCAGGGCGGTTACATCGGCAGCTACGAGGTCGCCAACCCGGACGCCATCGTGGGCCGCCTCGGCCTGACCGGCGTCCCGCTGCGCGGGGTGTTCAACGGGTGCGCCACGGCGGGTACCGCCCTCGCGCTGGCCGCCCGCGCCATCGAGACCGGCGAGCACGACCTGACCGTCGCGATCGGCCTGGACAAGCACCCGCGCGGCGCCTTCGCGGCCGATCCCTCCGTGGCGGGCATCCCCTCCTGGTACGGGCAGACCGGGCTCTTCCTCACCACGCACTTCTTCGGCATGAAGATCAACCGCTATATGCACGAGCACGGCATATCCCACGAGACGCTGGCCCGCGTGGCCTCGAAGAACTTCCGCAACGCGGCCGCGAACGACAAAGCCTGGCGCCGCACTCCCCTCACGCCGGAGGAAGTTCTCGCCTCACCGGTCCTCAACTACCCCCTGCGCCAGTTCATGTACTGCGGCCCCAACGAGGGCGCGGCGGCACTCGTGCTGTGCCGCGCCGACCAGGCCCACAGGTACACCGGGAAGCCGGTACGGGTCCGTTCCACCTCCCTGCGCAGCCGCCGGCTCGGCGCCTTCGAGGTGCAGAGCCCGTCGTTCCCGGTCGGCGAGCCGGTCGACAGCCCGACCGTGGACGCCTCCCGGGCGGCCTACGAGCTGGCGGGCCTCGGCCCGGAGGACGTCGACGTCGCTCAACTGCAGGACACCGACGCCGGGTCGGAGATCATCCACATGGCCGAGAACGGTTTGTGCAAGGACGGGGAGCAGGAACGGCTCGTCGCCGAGGGCGCGACCGAGATCGGCGGCCGGATCCCGGTCAACACCGACGGCGGCCTGCTCGGCAACGGGGAACCGATCGGCGCGTCCGGACTGCGCCAGATCCACGAGATCGTCCTCCAACTGCGCGGCACCGCCGGGACCCGGCAGATCCCCGGCACCCCCCGCGTCGGCTACACCCACCTGTACGGCGCGCCGGGCGCGTCGGCGGTGACGATCCTGTCGACCTGACAGCGGAGCGAACGCGATGACATCCGACGACCCGCAGGACTTCGCCGCCGAGGCGCGCCGCTTCCTCGACGCGCACGCGGCGAAGGCCCCCGACCGCGCCACCGTCGCCTGGGGCGAGGGCGACGACTCGATGGCCTACTTCAGCAGCCTCCCGCCCGAGGAGGAGGCGGAACAGGTGCGGCGGGCCCGCGCCTGGCAGCGCGTCCGCCACGAGAACGGCTTCGGCTGGATCACCGGCCCGCCCGAGTACGGCGGCCGGGGCCTGACCCCCGTCCACGAACTGCTCTACGCGTCCGTCGAGTCCGAGTACGACGTCCCGGACACCGGCGTGCTCGGCGTGGTCGGACTCGGCATGATCGGACCGACGATCCTCGCCCACGCCCAGCCCCACATCAAGGAGCGCTGGTTGCCCGCGATGTACCGCGGGGACGCCATCGCCTGCCAGCTGTTCAGCGAGCCCGGCGCAGGGTCCGACCTGGCGAGCGTGGCGACCCGGGCCGTCCGTGAGGGCGGGGAGTGGGTGCTGAACGGGCAGAAGGTGTGGACCTCGGTCGCCCACCACAGCCAGATCGGCCTCGCGCTGACCCGGACCAATCCCGACGCTCCCAAGCACCGCGGCATCACCGCCTTCCTCGTCCCCATGGACGCCCCGGGCGTCGAGGTACGGCCCCTGCGGCAGATGACCGGCGGCGCCGACTTCAACGAGGTCTTCCTCACCGACGTCCGCATCCCCGACGACCACCGTCTCGGCGAGGTCGACGGCGGCTGGACGGTCGCCCTGACCACCCTGATGAACGAGCGCGACACCGTCGGCAGCGAGGGCGCAGGACCGGTGGCCGCCGCCCTGTCCCCGGACCACCTCTCGGCGCTCATGCGCGCCACCTGGACCTGGGACGACCGCGCCCTGCGCGCACGCCTCGCCGAACTCCTCGTCGACGCCATGGCCACCCGGTACCTCAACACCCGAGCCCAGCGGACCCTGCGAGCGGGCTCCGCCCCCGGCCCCGAGAGGTCCGTCGCCAAGCTGATGTACGGTCAGAACCTCACCCGCGCCGCCCACTTCGTCTCCGAGTGCCTCGGCCCGCGCATCATCGCCGACACCGGGCGCTGGGGGACGTACTCCTGGGCCGAACTCCTGCTGGCCACCCCGGCGTTGCGCATCCTCGGAGGCACCGAGGAGATCATGAAGAACATCCTCGCGGAACGTGTCCTCGGCCTGCCGAAGGAGGCACGCGCATGATCGCCGACGACAGCGGGCTGAAGGAACTGCGGTCATCCGTGAGGGAGTTCTTGGAGGCCAAGTCAGCGGAAGAGGCCGTGCGCAAGCTCATGGACAGCGAGCCGCGCTTCGACCCCGAGGTGTGGGCCCAGGCGTCCGACCAGCTACGGCTGCCGGGGCTGGCCATCCCCGAGGAGTACGGCGGCGACGGCTTCGGCCTCGTCGAACTCGGCGTGGTCCTGGAGGAGATGGGCCGCGCCCTGTTCTGCGCGCCCTTCTTCTCCACCGTCCTGCTGGCCGCCCAGGCGCTGCTGGCCTCCGGCGACCGGGACGCCTGCGCCCGCCATCTGCCGGGCATCGCCGACGGCCGCACCACGGCCACCCTCGCCGTCGCCGAGGACGACGGCTCCTGGGACCCCGCCCTGATCACCGTGCGCGCACGGCCCGACGGGGACGGCGGCTGGCGGCTGACCGGCCGCAAGTGCTTCGTGATCGACGGCACCACGGCGGACCTGGTCCTGGTCGTCGCCCGCACGGTCGCAGGTCCGTCCCTTTTCGCGCTCGACCGGTCGGCGCCGGGTCTGTCCGCGGAGCCGCTCACCACCCTGGACGCCACCAGGGCCATGGCCCGGCTGACCTTCGACGCCGTGCCCGCGGTGCTCGTGGGCACGGACGGGGCGGGCGGGCGTGTCATGGCCCGGGTCCTGGACGTGGCGTCGGTGGGGCTGGCCGCGGAGCAGGCGGGCGGGGCGCGCCGGTGCCTGGAGATGAGCGCGGAGTACGCCCGCACCCGGCACCAGTTCGGCCGGCCGATCGGCTCCTTCCAGGCGGTCAAGCACAAGTGCGCGGACATGCTGGTCCAGGTCGAACTCGCCGAGGCCGCGTCACGGGAGGCCGCGCTGCTGGCCGCCGAGGGCTCCGCCGACTTCCCCGTGGCCTCGGCGGTCGCCCACGCGAGCTGCTCCAAGGCGTACATGATTGCCGCCATGGAGAACATCCAGGTCCACGGCGGCATCGGCTTCACCTGGGAACACCCGGCGCATCTGTACTTTCGCCGGGCGAAGTCCTCCCAACTGCTCTTCGGTGGACCGGCGATCTACCACGAACGCCTCCTGGACCGGCTCGGCATCTGACGATCGAGCTGTGGAGAGGGCCCCGGGGCTTCGGACGTCCCCGGGGCCCTCTCGACGACCCCGTCCGTGGCACGTTCCGGCTCCTCGCATAGCCTTCGTTCCCATGACGCGTGTCTGGCTCCCGCCGATCCTGTTCCTGCTCTGCGGCACGGGCCTCGCGGTCGGGGCACTCCTCGAGGGAACCCCTGCTACGGCCGGCGTACTCCTGCTGGCGTTCGTCCTGCTCGCGGGGGTGAACTCGCCCCTCGTCTTCCCCAGGTCGGTCGGAGCGGTGGAGGCGCTGCGCCGGAGCGCGACCGACGGCCGGCCGGTCGTCTACTGGCGGCCGGGCTGCGCCTACTGCCTCCGGCTGCGCATGCGCCTGGGCCGCCGGGCCCGCCGGGCGCACTGGGTCGACATCTGGCGCGACCCCGAGGGCGCGGCGGCGGTGCGGGCGGTCAACGACGGCAACGAAACCGTGCCGACCGTCGTCGTGGCCGGCCGGCCCCACGTCAATCCCGACCCCGCGTGGGTACGCGAACAGCTCTCCCACCCCGCGTGACGGCGAGGCCGGATGCCCGCGAGGCCGCGGGTCCGGTTCAGCCGGGTGGCCGCGAGGCCGCGGGTCCGGGTCAGCCGGGTGCTGCGTGCCGGTGCCGGTGCCGGTGCCGGGTGGCCGCGGGTCCGGGTCAGCCGCATGTCGGGTGACCGCGTGGCCGGGTTGCCCGCGTGCCCGCGTGCCTGCGCGCCTGCCAGGCCGCAGGTCCGGTTCAGCCGGGTGCCGAGTGACCGCGAGGCTGCGGGTCCGGTTCAGCTGCGTGCTGCGTGCTGCGTGCTGCGTGCTGCGTGCTGCGTGCTGCGTGCCGGGTGCCGGGTGGCCGCGAGGCCGCGAGGCCGCGGGTCCGGTTCAGCCGGGTGCTGCGTGCCGGTGCCGGTGCCGGGTGCCGGGTGCCGAGTGGCCGCGGGTCCGGGTCAACCGCATGTCGGGTGACCGCGTGGCCGGGTTGCCCGCGTGCCCGCGTGCCCGCGTGCCTGCGCGCCTGCCAGGCCGCAGGTCCGGTTCAGCCGGGTGCCGAGTGACCGCGAGGCTGCGGGTCCGGTTCAGCTGCGTGCTGCGTGCTGCGTGCTGCGTGCTGCGTGCTGCGTGCCGGGTGCCGGGTGCCGGGTGCCGGGTGCCGGGTGGCCGCGAGGCCGCGAGGCCGCGGGTCCGGTTCAGCCAGGGGGCCGCGCGCCCGCGTGGCTGCGGGGCCGCGGGTTCGGGTCAGCCGTGTGTCGGTGACCGCGCGGCCTCGTGGCTGCCGGCGTCAGGTCAGCCGCGGGCCGCCTCGCCCAGTAGGGCCTTCGCGATGATGACCTGCTGGATCTGGCTGGTGCCCTCGTAGATGCGGAACAGGCGCGCGTCGCGGTAGAAGCGCTCCACGGCGACACCGCGCATGTAGCCCGCGCCGCCGTGGATCTGCACCGCCCGGTCGGCGACCCGCCAGACCATCTCGCTGGCGAAGTACTTCGCGCAGGACGGGCCGATCTTGGTGTCGGTCCCCGCGTCGAAGGCGCTCGCCGCCTCCAGGACCGTGGCCCGGCCGGTGTAGTAGTCGGTCTGCGAGTCGGCGATGAGGCCCTGGACGAGCTGGAAGGAGCCGATGAGCTGTCCGGACTGCCTGCGGGTGCTCGCGTACGCGACCGACTCGTCGACCAGCCGCTCCGCCATGCCGACCATCAGCGCCGAGATGTGGACGCGGCCGTGCGCGATGCAGCCCATGGCCGTGGAGAAGCCCCGGTTGAGCCCGGCCTCACCGCCGACCAGCGCGGAGGCCGGGACGCGTACGTCGTCGAAGTACACGTCCGCGGTCCAGGCCCCGAACTGGCCCATCTTGTGGTCCCGGGCGGCCACCGTCAGACCCGGCGTACCGGCGGGGACGAGGAAGGTGGAGATGCCCCGGGTGCGCGGGGCGTCGGGGTCGGTGCGGGCGAAGACCATGAAGACGTCGGCGAGCGGGGCGTTGGTGATGTACCGCTTGGCGCCGTTGATCACCCAGGTGTCTCCGTCGAGATGGGCGCGGGTGGTCAGCGTCGACGGGTCGGACCCTGCCTCGGGTTCGGTGAGCGCGAACGACGCCAGGACCTCGCCGGAGGCGATCCGCGGCAGCCACTCGGCCTTCTGTTCCTCCGTGCCGCCGACCATCAGGACGTGCCCGGCGATACCGTTGTTCGTCCCGAACATGGAGCGCAACGACGGTGTGGTGTAGCCCAGTTCGAACATCAGCCGGGCCTCTTCGTGCATCGACAGACCCAGCCCGCCGTACTCCTCGGGCAGCGCGAAGCCGAACAGCCCCATCTTCTTCGCCGCCTCGCGGATGTCCGCGGGCATCTCGTCCTTCTCGTCGATCTCCGCCTCGAGCGGCACGACGCGTTCCCGGACGAAACGCCGGACCTCGGACAGCACCGCGCTGAAGTCAGCCGCGTCCATGTCGACTCCCTTACCTAGTGATCCGTTTGTGTCTCGTCCGGCTTCCGCCGCGGCCGGTAGCAGGCCGCCAGCAGGGCCGCCGCGCTCGCCGTGCCGAGTCCGGCGGCGAGCAACGCCGGTCCCGCGCCCGCCCGTTCGCGGTGCAGCAGCCCGTCGAGGGAGTACCGGCCGTGGCCGAGTGCCGCCAGGGCGACGGCCGCGCCGCCCACCACGCCGACGTACTCCCAGCCGCCCTTGAACACGAAGAAACCCTTGCCGCGGTGGTCGGTCCGGGCCGCGACGGTCATCAGTCCGACGGCCGCCGCCGCGGGCAGGGGGCCCGCCGCGCCGAGGGCGATGCCCACGCCCGCCGCCATCTCGGTCCCGGCCGCCATCCGGGCGTGCACGGCCGCCGGCCGTAGGCCGAGCGCCTCGAACCAGCCTGTCGTGCCCTCCAGCCCGCCCGGCCCCGCGACCTTGTTCCAGCCGTGGGCGAAGAGCATGGGGCCGAGGGTGGCCCGGAGGACGAGCGCGGCGGCGTCATGGCCTTTCACTGGCCTGCCCCCGTGGCCCGGCCCGCGGGTGAGACACCGTACAACTGCGGTACGGCGTCCACGAGTTCGTCGTACGTGAGGGCCTGTCCCGACCGGCTGGGGTGGACCGCGGCGACGGTCCAGCCCGTCAGCCGGTTCAGCCGGTTGCCCTCGATGCGCAGGACCTGCCCGGTCAGCCAGGCCGCGCTGTCGGAGGCGAGGTAGACGACGACCCCGGATGCGTTGGCGGGATCGCGCGGGTCGAAACCGTCGGTGGCCGCGAGGGACGCGCCGACCTCGAGCCCGTCCGTCATCCGGGTGGCCGCGATGGGCGAGATGGCGTTCGCGGTGACGCCGTACTTGCGCATCTCCAGGGCCGTGAGCACGGTCAGCCCGGCTATCCCGGCCTTCGCGGCACCGTAGTTGGACTGCCCCTGGTTGCCGAACAGCCCTGTTCCGGACGTGGTGTTGATGATCCGGCCGGTGACGCGCTCACCCCGCTTGGACGCCTCGCGCCAGTACGCGCACGCGTGCCGGGTGAGGGCGAAGGTGCCCTTGAGATGCACCGCGATCACCGAGTCGAACTCGGCCTCGGTCATCGAGAACAGCATCCGGTCGCGCACGATGCCCGCGTTGTTGACGACGACGTCCAGCCGGCCGAACTCCGCGACCGTGTCCGCCACCATCGCCTCCGTGGCCGCCCAGTCGGTGACCGAGGCGTGGTTGGCGACCGCCCGGCCGCCCAGCTTGGTGATCTCCGCGACCACGTCGTCGGCGGGGGAGTCCCCGGTCCGCTCGCCGTGCACGCCCGAGCCGAGGTCGTTGACCACCACGGTCGCCCCGGCCTCGGCGAGCGCCAGACAGTGCGCCCGGCCCAGCCCCCGGCCACCGCCGGTCACGATGGCGACCTTGTCGTCGAGGATGCCCACGCCGTACCTCCAGAAGAAGAGCTGATGTGTCGGGTCAGTCGAGTTCGCGCAGTACGTCGTCGGTGTGCTCGCCGAGCGTGGGCGCGCCCGTGCGCGGCTTCTCGTCCACGCCCCAGAAGCGCACCGGGGTCGCCACCGTGCGCAGGGGCGGCGCGTCGCCCATGCCGGGCTGCTCGACGAACGCCCCCACGGCCTCCGCCTGCGGGTCGGCGGACACCTCGGCGAGGGTCTGCACGGGTGCCCACCACACGCCCTCGGCGTCGAACCGCGCCGCCCACTCCTCCAGCGGCCGCTTGGCGAACTCCTCGTCGAACACGGCGATCAGCTCCCGTACATGGCCCCGCCGGGCCTTGCCGGTGGCGAACCGTTCGTCCTCCGACAGGTCCTCCCGGCCGAGCGCCTTGACCACGCCGGGCCAGTGCCGGCCACCCTCCAGACCGACCAGCCAGAACCAGCGGTCGTCGGCGGCCTGGTAGCAGTTGTAGAGCGGCGACTCGTGCTCGGTGCGGGGGCGGGTGCGCCCACGCTTGCCGAAGAAGTTCTGCAGGGCGAGGTCGTTGCCGTTCGCGTACGTCCCGGACCGCAGCAGCGACACGTCCACCACGCCGCCCTCGCCGGTGCGTTCGCGGCGCAGCAGCGCGGCGAGCACACCGGCGACCAGGTTGGCGGCGGCCGTACGGTCGCCGAGGCCGGGGCGGATGCCGGGCGGCGGCTCGCCGGCCGGGTTGAGCATGGCGGCGATGCCCGGCCGGGCCCAGAAGGCGGAGACGTCGTAACCGGCCCGGTCGCGCTCGGCGCCCGCCCAGCCGTAGCCCGTCAGCGTGCCGACGACCAGTCGGCGATGGCGCTCCCGCAACTCCTCCGGGTCCAGCCCCAGCCGCTCCAGGGCACCGGGCCGGAGGTTGGTGACGAAGACGTCGGCGCGCTCCAGCAGCCGCTCCAGGACCGCTCTGCCGTCCTCGGAGCGCAGGTCGAGGACGATGCCGCGCTTGCCGCGGTTGTCGGTCTCGAACGGGGGCGCGCTGTCGATGTCCTGGCCGACGTGCCGCAGCGTGTAGCGGTTGGGGTCGCCGGTGGGTGCCTCCACCTTGATCACGTCGGCGCCCCAGTCGGCCAGCATGGTGGCGGCGGCCGGTGCGGCCACCCACATGCCGAGCTCGACGACGGAAATGCCTTCCAGTGGCCGCACGGCCCACCTCCAGGTGTGTCGGTAGGCCTACACGCCGCGGAACGCGCCGGGCCGGCGCTCGCGGAAGGCCTTGAGTCCCTCGATGCGGTCCTCGGTGCAGAAGAGCACCGAGACGGTCTCCCGCTCGTAGGCGATCGCGGTCTCGAGGCTCATGGCGAGCCCCTGGTCGATCAGCCGCTTGCCCGCGGCGAGCGCGAGCGGTGCCCCGGCCGTCAGACCGCCGGCCAGCTTCTCGGCGGCGGCGAGCGCTCCGCCGGGTTCGGCCAGCTCGTTGACCAGCCCCAGCTGCCAGGCGCGCTCCGCGTCGATCGGTTCCCCGGTGAGGATCATCTGCTTGGCGACCGCCGTCGGCAGCAGACGCGGGAGCCGCTGCGTGCCGCCCGCGCCCGGCAGCACGCCCAGCTTCATCTCGGGCAGCCCCAGACGCGTCCCGCGCTCGGCCACCCGCAGGTCGCAGGCGAGCGCCAGCTCCAGACCGCCGCCGAAGGCGAACCCGTGGACGGCCGCGACCGACGGCTTGGGGAAGTCCTCCAGGAGCGCGAACGCCCGAGTCAGCCGCCCCACGAAGGCCCGGAACTGCCCGGGGGAGGTGAAGGACTCGATCTCGCCGAGGTCGGCACCGGCCGAGAAGGCGCGGCCGGCTCCGGTCACGACGAGGGCGCGTACGTCGTCGTTGTCGCGTATCCCCTCGAGTGCGCGGGTGAGCCGGTCCACGGTCTCCGAGCCGACGGCATTGAGCCGTTCCGGCCGGTCCAGTGTCAACACGGCGATGTGGTCCCGTAGTTCGACACGCAGCACGGCGGTCACCTCAGACCATCGTCAGGCCGCCGCTGACCGAGAGCGTCTGCCCGGTCATGTAGGCGGCGTCGTCGGACGCGAGGAAGGCCACCACGCCGGCGATCTCGGCGGGCTGGGCGACGCGGCGCAGCGGAATGGCCCGCACGGTCGCGTCGTACATCTTCCGGCTGTACTCGGCGACCTGCCCGAGCAGTGCGGTGTCGGTCGGCCCGGGGCAGACGCTGTTGACGGTGATGCCGTGCCGGGCGACCTCGCGGGCCAGCGCCTTGCCGAAGGCGATGACACCGCCCTTCGTCGCGGAGTACACGACCTCGCCGGAGGAACCGACCCGGCCGGCGTCCGAGGCGATGTGCACGATCCGGCCGCCGCCGCGTTCGATCATCGAGTCGAGCACCGCCCGGGTCATGGTGATCGTCCCGCGCAGGTTGACCGCGATGATGCGGTCCCAGGTCTCCTCGTCGCTGTCCACGAACCGGCCGATGACGTCCACGGCCGCGTTGTTCACCAGCACGTCCACCGGGCCGAGTTCGGCCGCCACCCGCTCCACGGCCGCGTGCACGGCCGAGCGGTCGGAGATGTCCGCGCCGACTCCGGCCGCGCGCACCCCGTAGCGCTCCGCGAGCCGCGCCGCCACCTTGCCCGCGGCCTCGGGGTCCAGGTCGCAGACGGCGACCGCGGCTCCCCGGTCGGCGAGCCGGTCGGCGATCGCCTCGCCGATGCCACGCCCCGCTCCGGTGACGAGCGCCACCTTGTCCCGTACGCTCACGCGCCCTCCCTGTCCCGGCTCCGAAAACAGCGCTATCGTATAACTACTTCAGCTAAATAAGCGAGATGCAGGGTATGTGACACGCAGGAGTGGAGTCGAGATGCGCCGTACGATCTTCGCCGAGGAGCACGACCTGTTCCGCGAGACCGCCCGCTCCTACTACCTGCGGGAATGTGTCCCGTACAGCGCGGAGTGGGAGCGCGAGGGGCAGGTCGGCCGGGCCGCGTGGGCGGCGGCGGGCAAGGCCGGACTGATCGGCTGGGAGTTCCCGGAGGAGTACGGCGGGCAGGGCGTCCGCGACTTCCGCTACAACGCCATCATGGCGGAGGAGATGGCCGCCACCGGCGCCGTCGGCATCGGGCTCGGCCTGCAGAACGACGTCGTACCGCCCTACCTCATGAACCTCACCACCGAGGAGCAGAAGGCGCGCTGGCTGCCCGGGGTGATCGCCGGCGAGACCATCTGCGCGCTCGCCCTGTCCGAGCCGGCCGCCGGATCCGACCTCAAGGGCATCCGCACCACCGCCCGCCGGGACGGCGACGAGTGGGTGATCGACGGCTCCAAGACCTTCATCACCAACGGCATCCTCGCCGACCTCGTCATCGTCGCCTGCAAGACCGACCCCGCGGCCGGGCACAAGGGCATCAGTCTGATCGTCGTCGAGCGCGGCGCCGAGGGCTTCGAGCGCGGACGCAAGCTCGACAAGGTCGGGATGAAGGCCCAGGACACCGCCGAACTTTTCTTCCACGAGGTGCGCGTCCCCGCCGAGAACCTGATCGGGCAGGAGGGGCGCGGTTTCTACCACATGATGGGCAACCTCCCCACCGAGCGGCTCGCCATCGCCGTCGCCGCGCTCGCCTCCGCGCAACGGGCCTTCGACGTGACTCTTGAGTACGCCAGGACCCGCACCGCCTTCGGCCGGCCGATCGGCGAGTTCCAGGCCAACCGGTTCGCCCTCGCGGACATCAAGGCGAAGCTCGCCGCCGCCCGGGTCTATGTCGACGGCTGCATCATGGCCCTGGTCCAGGGCGAGTTGACGGCCGAGGAGGCCGCCGCGGCCAAGTACTGGACCACGGAGACCGGCTGGGCGGTCATCGACCGCTGCATGCAGCTCTTCGGCGGCTACGGCTACGTCAACGAGTACGAGATCGCCCGCATCTGGCGCGACAGCCGGGTGCAGCGGGTGTTCGGCGGCACCTCGGAGATCATGCAGGAGATCGTCGGCCGCTCGCTGGGTCTGTGACACCGGCACTGTCATTGACTGCCACCGATAAATAGGTTAGCTATTTAAGCGAAGTGTACGGACAGGAGGCAACTGTGGTCACCGTCGACGTAGCACTGCACCGACAGCGGGCCGAGCAGGTTCTGCCGCGCCCACGCCTCGTCATCGGCGGCAAGGAGCTGTCCGACACCAGCGGGGGGCTCTTCGAGCACGTCAATCCGGCGACCGGTCTCGTCCAGGCCGAGATCCCGCTCGCGGGCCCCGGCGAGGTGGACCAGGCCGTCGCCGCGGCCCGGACCGCGTTCGAGGTCTGGGGCGGCATGCGACCGGCCGAACGGCGCCGTCTGCTCACCCGCTTCGCCCAGCTGATCCGCGAGCACATCCCCGACTTCGCGGCGATCAGCCCGCTGGAGAACGGAGTCTGCGTCGGCGGCTGGGCCGAGAACGTCGGAACGCACATCGCCGAGTGGACCGAGTACTACGCGGGCTGGGCCGACAAGATCGAGGGCATGGTCGGCGCGGCCTACAGCCCCCACGAGAACGTCGAGTACACCCTGGCCGAGCCGTACGGCGTGATCGGCCACATCATCACCTGGAACTCGCCCGCGCTGTCCCTGGCGATGAAGATCCCGCCCTCGCTCGCCGCCGGCAACACCGTGGTGATCAAACCCGCCGAGTCCACCCCGTTCTCCGCGCTGCTCTTCGCCGACCTGGCCCGCGAGGCGGGCATCCCCGACGGCGTGATCAACGTCGTCACCGGCCTCGGCGACGCCGGATCGGCCCTGGTGACGCACCCTGGCGTGGACAAGATCTCCTTCACCGGCGGCCCGGCGACCGCGCGCCGCATCATGGCCGACGCGGCGCTCAGCCTCAAGCCCGTCCTGTTCGAACTCGGCGGCAAGTCCGCCAACCTGCTCTTCGCCGACACCGACCTCGACACCGTCGTGCCGTACTGCGCGGCCTTCGCCATGAGCAACACCGGCCAGGGCTGCGCGCTGCCCACCCGCCTGCTGGTGGAGCGGCCGATCTACGACGAGGTGGTCGCCCGGGTCACCGGGGTCGTCGCCCACCTCCCCGTGGGCGACCCGCTCGACCCGGCGACCTACATCGGGCCCCTGATCGACGCGGCCGCCCGCGACCGCGTCGAGGGCGTGATCGACAAGGCGGTGCAGGACGGCGCGGGACGGCTGGTGTACGGCGGTGAACGCCTCGACGCCGACGGCTGGTTCGTCTCCCCCACCGTCTTCGCCGACGTCGACAACAACAGCGACCTCGCCCAGCGGGAGATCTTCGGCCCGGTCCTCGCCATCACCCCGTTCGACACCGAGGACGAGGCGGTCGCCCTCGCCAACGACACCGAGTACGGCCTGTCCGCCTACGTCCAGTCCCGCGACATCGCCCGCGTGAACCGCCTGGTGCCGCGCCTGAAGGCCGGCACGGTGTACGTCAACCCCGGCCCGAACCCGATCACCTCGCCGGCCACGCCCTTCGGAGGCGTCGGCCTCAGCGGGTTCGGACGGGAGGGCGGCAGGGCCGGACTGGAGGAGTTCATCCACGTCAAGGGCGTCGGCGTCGGCCGCGTCTGACGAGATCCCACAGGAGCGAACCACCGTGAATCCCGCCCGCCGCCTGACGTTCGGCGACCTCATCCGCGAGCACCGCAGGTCCTACCCCGACGGCGTCGCCCTCGTCGACGGCGACATCCGGCTGACCTGGCCGCAGCTCGACGAGCGCACCAACCGCCTCGCGAACGCCCTCACCGAGGCGGGCGTCGGCCCCGGCGACCGCATTCTGTGGCTGGGGCAGAACTCCTTCCGCATCTGGGAGCTGCTCGGTGCCGCCGCGAAGACCGGTGCCATGGTCTGCCCCGGCTACTGGCGCTGGGCCGCCCCCGAAATGGCCTTCGCCGTCGAGGACTTCGACCCCCGGGTCGTCGTCTGGCAGGACGAGGAGATCGGCGACACCGTCGGCAAGGCGCGAGCCGAACTCGGCAGCGACCACCGGGCGTTGTGGCTGCGGCACGACACCGAGGGGCCCGACTCGTACGAGTCCTTCCTGGCCGCCGGTTCGCCCGAGGACCCGGATGTCGACGTCGATCCCGACACGGCGCTGCTCGTCATCTACACCGCGGCGATCTCCGGACGCCAGTCCGGCTCGATGCTCTCGCACCGCAACCTCCTCGCCATGGGCGCGGGCGCCGCCTGGATGGGGGACATCGGCACGGAGACCGCCTTCCTCGGCGCCGGGCCCATGTTCCACATCGGCAACTACCAGTTCTGGGGCGTCCCGGCCTTCGTCCACGGCGGCAAGAACGTCATCGTGCGCCGGGTCGTCGCCGAGGAACTGCTGCCGCTGCTGGCGGCCGAGAAGTGCACCCACGCCTATCTGATGCCACCGACCATCGCGCAGCTCGTCGCGCTGAACCGCGAGGCGGGGCACGACCTCTCGCATCTGCGGGCGAGCGTCGCCGCGCCTCTGTGGCAGGGCACCGTGCCCACCGACACCAGCCGCTTCACCCGCAACGGCGGTGGAGAGGGCCGCGGTTACGGACAGACCGAGGTGACCGGCTTCGCCGTGACGGGCGCCTACGGCGGCACGGGCACCGGCAACGCGGGACGCCCCGGCCCGGGCACCGCCGTGCGCGTCCTCGACAGCACCGGCGCGGAGTGCGCGACCGGGGTGGCCGGCGAGATCTGCGTCCGCGGGGACCTCGTGCACCTCGGCTACTGGAACCGGCCCGAGATCAACGAGGAGCGCTTCCGCTTCGGCTGGTGGCACACCACCGACCTCGGCCGCCGCGAGGCCGACGGCACGATCAGCTTCCTCGGCACGACCACCCGCATGCTCAAGTCGGCCGCCGAGAACATCTTCCCCGCCGAGGTGGAGAACTGCATCGAGTCCCATCCGGCGGTGAAGGAGGCCGCCGTGATCGGCGTGCCGAACGAGCGCTGGGCGCAGGACGTCAAGGCCGTCGTGGTGCTGCACGCCGACGCCGGACCGGTCACCGCCGAGGACGTCGTCGAGCACTGCCGGGCGCGGATCGCCTCGTACAAGAAGCCCAAGACGGTGGAGTTCGTCGACGCGCTGCCCCGCACGAAGGACTTCGCGAAGGACTACGAGGCGCTCGACGAGCGCTTCGGCGGCGGCGGTTACCCGGGCGGCGACACGCTCGGCGCGGGACGGTGAACCCCGCGGACCGCCGTCTGCCGGTCGTCGTCGGCGTGTACGCCACCGAACAGGCGCTGTCCCTCCCGGACCGGGACGCCATGGACCTCGCGCTCGAAGCGGTGAGCGGCGCGCTCGCGGACGCCGGGCTGGCGCCGTCGGACGTCGACGGCGCCCAGGTCGACTGGCCCGGCCCGGGCGGTGTGCCCGGTGAGGGCAGCTCCTGGGCGCGCGTGCTCGGCCGGGACCTGCGCTGGACCAGCGACTCGATGCTCGACAACGCGGGCTCCCGCGGCCTGCTGAAGGCGGCGGCGGCCGTGCGGGCGGGGTTCGCCGAAACCGTCGTGGTCGGCGGCTGCAAGCTGGTCTCGCGGGGGACGGGCCCCGTCGGGGCCGGGGTGGCGCTGGAGTTCGCGGACGTGTGGGGCAGTTATGTCGTCGCCCAGTTCGCCCTGGTGGCCGCCCGGCACATGCACGAGTACGGCACGACCTCCCGCCAGCTCGCGGAGGTCGCCGCCACCATCCGCAACAACGGCACCACCAACCCGGAGGCGATGATGTACGGGCGCGGCCCGTACACCGCCGACGACGTGCTCGCCTCCCGCATGGTGGCCACCCCCTTCCATCTGCTGGACTGCTGCATCGTCGGCGAGGGCGGCGCGGCGCTCGTCGTGACCACCGCCGAGCGGGCCCGGGACCTGCCGCACCCGCCCGTCGCCGTCCTCGGCGGCGGCATGCAGTACCACCAGGCCGCGTACGCCAACCCGGCGCTGTACCGGGAGGTCGGCGGGCTCGGGCGGGAGGCCGCCGAGCGCGCCTACGCGATGGCCGGCATCGGCCCGCACGACGTGGACGTGTTCTCCCTCTACGACCCCAACTCCTTCGAAGTCATCCGCCAGTTGGAGATCCTCGGTCTGTGCGGCGAGGGCGAGGGCGGCCCGCTGGCCGCGAGCGGCGCCATCGCCGTCGGCGGCAAGCACCCGGTCAACCCGGACGGCGGCTGCCTGGCGTACGCCTGGAACGGCACCCAGCAGATGACTCTCAAGGTCGTCGAAGCGGTGCGGCAGTTGCGCGGCACGGCCGTGCACCAGGTGGAGGACGCGGAGCTGGCGGTCGTCGGCAACGCCGGTTCGGGGGCGCAGCATTACGAGATGAGCGTGCTGGGGAGGATGCGATGAGCCGGCCCGTACCCGTCCCGACGCAGCTGTCCCGGCCGTTCTGGGAGGCGGCCCGGCGCGGCGAGCTGGTTGTCCCGCAGTGCCCGACCTGTGGTCTGCGCTTCTTCGTCCCCGAACCCGCCTGCCCCGGCTGCATGGCGCGCGACTGGCGGTACGCGCCCAGCGCGGGCCGGGGAACCGTCTACTCGGTGACCGTCGTCCACCGCGCCCCGGGCCCAGGCTTCGACACCCCCTTCGCACTGGCCGTGATCGACCTCGACGACGGGGCCGCCCTGCTGGCGCACGTGGACGCGGGCGACCCCGGGGACGTCGTCATCGGACTGCGCGTCCGCGTGGACTTCCGCGCCCTCACCGACGAGATCACATTGCCGTACTTCGTACCGGACGACCGACTGTCCCCGTCGATCACGGAATGACTGCCGCCTCATCATAATTTAAACACTGATTGCTCTCAGTGTATTGAGTTAGCGGTTTCCGTCGATAGCATCACCCGCATCGCGCGGGCACCGCTGGGGTGACCCGCCTCTGTGAGCATCGCTGAGGACCTGAAGTGGCAGTGCATGCGCGAGCGTCGAAGAGACAGGGCGGCAGGCGGGAACCCGGAGCCGAACGGCAGCCGGCGCTGCGTACGGTCCTGCTCGTCCTGGCCCTGGTGCCCATCGTGACCCTGGTGGCGCTGTGGGCGGTCGACTCCGCGCAGCTCTACACCGACTGGCGGCGCCAGCAGGACCGCAACGACGTGTCCACCCAGGCCGCCCGGCCGGTCCTGGGCGCCTTCTTCTCCCTGCAGGAGGAACGCCGGCTCAGCGAGGCGGCCCAGGCCGACCCCGCCGCCTTCCAGGAGCAGTTGCGCACACAGCGGGCCCGCACCGACGCGGCCGTCAAGGCCGTCGAGGCGCTGCCCGCCAGCGGGTGGAACGCGCCGGCCGACATCCGCGGCGACGTCGTCGAGCTGAGCAGGGCCCTGCGGAACCTGGCCGACTACCGCGCGGGCGTGGACGGGCGGACCTCCTCGCCGCAGCAGACCTTCGACCGCTACACGGGTCTGATCTCCCTGCACCTGAAGGTGTTCAACACACTCAGCACCGTCGGCCTGCCCGGCATCGACCACCTCGTCCGCCCGGTCATCGACGAGGACTGGGGCATGGAGATGATCTCGCGCGAGGACGCGCTGCTCACCCGCGCCTCCGTCACCGGCAGGCTCTCCGGCACCGACCGGGGACAGCTCGCCTCCTGGATCGGCGCTCAGCAGTTCATCTTCGACGACAAGGTGGTGCCGCTGGTCTCCGCCGACGAGGCGCGGCAGTTCCGCGAGCTCATGGCGGGCAGCGGGTGGAAGAAGAAGACCGCCGTCGAACAGGGCGTGCTCGCGGGCGCCGCCTCCGGAAAGGAATCGGACCCGTTCTCCAAGGGGCTCGGCCGGACCTGGCGCGACAGCGTCCAGCAGGTCACCGCGGGGCTCCAGCAGCGCAACACCACCTACGCCAAGACCCTGACGGCCGCCACGGACAAGCAGTTGCGGTCGATGGAGACCCGGCTGACCGTCACCAGCGTCAGCAACGCCGTCGCCGTGTTCGTGGTCGCCCTGATCACCCTCCTGTTCACCCGCGTGCTGCGCCGCCGGATCTCCGCCCTGCGCACCGCGGCCCTGGACCTGCAGAGCCGGCTGCCGGACGTGGTGGACCGCATGCGCCGGGGCGAGGTCGTCGACCCGGACGCCGAACTCCCGGCGATCCCGCACAGCGGCGACGAGCTCGGCCAGCTGGGCCAGGCCCTCAACCTCGCCCGTCACACCGCCCTCGACACCACGGTGGCCCAGGTGGGCCAGCTCCACGGATTCGAGAAGCTGCTGCAGCGCATCGCCCGCCGTACCCAGCTGCTCATCGGCCTGCAGATGAAGAAGCTCAGCGAACTGGAACGCAAGCACGAGGATCCCGAGGTGCTGGAGGACCTGTTCGACCTCGACCACCTCACCGCGAGGCTGCGCCGCTACGAGGAGAACCTGGTCATCCTCGGTGGCGGCCAGCCCCAACGGCGCTGGCGCAAGCCGGTGCTGGTGCTGGACGTGCTGCGCTCCGCCCAGAGCGAGGTGCAGGACTACCGGCGGATCCAGATCGAGGTGCAGGGCCGGGTCTGGCTGTCCGAGCGTGCCGTCGGTCTCGTCATCCACGTCCTGGCCGAACTCATGGAGAACGCGGTGGGCTTCTCCCGGCCGCCGACCCCGGTGGAGGTGTACGCCGCCCAAGTCGGGCGCGGTCTCGCGGTGGAGATCGAGGACCGCGGGGTGGGCATGGACGACGCGCAGTACGAGGCGGTCAACCTGATGATGGCCGACCCGCCCCGCATGGACGTGATGTCGCGGGCCGACGACGTCAGGCTCGGGCTGTACGTCGTCGCCCGGCTGGCGCAGGGCCTCGGTATCCAGGTGGAGCTGCGGCCCTCGGCGTTCGGCGGGACCCGGGTGGTCGTCCTCATCCCCGACGAACTGGTCGTCGTCGATACCTCCGGGCCCGCGGAGGAGGTCGTCGCCTCCTGGCCGCCGGTCCCCGACCTGGTCGCGGCGGCCGCGGAGGCGGGACCGGGGGAGGCGCACGATCCGGACCCGAACGCGCACCGGCCGGCCACGAACGGCGTACCGACCGGCCAGGCCGTCCCGCGGGACAGGCCGCGGACCGGCCCGCCGCCATCCGCCGCACCGGGCCCGAGCGAGGGATCGGAGGTGGTCCGCCCGCCGCGCCGCCGTCTGCCGTCCCAGCCGTTCGGCCCCCCGCCGCCCCGCACGGCACCGGACGCGGTCGGCGCGGCGCCATGGGCCGCAGCCCCCGCAACCGTGCAACCGCTGCCCAAACGGGTGCGCCAGGCCAGCCTCGTCGACGAGTTGCGCGACCCGGGCGTGGCCGCGCGGGCCCGACCCGACGAGCGGGAGGCCGGCCCCCGGCCCACGCCGGCCCGTTCCGGCGCCACCGTCGGCGCCTTCCAACGCCAGTCCCGTATGGCCAGGAGTACGAGTCCCACAGCCCACGACGCCGCAGACACCTTGCCGACCCGCAGAAGTTTCCCGACGGAAGACTGACCATGACACTGCGCACGACCGCCACTCATCAGGATCTCGACTGGCTGCTGGACGGCCTCGTCGAACAGGTCCCGGGCACCCGGCACGCCATCGTGCTGTCCGACGACGGTCTGGTGGTGAGCCAGTCCAGCACCATCGCCCGTGGCGACGCGGAGCGCCTCGCCGCCGTGGCGACCGGCCAGCAGAGCCTGGCCCGCGGGGTCGGGACACTCTTCGACGGCGGGCCGGTGCACCAGGTGATCGTCGAGCTGGCCGACCTGTGGCTGTTCGTCTCCGCCGCGGGCCGGGGCACGCACCTGGCCGTCGTGGCCTCCCAGGAGGTGGACGCCGAGCTGATGGCCGTGGCCATGCACACCCTCATGCAGCAGGTGGGCCGGCGCCTCGGCGCGGAGACACGCGTCGTCATGCCCACGGTCGAGGGCGGTGTACGTGAGTGAGCCACTGGACGGACGGCATGGAGGCGGACGACGCGGACACCCAGTCCGTCCGGCCCTACACGATCACCCAGGGCCGTACCGCCCCCGCCCGTGACGACCTGACCCTGATCACCCTCGTGACCACCGTCGAGCCGGAGGTTCCCGGCCGGTCCTCGCGCGGTCTGCAACCCGAGCACCGCGCCATCCTGCGGCAGTGCCGCGCGCCGGCGGCGGTGGCCGAGATCGCCTCCGCGCTGGACCTGCCGATCTCGGTGGCGAAGATTCTCATCGACGACCTGGTGGCCCTCGGCAGGGTGGCCACCCGTCCGCCGCTCGCAGTCGCGGCAGGAAGCACCATGGACATGAACCTACTTCGGGCGGTGAGGGATGGCCTCCGCAGACTTTGACCTCGCCCCGCGCACCCTGGGCGCGGCTCCCGCCGCCGTCAAGATCCTCGTGGCCGGCGGCTTCGGCGTCGGCAAGACGACCCTGGTCGGCGCGGTGAGTGAGGTGGCGCCGCTGCGCACCGAGGAGTACCTCACCGTGGCCAGTGTCGGCGTCGACGACGTCGAGGGCGTCGAGCGCAAGTCGACGACCACCGTCGCCATGGACTTCGGCCGCATCATGGTCAGTCCCCGGCTGGTGGTCTACCTCTTCGGCACCCCCGGCCAGGAGCGCTTCTGGTTCATGTGGAACGACCTGGTGCACGGCGCCCTGGGCGCGGTCGTCCTGGCCGACACCCGCAGACTGGAGACCAGCTTCGCCTCCATCGACTTCTTCGAGAGCCGCCGCATCCCCTTCGTGGTCGGTGTCAACTGTTTCCACGGGCGTCGGGACCGCGGTGAGCGGGAGGTACGCGAGGCGCTCGACCTCGATGACGAAGTCCCGCTGATGATGGGTGACATGCGTGAACGGTCGGTCGGCCGCGACCTGTTGGTGACGCTGGCCGATCACCTCATTCGGACGAACTCGATTACCTAGCTTAAATAGTTATCTAGTTCTAGTATGGGGCCACCGGGTTGAGGCGCGCCGCGCGCCTGCCGGCCGGACGGAGGTGGTCCCCGCGATGAGTGAGACCGGGAGACGCGGCGGGATCGGCGGCGCCCAGGTCCGGGTCCCCAAGATGGCGGAACTGGTCGCGGCACGGCTGCGCCGCATGATCGTGCGCGGTGAGCTCGTGGAGGGGGACGCGCTGCCGTCCGAGACGGCGCTGATGGAGGAGTTCGCCGTCTCCCGGCCCACCCTGCGCGAGGCGTTCCGGGTGCTGGAGTCGGAGTCGCTGATCGACGTGCGCAGGGGCGCCCGGGGCGGGGCGCGGGTCCAGGTCCCGGAGGGCACGGTGGCCGCCCGCTACGCCGGTCTGGTGCTGGAGTACCGGGGCACGACGCTGAAGGACGTGTACGACGCCCGTACGGTGATCGAGGCGCCGTGCGCGGGTCTGCTGGCCGAGCGGCGCACCGACGAGGACCTGCGCAGACTGCGGGCCGCCGTCGCCGAGGCCGAGCGGCTCATGGACGACCCCTCGGCCTTCATCCGCGCCCACATGGAGTTCCACGCCCTGGTCGTGGAACTCGCGGGCAACGAGACGCTCGGCGTCCTCAACGGCATGGTCCGCCACATCATCGACCAGGCGAACTGGTCGCACGTCGACCTCGACGCCGGCAGCCCGGAGAACATCCGGGCCAACCGCCGGGGTTTCCGCGCCCACGGCGCGCTCGTGGACCTGGTGGCCGCGCGCCGCGCCGAGGCCGCCGAGGAGCTGTGGCACCTGCATCTGCAGGAGGCGGAGGACTATCTGCTGCAGAGCAGGTCCATGACCACCGTCCTGGACCTGCTCGGCTGACGGTCAGCTCTCGCGCAGCTCCGCCACGATCGGCTCCCACACCTCGGCACGGGTCTCGTAGGCGGTGTAGAAGGACACGCGGTCGACCAGCGCCCCGTACCGGCGCCGGATCTCGCCCGCCACCCGATCCGGCTCCGCCACCACCGCGAAGGTGCCCAGGACCTCGTCGTCGACGAGCCGGGTCATCGCCTCCCACTTGTCCTCGCGCCGGGACGTCGACAACGCGTGCAGTTCGTCGCCGAGTTCGCCCCAGCCGTGCAGCTCCAGGACCCCGCGATAGGCGGGCGTGCTGCCGTAGAAGGCGACCTGGGCGCGGGTGCCGTCGATCGCGCGGGCCATCTCCTCCTGTGTCCCGCCGGTCGCGGTCAGCAGCAGATGGGAGACGGAGAAGTCGGCGCGGGTGCGGCCCGAGGACGCAAGGCCCGCCTCGACGGTCGGCAGGGTGACCTCGCGCAGATACCGCTCGGTGGTGAAGCCGTGGGCCAGCAGACCGTCGGCCACCTCGCCCGCGACCCGCGTCATCGCCTCCCCGACGGCGGCCACGAACACCTTGGGCGCGCCGCCGGTGGCGGGCGGCGGGGAGAAGAACGGGGACATCAGCGTGTGCGAGTAGAAGTCGCCGCGGAAGTCCAGCCGTTCGCCCTCGTTCCAGGCGGCCCAGATGGCGCGCAGCGCGCTGACGTACTCCCGCATGCGGGCGGCGGGCCGGCTCCACGGCATCGCGAAGCGCCGCTCGATGTGCGGCTTGATCTGGCTGCCCAGGCCGAGCGAGAAGCGCCCACCGGAGTACGTCTGCAAGTCGTGGGCGGTGTACGCCAGTTGCATGGGGGAGCGGGCGAAGGCCACCGCGATGGCGGTGCCGACCTCCAGCCGGTCGGTGTGCTCGGCGGCCAGCAGCAGGGGCAGGAACGGGTCGTGTTTGGACTCCGAGGCCCACAGCCCGTCGTATCCCGCCTTCTCGTGCTGGCGGGCCTCCTCCACGACCTCCGCCGTGCTCCACACGTTGAGCTTGCCGTCGACCTTCATGCCGCTCCTTCGCCCGCTTCCATGCCGATGCGCTGTGCGAGCAGTTCGCGGTGGTACGCGGGATCGCCGAACAGCAGCTGTGACGTCTTGGCCCGCTTCAGATAGAGGTGGGCCGGATGTTCCCAGGTGAAGCCGATACCGCCGTGGACCTGGATGTTGTCCGCCGTCGCCCGCACACACGCATCCGAGCAGAACGCCTTGGCCAGGCTCGCCACGGCGGGCAGGTCCGGGGCGTCGTTCTCGGCGGCGAGCAGGGCGTAGTGCGCGGCGGCGCGCGCCGACTCGACCTCCAGCAGGACGTCGGCCAGCAGATGCTTGACGGCCTGGAAGGAGCCGATCGCCCGGCCGAACTGATGGCGGACCTTGGCGTATTCCACGGCCATGTCGAGCGCACGGGACGCCACCCCGACCTGCTCGGCGGCAAGCTGGACGGCGGCCCGGTCGAGGACCTGGGCGACCAGGTCCCAGCCGTCGCCGTGCGTCCGCAGCCGGGTCGCCGGAACCTCGCGGTACTCCAGGCGGGCCTGCCGGCGGGTCGGGTCCAGGGTGGGCAGCGGCGCACGCGTCAGACCGGGCGCGTCACCCTCCACCACGAAGACGCCGATCCCGTCGGCGGCCCGCGCAACGGTGAGCACGACATCGGCGGCCGCCCCGTCGAGCACGAACGTCTTGTGCCCGGTCAGCAGCCAACTGCCGTCCGACTCACAGGCGGTGAGCCCGACCCCCGCCTCGTCCCAGCGTGCCGAGTCCTCGGTCAGGGCCAGTGTCGCGACGAGCTCTCCTGCCGCCAGCCCCGGCAGCAGACGCTTGCGGGCCTCCTCGTCGGCGCAGCGCAGCAGCGTGGTCGTCGCCAGGACGGTGGAGGACAGGACGGGCGCGCACAGCAGGGCGCGGCCCGTCTCCTCCATGACCACGCCCACCTCGACCGGCCCGCACCCGGCCCCGCCGTACTCCTCGGGCACGGCGAGCCCCTGCAGGCCCAGCTCCGTGCCCATCCGGCGCCACAGCGCGCGGTCGAAGCCCTCGGGGGTCTCCATCAGACGCCGTACCTCGGTCTCCGGCGAGGTGTCCGCGAGGAACGCCCTCACCGTGCGGCCGAGTTCCTCCTGCTCCTCGCTGAACGCGAAGTCCATCCCGTGCTCCTTAGCGGTTCAGCGGCGGCCGCGTGCGGCGATGATCCGCTCGACGGCGGCGATGTGGTCCGGCGCGTGCATGGTGTCCCGCTCGGCGAGCAGGGCCGGCTCCATCACCGTGTCGAGGGCCTGCTCCAGATGCCGGTTGACGGCGCGCTTGGTCTCGCGCAGCGCCTGCGCGGGCAGGGCCGCCAGCCGTCCGGCCAGGTCCATGGCCTCGTCCATGAGCTTGTCCCTGGGCACGGCGCGGTTGGCGATGCCCAGCCGGACCGCGTCCTCGGCGCTCACCCGGTCGCCCAGGAAGAGCAGCTCCTTCGCCCGGGTCAGGCCCACGAGCAGCGGCAGCACGTACGCGCCGCCGTCGCCCGCGACGAGTCCGACCTGGACGTGGGGGTCGGCGACATAGGTGTCGTCGGCGATCAGCACGAGGTCGCTGAGCAGGGCGAGGCTGCAACCGAGGCCCACGGCGGGGCCGTTGACCGCCGCGACGACGGGCAGGGGGCAGCGGACCAGGCCGGTGATGATCCCGCGCGCCTCGTCGACCTGCCGTTGCCGGAAGGCGCCGTCGCGCTGGACGCGGGTCATGGTGTCGAGGTTGCCGCCGGCGCTGAACGCCCGGCCGCGCCCCGTCAGGACGATCACCCGTGCCTCCGGATCGGCGGCGAGGTCGTCCCAGACCGACGCGAGGCCGGTGTGCAGCTCGTCGCTCATCGCGTTCAGCTGCTCGGGCCGGTTCAGCTCGACCAGCCGGATGGGCCCGACGGCCGTCACCACCAGATCCGTCATCTTCGCCGCCCTCGTCCAGGGATCCGTCCTTAGAGTTGAATGCTATAACTAATTAAGCTTTCTGGAAACCGGGTCGCGGAGTGACGGAGGACGCGCATGCCGCAGCAGGAGTACGAGACCGTACGGGCCGAGCTGGCCGACCGGATCCTCACGGTCACCCTCGACCGGCCGGAGAAGCTGAACGCCTTCAACCCGCGCATGATGCAGGACCTGCTCGACGTCCTGGACGCGGCGGACGCGGACGACGGGGTGCGGGTGATCGTGGTGACCGGCGCCGGACGCGGTTTCTGCGCGGGCGCCGACGTCAGTTCCGGCGGTTCGTCGTTCGACCACCGCAAGGCGGGCGCCTGGCACCGGGACACCGGCGGCCGGGTCGCGCTGCGGGTCTTCGCCAGCACCAAGCCGGTCATCGCCGCGATCAACGGCCCGGCGGCGGGCGTGGGGGCCAGCATGACCCTGCCCATGGACATCCGGCTGGCGTCGACCACGGCGAAGTTCGGTTTCGTGTTCGCCCGTCGCGGCATCGTGCCGGAGTCCGCCGCCAGCTGGTTCCTGCCCCGGGCGGTCGGCATGCAGCGAGCCATGGAGTGGGTGGCCACCGGCCGCGTCTTCGGCCCCGAGGAGGCGCTGGCGGCGGGGCTGGTCCGCTCCGTCCACGCGCCGGAGGAGCTGCTCCCGGCGGCGTACGCCCTGGCCCGGGAGATCGCCGAGAACACCTCGGCGGTCTCCGTCGCCCTGTCCCGCCAGATGATGTGGCGCATGCTCGGCGAGCCCCACCCCATGGCCGCCCACCGGCTCGACTCACGGATCATGAGCCAGATCGGCGGCGGCCCGGACCCCGTCGAGGGCGTCGAGTCGTTCCTCGCCAAGCGGCCGCCCGCCTTCCCCGGCCTGGTGAGCAAGGACATGCCGGCCGTTTACCCCTGGTGGGCTGAGGAGGAGTTCCGGCCCTTCGGGGAGTAGCCGGCCGACCACACCCTTTACATACCGACGAGATGTGGCCGAAACATTGTCGTGGTTTGCATGAAGTGTTAGCGTCCGGTCGGCGGACATTCAGTTGAATGCGCTAAACCATTCACCGCCTGGACGGTAACCATGAGCGATGGTTTCCTGCATGAATCGCTGCGCGGGGTCGACTGGGGGGTCGCCACCGCGGACACCGTCGCGGCTCCGGCGCCGCCCGCTCAGGAACGCGGCGGACACTTCGGGCAGTGGACCGAGGACATCCGGCAGCTGCTCGGCGTCGCCGCCGACACCCACCGCATGGTCGCGGGCTGGCCGCTGCTCCAGCCCGACGGCCCGGGCAGCTGGGACCGGCGGGCACTGGACCGCTGCGAGCGCGCGCTCGACGCCCTGCTCGCCCAGGGGAAGCGGCCCGCCCTCACCCTCGTCGACCGCACGCTGCCGCCCTGGCTGGACGGCGCAGGGGGCTGGCTCGCCCGCGACACCGCCGAGCACTTCGCCGCGTACGCCGCCGAGCTGGGCCGCCGCCTCGGCGACCGGGTGGAACGCTGGATCACCTCCACCGACCTGGCCGGGCCCACCCTCGCCGACCACGTGGCCGGAATGTACTCACCGGGTCGTGGCGCGGGCCGCGCCGGTCTCCCCGCGGTCCACCACATCCTTCTCGCCAACGGGCTCGCCACCCGGGCCCTGCGTGCCGCGGGTGCCGTCGGCCGGATCGGGACCACGGTCACCCTCGTGGGCGGCTACCCGGCCACCGACGACCCCTACGACCGGCTCGCCCTGGAGCGTCTGGAGAGCTGGACCAACCGCATCTTCCTCGACCCGCTGCTGCTCGGCGAGCACATGGTGACCGAGGACGACCTCGCGCCCGTGGCGGCCACCGGCTGCGTACGCCCCGGCGACCTGGACGTCATCACCACCGCCCAGGACCTGCTGGCCGTCTCCTGGCACACGCCGTTCCGCGTCACCGCGCCCGAGAACCTGCCCCGGGTGCTGCCGAGCGCGAAGTGCCGCAGTGCCCTCAACGAGGTCAACCGGCTGCTCGTCGGCCTCGGCTTCGCGATCGTCCCCTTCGACGAGGTGGAGTCCACCGCCTACGGCTGGCCGATCATCCCCGAGGGGCTCGCCGACGCCGTCGCGGGCCTGTGCGACCTGTACGGGGACCTGCTGCCCCCGCTGTCCGTCGTAGACAACGGCATGGGCGACCTGGACCTGGTCGACGGCACGGGCAACCGCGACGACACCCGGCGCCGGGCCCTGCTGCGCGCCCGGCTCTCCTGGCTGGCGGGGCTAGTCGACGCCGGAGTGGAGGTGTGCGGCTACGAGTACTGGTCGGTCCTGGACAACCTCGAGGCCAAGTTCCGCTACACCCGCCTGTACGCGATGGCCGTCCCCGACCACGAGGTCGCGCCCCGGCCCGCGATGCCGTCCGACTGGGTGCGCGGGGGAGCCTTCGCCGCCCCGCCCGCCGACGGCCCGCGGACCGGCCTGGCCCTGGTGACCTCCGCTCAGGGCGTCGGCGCCTCGTAGTCCCGGCCGCGGATCAGCCGTACCGGGCAGTAGACCAGCACGGCCTCGTCCCGCTGGTTGCGCACGGTGACCCGGCTGGTCACCACGCCCCGGCCGGGCTTGCTGGAGGGGCGCGAGCCGGTGGTCTCCACGACGGCGTACAGCGTGTCACCGACGTACACCGGCCCGTGCACGGTCAGTTCCATGTGCAGGAAGGCGAGACCCGTGCCGTGCAGGACGTTCGTCTGCAGGACGAGGCCCTCGGCGAGGCAGTACGTCAGACCGCCGGGAACCAGCCGGCCCGTGTAACCGCCCTCCGCCGCGTGCGTGGCGTCCCAGAACAGCGGCTCGGTGAAGCCGCCCCAGGTGACGAAGTTGACCAGGTCGGTCTCGGTGACGGTCCGGCGGGCGGTCCGGAAGACCTGCCCGACCGGCATCTCCTCGTAGGTCAGCCCCTTCACCAAGGGCGGGATGTCGGTGGTCGTGTCCTGCGCGGTCATGGGTCGGTTCCTTTCGGTGGCGTCGTCACAGGTCGAGCGGGTGCTTCTCGGCCACGGCCGCGAAGTCCGGGGCGCGCTTGTCGCGATGGGCCGCCAGGCCCTCGACGACCTCGTGGCCCGCGAAGCCGAAGAACTCAAGGCCCAGCGAGGCCTCGAAGGCGGGCTGGGCGGTGCGGTACCAGTGGTTGAGGGACCGCTTGGTCCAGCTGATCGCGCTCGCGGGACCGGCGGCCAGGACCTTCGCCACGCGCAGCGCCTCGGCGTGCACCTCCTCGTCGGCCACGCACTTCGACACCAGCCCGATCCGCTCGGCCTCCTCGCCCGTGAGGGCCTCGCAGGTCAGCAGGTAGTACTTGGCCTTGGCCATGCCGCACAGCAGGGGCCAGCAGATGGCCGCGTGGTCCCCGGCCGCCACCCCGAGGCGGGTGTGTCCGTCGACGATCTTCGCCGTCCGGGCCGCGATCGAGACGTCCGCCAGCATGCCGATGACCAGCCCCGCCCCCACGGCCGGCCCGTGGATCGCGGAGACCACCGGCTTGGAGCAGTTCATGACCCCGTACACCATGTCCCGAGCCTCGCGCATCACCCGGGCGCGCACCGCGTGGTCCTCGGTCAGGGCCTGGATCGAGTCGAAGGTCCCGCCCGCCGAGAACGCCCGGCCCGCCCCCTGGACCAGCACCGCCCGGGTCGCCTCGTCCCGGTCGATCACCGGCCAGATGTCGGCCAGTTCGCCGTGCATCCGCGGGTCCACCGCGTTGAGGTTCGGGGCGTCGAGCACGACGCGCAGCACGCCGGGCGCGGGCCGCTCGAAGGTCAGGCTCGTGAACGGGGCATAGGGATCGGTCACGTCGCGCTCCTGGCGTAATCAGTGCGGATACTATAATTATCTAACTGTATCGAGCGGAGAGCGGCAAGCGATCGGCGGCGCTCGACGCACCGACGCTTCGCAGCGAGGACGGGAAGCCCGGCATGGATCTCACCTTCAGCCAGGAACAGGACGAACTGCGCACGGTCGTACGGTCCTTCCTGGCCAAGTACTCCGACGAGGCGGCCGTGCGCCGGCTGTCCGCCGACCCGCGCGGCCACGAAGCCGTCGTCTGGCGGCGGATGGCCGGCGAGCTGGGCCTGCAAGGGCTCGCCGTACCGGAGGAGTACGGCGGCTCGGGCTTCGGCTATGTCGAACTCGGCGTCGTCTTCGAGGAGGCGGGCCGCGCGCTGCTGTGCGAGCCGTACTTCGCCACCGTCGCCCTGGCCGCCGAGACCCTGCTGCGCTGCGCCGACGACCAGGCGCGGGCCGACCTGCTGCCGGGCATCGCCTCCGGCGCGACGATCGCCACCCTGGCGCTCACCGAGGACAGCGGCCGCTGGGACGAGCCCGGTATCCGCCTCACCGCCCACGACACACCCGGCGCCTGGCGGCTGACCGGCGCCAAGACCTACGTCCCCGACGGCCTGCTCGCCGACCTGCTCCTGGTCGCCGCCCGCACTCCCGCGGGCGTCAGCCTCTTCGCGGTCGGCGCCGACGCCCCGGGCCTCACCCGCGTCCCTCTCCCCACCCTCGACCAGACCCGCAAACAGGCCCGTCTGGAGTTCGCCGACACCCCGGCCCGTCTGATCGGTGCCGAGGGCACGGCGTGGCCCGTCCTCGAACGCGCCCTCGCCACCGCCTCGGTCCTGCTCGCCGCCGAACAGGTAGGGGGAGCGGCCGCCGCGCTCGACGCCGCCGTGGACTACGCGCGCATCCGGGTGCAGTACGGGCGGCCCATCGGCTCCTTCCAGGGGATCAAGCACAAGTGCGCCGACATGCTGGTGGAGATCGAGTCCGCCCGCTCGGCCGCGTACGCCGGGCTGTGGGCGCTGGACGCCGGGGACGACACGGAGACCGCCGTCGCCGCCGCCCTGGCGCAGGCCTTCTGCTCGGAGGCGTTCACCAAGGTGGCCGGCGACAGCATCCAGGTCCACGGCGGCATCGGCTTCACCTGGGAGCACCCCGCGCACCTGTACTTCAAGCGCGCCAAGAGCTCCGAGGTGCTGCTCGGCACACCGTCGTACCACCGCGAGCTGCTGGCCGCCCGGCTCGGCATCTGAGATCTCCAGGAGAAGGGAGAAGCGGACATGGAGCTGGACTTCGGACCCGCGGTGCGTGACTTCCGCGAGGAACTGCGGGACTGGCTGGCGGACCATCTGGTGGGGGAGTTCGCCGAGCACCGGGGCGTCGGCGGCCCCACCGACGGCGCGGCCTGGGAGGTCCGTCTGGCCTGGGACCGCGAACTGTCCGCCGGCGGGTGGCTGGGCGTGGGCTGGCCGCGGGAGTACGGCGGCAGAGGGCTCGGACTCCTCGAGGAGATCGTCTTCGAGTACGAGTACGCCCGCGCGAACGCCCCCTACCGGGCCACCGGCAACGCCCTCGACCTGCTCGGCCCCATGCTGCTCAAGGTGGGCGGCGAGGAACAGAAGAAACGGTTCCTGCCGCCGATCCTCGCCGTCGAGGAACTGTGGGGCCAGGGCTTCAGCGAACCCGGCGCCGGCTCCGACCTGGCCTCGGTGCGTACCCGCGCGGAGCGGGACGGCGAGGCGTGGGTGGTGAGCGGCCAGAAGGTGTGGACGTCCTTCGGCATGCACGCCGACTGGCTCTACGTCCTCGCCCGCACCGATCCGGACTCCGTCCGGCACAAGGGACTGACCATGCTGCTCCTGCCCACCGACCAGCCCGGTGTGGAGATCCGCCCCATCCGCAACCTCGCCGGCCAGGAGGAGTTCGCGGAGGTGTTCCTCTCCGACGCGCGCACCGGTGCCGGGATGGTCGTCGGCGAGGTCGGCCAGGGCTGGCGCACCGCGATGGCCACGCTCGGCATCGAACGCGGCACCACGCTCCTGCCCCAGCAGCTCACCTTCGAGCGGGAGGCCGAGTCGCTGATCGAGCTGGCCCGGGAACGCGGCGCGCTCGACGACCCGATGCTGCGCCGCCGCATCGTCGACGCCTGGATCTCCGTGCGCGTCATGCGCACCACCAACCTGCGCACCCTCGCCGAACTCACGGCGGGCCGCACCCCGGGTGCCCAGGCCACCACGGCCAAGCTGTACGCCTCGACCCGGCACCAGCAACTCGGCCACCTGGCACAGGAGTTGGCAGGGCCGGCCGGGCAGATCGTCGGCGCGGACTACGGCCTGGACACCCGGCAGCGTTCCTTCCTGCTGTCCCTGGCGGAGACGATCTACGGCGGGTCCAGCGAGATCCAGCGCAACATCATCGGCGAGCAGATCCTGGGCCTGCCGAAGGAGCCGCGGCCATGACGCCGATCGAGGACCGCCTCGACCGCGTCGAGTCCCACCTCGCCATCCAGCAACTGCCCGTGCGGTACGCGCTCGCCGTGGACGCCCGCGACCTCGACGCCTGGACCGGCTGCTTCCGGCCCGACGTGGACATGGGGCGCCACGGCCACGGCCGGGAGGCGCTGCGGACGTACATCGAACCCCTCGTCCGGGGCTTTCGCCGGTCCGTCCACCAGGTCTGCGGCCACCGGATCGAGTTCACCGGCCGCGACACGGCCACCGGCTCCGTCTACTGCCGCGCCGAGCACGAGGTGGGGGAGCGGTGGATCGTCATGGCCATCCGCTACCTCGACGACTACGCGCGCGTGGACGGCGAGTGGTACTTCTCCCGGCGCCGCGAGCAGCACTGGTACGCGGCCGACGTGACCGAGCGCCCGCAGCAGGTGGGATTCGCCGGCTGGGAGGGCGCGGGGGAACCGGCGCTGCCGGACGCCTTCCCCTCCTGGGGAACCTTCTGGAAGGAGCCGTGATGCGGCGGCTGGTGGGGAGGGCCGCCCTGGTCACCGGCGGCGGACAGGGCGTGGGCCGGGGTATCGCGCTCGCGCTGGCGGTCGAGGGGGCGGCCGTGGTGATCACGGGCCGGACCGAGGGCAGACTCAAGGACACCGCGCGGGTGATCGCCGAGCGCGGCGGGCGGGTGCACACCGTCGTCGGGGACGTGGGCGAACGGGCCGACGTCGAGCGCATGGTGGCGGAGACGGTCCGCGAGTTCGGCGGCCTCGACGTGCTCGTCAACAACGCGCAGAGCTCCGTACAGCGCCGTCTGGCGCAGACGTCGTACGACGACGTCGAACTCGCCTACCGCAGCGGCCCGCTGGCCACCTTCCACGCGATGCAGGCGGCGCTGCCGCACCTGAAGGCGAGGCGCGGCAGCGTCGTCAACCTCGGTTCCTCGGCCGCGGTGCTGGGCGAGGCGGGGTTCGCGTCCTACGCGATGGCCAAGGAGGCCATCCGGGGGCTGAGCCGTGTCGCCGCGCGGGAGTGGGGACCGTATGGCATCCGGGTGAACGTCGTCTGCCCGGCCGCGCTGAGCCCGGCGGCCCAGGAGTACTTCGACGCCCATCCGGAGAGGGCCGAGCAGGTGGTGGCCGGCATCCCGCTGGGCCGGATGGGCGATCCGGAGACGGACATCGGGCGGGCGGTGGCCGCGCTGGTCAGCGACGACATGGCCTATCTGACCGGTGCCACGCTGATGCTGGAGGGCGGCCGGACCCTGATCGGATAGGGGCGGCGCGTCAGACGACGCCCCGACCGCGCAGCCCGCGGATCTGATCCTCCGTCAATCCTGCCACCTCGGCCAGCACTTCGGCGGTGTGCTCGCCCAACGCCGGTGGCGGGGCGTACCTCTCGACCGGTGTCGCCGCGAACCGGATCGGATTGGCGAGCAGCGGCAGCCGCCCCGCCACCGGGTCATCGACCTCGACCAGCATCTCCCGGTGCCGTATCTGCGGATCGGCGAAGACCTCGGGCATCTCGTTGAACGGCCCCGCGGGGACGTCGTGTTCGTCGAGCACGGCCAGCCACTCGTCCCGGGTCCGGGTGCGCATGACCGCCTCCAGCACCGGCAGGATCTCCTCGCGGTGGGCGATGCGTGCGGACGTGGTGGCGAACCGGGGGTCCTGGAGCAGGTCGGTGCGGTCGGCCGCCGCGCAGAAGGCGGCGAACTGCTTGTCGTTGCCGGCCACCAGGAAGAGCGGCTTGTCCGCGCACTGGAACGCCTGGGAGGGGATGCCGCCGTAGCCGCCGTTGCCGCGCCGGGCCGGTACCTCACCGGAGACCAGGTAGTTCATGGCGAAGTGGGAGAGCGAGGCCAGTCCGCAGTCCAGCAGGGAGAGGTCGATGAACTGGCCCTCGCCTGTCGCGTCCCGGTGCCGCAGGGCCGCCAGCACGGCCGTCGCGGCGTACAGGCCGGTGAGGATGTCGACCATGCTGACGCCGACCTTCATCGGTTCGTCGGGGTGTCCGGAGACGCTCATCATCCCCGACATGGCCTGGAAGATGCCGTCGTAGCCCGGGCGTCCCGCGTACGGACCGGTCTGGCCGAAGCCCGTCACCGAGAGGTAGACGAGCCGGGGGTTCAGCTCCCGCAGGCTCTCCGCGTCGAGGCCGTACTTCGCCAGCGTGCCCGTGCGGAAGTTCTCGACCAGGACGTCCGACCGGGCGGCGAGGGCACGGATCACTTCCTGCCCCTCGGCGGTGGCGTGGTTGACGGTGACCGACCGCTTGTTGCGGTTGCAGGAGAGGTAGAAGGCGGCCGTGTCCGTGCCGGGGGCGAACGGGGGCCCGTACGTACGGGAGTCGTCACCCGTACCCGGGCGTTCGACCTTGATCACCTCGGCGCCCAGGTCGGCCAGCAGTTGGGTGGCCAGGGGAGCGGCGAGGACGCGGGACAGGTCCAGGACGCGGATCCCGGCCAGGGCGGTCGACGGCATCGAGTTCCCCCTCTGTTCACAGACAGCCAATGAGTTATATAAATAATACATCTAGCGGTTGGAGTGATACCCGCTTGATTGCTCAACTATCCAATTCATGTAACTATATGGATCGGCCGACCGGCCGGGACCGGAGGGCGTGCTGATGACCGTCGCGGCGAGGACCCTCACCGAACAGGAACAGCGCGAACGCCGGGTGTGGTTCCGGGCCCGCTGGGAGCGCGGGGTCGCCTTCAACCGGCACTGCCGCATCCGGGTGACCCGCTGGGACGCGGATGCCGTGGAGATCGTGCTGCCCTACGCCGAGTCCCTCTCCGCCCACGAGGACGTCTTCCACGGCGGTGTCATCTCGGCGCTCATCGACACCGCCGGCGCCGGAGCCGTCATCGCCGGACACGACTTCACCCACGGGAGCCGGCTCAGCACCGTCTCGATGTCCGTGCAGTACCTCGCCCCCGCCCGCGGCCAGGAGGCCGTGGCCCACGCGCGCTGCGTACGGCGCGGCCGCAGGCTGCACTTCGCGGACGTCGACGTGCTGACCGACGGGCGCCTGTGCGCGCGGGGTCAGGTGGTGGTGAGCATCTCCGGGGAGCGTCCCGGCGTGGGCGGCCCGATCGATCCCCTCGATCCTCCCGATCCCCTCGACCACTTCGCCCCCATCGACTCCCTGACGGAGGAGTGACCGCATGACCGAGGAGCCCGCCCAGGACGACCTGGTGCTGTACGAGGTCGACGAGGACGGTGTCGCCACCGTCACCCTCAACCGGCCCGAGCGCAGGAACGCCTGGAGCATCCCCATGGAGCGGCGCTTCTTCGCGCTCCTCGACGAGGCCGCGCAGGACCCGGACGTCCGGGTCGTGATCGTCACCGGCGCGGGCAAGGCCTTCTGTCCCGGCATGGACGTACAGCGCCTGGAACAGAACGCCCAGCCGGGCCAGTCCCTCAACCTCCAGGCCCGCGTCCCCATGTACAGCAGGCGCACCCTGCCCAAGCCGATGATCGCCGCCGTCAACGGCGCCTGCGCGGGCATCGGACTGGTCCAGGCACTGATCTGCGACGTCCGCTTCGCCGCCCGCGGGGCCCGTTTCACCACCGCCTTCACCCGGCGCGGTCTGGCCGGCGAGTACAACCTGCCGTACGTGCTGCCGCGTGTCATCGGCCTGGAGAACGCGCTCGACCTCCTGCTGTCCGGCCGGGTCTTCGACGCCGACGAGGCCAAGGCCCTCGGCCTCGTCAGCCGCGTCGTCGAACCCGAGGACCTGCTGGACGCCGCCCGCGCCTACGCCCGGGACATCGCCCGCAACTGCTCCCCGCGCGCGATGTCCGTCGTACGCCACCAGGTGTACGGCGATCTGGACCGCACCTTCACCGAAGCGCTGGCCCGTTCCTACTCCGCCATGGAGTTCTTCGCGGGCTCGCCCGACTTCCGGGAGGGCGTGGCGAGCTTCATGGAGAAGCGGGAGCCGAAGTTCGAGGGCCTGCCGCCGGACTTCGACCCGGACGAGGCCACCCGCGACGCGTTCCTGCCGTACTGACCGAGGAGGTTTTCGAGGATGACAGGGCAGCCGTTCCCCGTCGAGGCCGGGCACATCATGATGTTCGCCCGCGCCATCGGCGACGAACACCCCGCGTACCAGGGCGAGTCGGCCCTCGCCCCGCCCACCTTCACCATGGCGAGCGCGCACTACGACCCCGACTACCACCTGCGGCCCAGAGGGGACCAGGAGTGGTTCGGCTCCGGCGGCGGACCCGGTGTGATGGCCGAGGGCGGCGGCGGACTCCACGCCGAGCAGCACTTCGAGTACCACCGCCCGGTGCGCGCCGGCGAGACGCTGTACGCGCACACCGTCCCGGGGCGCAGCTGGGAGAAGCAGGGCCGCAGCGGCCGGCTGCTGTTCAGCGAGCGCGTCACCGAGTACCGGGACGCCGACGGGCAACCGGTGGTCAGCGCCGTGACCGTGGCCGTCGTGCCCGAGGGCCCCGCCACCCCGAAGGATGCCCGATGAGCCTGAGCAGCAGCGACATCAAGGTTGGCGAGACGCGCGAGAGCGTCCTCGTCGAGGATCTGAAGCGGACCCGGATCGTGCAGTACGCGGGCGCCTCCGGGGACTTCAACCCCCTGCACACCGACGAGCGGTTCGCCGTCGAGGCGGCCGGATACCCCGGTGTCTTCGCCCACGGCATGCTCACGATGGGCATGACCGGCCGGGTCCTGACCGACTGGGTCGGCCCCGAGTCGCTGCTGCGCTACGGCGTGCGCTTCAAGGCGCAGGTCTGGCCCGGCGACACCCTGACCGCCACGGTCACCGTCGAGTCGATCGAGGACACACCGGACGCCCCGGTCGCCCACTTCTCCCTGCGCACGGTCAACCAGGACGGCGTCGAGGTGGTCACCGGCACCGCGACGGCCCGCCTGGACCCCTGATCCGGTGACCACCGCGCAGCAGTCCGGGCAGGCGGCCGCCGTACGGCAGTCCGGGCAGGAGGCCACCTGGACCGCCATGGTGAGCCGTGCCTACGACCACGATCGCCCCGCCGTCCGGTTCGGCGACCTGGTCTGGAGTGGCCGCGAGCTTCTCGATCGGGCCGGGGGCGCGGCCCACTGGCTGGACTCGCTCGGTCCGGAGCCCGGCGCTGCCCTCCCGGCGCTCGTCGCCACCTCCGCCGATGCCCTCGCGCTGGTGATCGGCGGGGCCGGTTCCGGGCACCCGCTCGCGCCGCTCGGTGTCCGTATGACCGCGCACGAGATCGCCGCCGTGGTCAAGGGGATGCCGGCCCGGGTGCTGCTGGCGCAGCCCGAGTTCGCCGACCTCGCCGGACAGGTCGCCGAGCTGTCCGGCCGACGGGTCGCCATGGTGCCCGAACTGAACAGCAGAGCACGGTCGTTGGCGGCCGAGCCCGATCAACTCGCCGCCGTACTCCACACCTCCGGCACCACCGGCCTGCCCAAACCCGTTCCCATGACCCAGCGGCGGCTGGCCGCGCGGGCCCGGGTCAACGGGCGGCTGTGCGGGCTCGACCCCGACAGCTTCTACGGCGGCAGCGCCCCCTTCCACCACATCGCGGGCCTCGGCAACATCGCCGTCGCCCTCGCCGCCGGTGCGCTGGTCACCGGCCTGCCCCGGTTCAGTGTCGAGGGCTGGACCCTGCTGCGAGCCCTCGGCACCACCCACACCAGCATGGTCCCGGCGATGCTGGAGACCCTGCTGGCCGCGGGCGAGGCACGCCACCCGAGCCTGCGGACCCTCCAGTACGGAGGTGCGCCCGTGCGTCCCGGCACCCTGCGGCGGACGTACGAGGCGATGCCCGGCGTCCGCATGCTCAACATGTTCGGACAGACGGAGGGTTCGCCGATCAGCGTGCTCACTCCCGAGGACCACCGGGAAGCGGTGGCGGGACGGGCCGAGTTGCTGCGTTCGGTCGGCAGGGCCGCCCCCGGCGTCGAGGTGAGGGTCGACCGGGCCGGGCCGGACGGTGTCGGCGAGATCCACGCCCGCGCCGGCCATTTCTTCCGCGTCGACGCCGAGGGCTGGCTGCACAGCGGGGACCTGGGCCGGATCGCCGACGACGGCTACCTCTACCTCCTCGGCCGCCGCACCGACATGATCATCCGGGGTGGTGAGAACGTCCATCCGCTGGAGGTCGAGGCGGTCCTGACCGCGCATCCCGGTGTGACGGACGCGGCGGTGACCGGCGTACCCGACGAGCGGCTCGGTCAGACGGTCGTCGCCTTCGTCGTGCCGGCCGACCCCGGCGCCCCGCCCGCACCGGCGGCCCTCAGAAGCCATACCCGGGCCCGGCTCTCCGGGTTCAAGGTCCCGGTGCGCTGGTGGTTCGTGGACGACCTGCCGCGCAACGCCAACGGCAAGGTCGTACGCCGTGACCTGCGGGAGCCGTACGAAGGAGAACCCCATGCCTGAGCCCGTCGACCCGAACCGCCTCGACACCCTCCTGGAGCGGATCCGGCGGGAGGTCGAGCACGGCCCCCTGCCGTCCGCGCAGGTCGCCGTCGCCCACGACGGGCGGCTGGTGGCCTTCGAGACCTACGGCGACGCCCACCCCGGGACCCGGTACGTCCTGCAGTCCGTCGGACGGTCGATCGTCGCAGGTGCGGTGTGGAAGCTGATCGGCGACGGGCTCCTGGACGTCGGTGAGCACGTGGCCGCGATCATCCCGGAGTTCGCGCCCAACGGGAAGGAGGCGGTCACCGTCGAGCAGGTGCTCACGCACACCGCCGGCTTCCCCTTCGCGCCCCTCGGACTCTCCAAGGCGCTGGACCGGGCGCAGCGGCTCGCCGCCTTCGGACGCTGGCGGCTCGACCACCCGCCCGGGACCCGCTTCCAGTTCCATCTCACCTCCTCCGCCTGGCTGATCGCCGAGATCGTCGAACGGCGTACGGGTCTGGCCTTCGCCGACTACCTGCGCGAACGGATCGTGGAGCCGCTGGGGTTGTCGTCGATCGAGCTCGGTGTGCCCGTGGACCGGCAGCCGGGCTCCGTGGCCCCGATGCTCGCCACCGACCGCACGGACGACACACAGGAGCCCGACCCCTGGGGGCCGTGGTACCTGTCCGACCCGAAGGTCCTGGCGGCCGGCGAGCCCAGTCACGCCCTGGTCGCCACCGCCGCCGACGTGGCCCTGTACTTCCAGGCGCTGTTCCACTCCGGCCTGTGGAAGCCGGAGGCGGTCGCGGAGGGCATCCGCATCCGGTTCACCGACCACCCGCACGGGGAGCGGATCTACGGGGGCGGCGGAGGACGTCGTACGAGCATGGGGCTGTTCGTGACCGTGGCCGGTCCCGACGCCGGCAGCAACCTGCCGTCGGCCGGCTCGCCCGCGCTCTTCGGCAGCGCCGGAGCCGCCTACCAACTGGGTTTCATGGACCCGGAGTCGGGCCTGTCCTTCGCCTGCCTGTGCAACGGCTACCCACTCGCGGGCTACGACCACTCCCCGCACGGCACCGCCCTGCTCGACGACATCGCGAACCTGGCGGCGGGCCTGGTCGGTTAGGGTCCTTCCCCTACCGACCAGGCCCGCCGCCAGGCGGGGTCCTGCGACGCTCAGCGGCTGATCAGCTGCTGAGCGTTGTTGAACATGATGTCGTCCTGCGCGGACTCGTCGAGTTCCGCGATCAGCTTGCGGAAGTCGGCCGGGACGGCGAGGCCCTCCGCGTGCGGGAAGTCGGAGCCCATGACGATGGACTCGTGGTAGCCCAGGCGCCGGACGACGTCCACGATGTCGTCCTCGGGGTAGGGCACCACCCGGACGTGCTTGCGGAAGACCTGGCTGGGGCGCTCGTCCAACTGCCCGCCGACCCAGGGGCCGTTGCGGCCCATGCCCCGGCTCTTGTCCATGTGGCGCACGAAGTGGGGCACCCACTCGGAGCCGAACTCGGAGACCAGGATGTTGATGTCCGGGAAGCGCCCGAAGAGGTTGTCGAAGATCAGCGCGGACAGCGTCTCCTCGATGGGACGCTGGCCGTAGGTGTTCTGCCACTGCCAGGCCGACATCCGGAAGTGGATCGGATTCGGGTCGAAGCCCCAGGAGGGGGCGACCTGCGAGTTGTAGTAGAACTCGCTGATGTGGTAGCAGACGCTGGCCTTGGCCTCGTTGACCAGCTTCCAGAACGGGTCGAAGTACGGGTCGCCCGGTGAGCGGCCGTAGACCGGTCCGGTGGGCAGCAGGATGAAGCGGGCGCCCTGCTCCAGGACGTACTCGAGCTCCTTGACCGCGCTGGGCAGATCGCGCAGGGAGAGCAGGGCCGGGGCGTAGATGCGGCCCTGGTGGTCGAAGCCCCACACCTCGTTCATGTAGCGGTTGAACGAGTGGTAGTTGGCGTAGAGCGGCTCGACGCCCTTGACGTACTCCTCGGCCACCAGCGCCCAGCCGCCCGGATACATGATCGTCTGGTCCAGGCCCTGCTCGTCCATGACCCGCAGCCGTGACTCACGGTTCTGGTACGACTCGTGCATCGGCTCGAACTGGTACGTCTCCTCGGGATTGCCCGAGGCCATCGCCTTGAGCATCTCCTTCAGCGAGCCGGGACGGTAGACCTGCCCGAACTCGGGCTCCAGGCACACGACGATGCGGTCCCCGGCGAGGATCACCTCCCGCCCGTCCGGCAGGGTCACCGGCGCGACCGCCGCTCCGAGGAACTCCTTGGGAAGGTAGCGGGTGAAGGAGTCCCGCTCCTCGTACATGTGCTGGTCGCAGTCGAAGATGCGCTTGCGGTGTTCGGCCATGGCCGTCGCCTCCGGACCCCAGGTTCTGTTCAATGCAGCGTATTCAGTGCTCCTTCTATAATTATCTAACTGTTTCTCGGAGGCAAGGGGTTCTTCCGGACGGGCTCGTCCGGGCGGCCCGGCGGGGTCAGTCGATGAGCTCCAGCACCGTCTTGGGTCCGGCGGCGTTCACCACGTCGTCCGCGCTGGAGATGTGCCGCTGCCAGAGCTTCTCCGCCTCGTCCGCCTTGCCGGACTCGATCAGGCCGATGAGCCTCACGTGCGCCCGGTGGCCCTTGAGGGCCTGCGCCTTCTGGGTCTCGGCGTCGGTGGCGGCCGCGGTGTAGGAGGCGTTGGCCCGGTCGATGATGTTGCGCACCATGCCGCACAGCAGGATCAGGGTCTGGTTCCCGGTCAGCTCGACCAGCAGGGCGTGGAAGGCGTCCTGTGCCTCGACCAGGGCCAGCGGGTCGTCCAGGGCCGCCTTCTCGGCGGCCACCGCCTCCCGCAGCCGGTCGATGTCGGCCGCGCTGTGCTTCGCGGCGAGCTGGCGGGCGCAGGGCGGCTCGATGAGCGCCGCCGCGCGGTAGAGGTCGCCCAGTGTGGCGCCGCGGTACTCGAGGATCAGGCCGGCGAAGCGGGCGGCGACGTCGGCGTCGGGCGCGCTCACCCGGGCGCCGCCGTGGGCGCCGCGGCGCACCGTGATCAGGGACTCCGACTCCAGGACGCGGAAGGCCTCGCGCAGGGTCGGCCGTGAGATGCCGAACTGCTCCATCAGTCCCGACTCGGGCGGCAGCGCGTCCCCCGGCTTCAGTTCGCCCCGGACGATCTGGCGGCGCAGGTGCGCGGCGACCAGTTCGGCGGTCTTCGGTACCCGCACCTGGCGTCCGACGCGGCTGCGGGCGGGGGCGGGCACGGCCGCCGTTTCACGTGCGCGGGCTGCCTCGGCCACGGTGGGCTCCTCATATAGCAAAATGAATCGTCTTAGTGCATCGAGGGTACCAGGTCAAGAGATGGTTGATCATGTTCTTGTCCGGCCCGGTCTGGCGCCGGTGCCGCTCCGTGGGATATAGATGATTCATATAGCTATTAACGTCCCCGGCCCGTGGGAGTGACCTCGATGACCGAGCAGGCGACCCCGGTGATCCTCACCGAACTCACCGACGACGGGGTCATGATCCTCACCCTGAACCGGCCGGAGCGGCACAACGCCTGGACGCTGGAGATGGAGCTGCTCTACAACGAGCTGTTCGACCGGGCGGAGACGGATCCACGGGTGCGGGCGGTGGTGCTGACCGGCGCCGGACGCAGCTTCTGTCCCGGGATGGACATGAGCGTGCTGGACGGGGCCTCCTCCGGCGCCCGGCCCTGGCCCACCGGACAGCTGCCCCCGCGCACCCGCCCCATGACCTTCCCCAAGCCCGTGGTGGCGGCCGTCAACGGTGCCTGCGCGGGCATCGGGTTCAACCAGGCGGTGATGTGCGACGTCCGGTTCGCCGTGCCGCACGCCAAGTTCGCCGCCGCCTTCAGCGCCCGCGGACTGGTGGCCGAGGACGGGGTGTCCTGGATCCTGCCCCGGCTCGTGGGGCACGGCAACGCCGCTGACCTGCTGCTGTCCTCGCGCCGGATCACCGGAACGGAGGCCCACTCGATGGGCCTGGTCAACCGCCTGGTCGAGCCCGACGACCTGCTCCCCGAGGCCCTCGCCTACGCCACCGGGCTGGCCCGCTCGGCGAGCCCCTACGCGATGTCCCTCATCAAGCGGCAGCTCGCCGACGACCAGGCGCGGACCTTCGCCGAGAGCAGCCGGCGGGCGGCGGAGCTGCTGGCGGTGGCCAAGCGCGCCCCGGACTACCGGGAGGGCGTGCTCAGCTTCATCGAGCGCCGCCCACCGGCCTTCCCGGCGCTGGGGGAGGACGCGTCGCAACTGGAGGGGACCTCGTCATGACCCGGACCGAACTGCCGTTGCACCGCCGCACGATCACCGTCACCGCCTTCGAGGAGGGTGCCGGCGAGATCTCGGTCGAGGCGGAACTGCGCGACGAGCGCCCCTGGGAGCGGCCGCCGGGCGGCACCGTCCACCGTATGGTGCTGGCGCTGCGGGTGCGGCTCGCCGACATGGTGGTCGTGGCGGCCGAGGCCGGCATGAAGGACTTCCCGCATGCCGAGTGCCCGCGGATCGCGCCCGCCTTCGACTCTCTGGTCGGGCTCAGCGTGGCCGGCGGCTACAACCGGGCCATCCAGGAGCGGTTCCGGGGCGTGTCCGGCTGCACCCACCTGTACGAACTGACCCGCGCGCTCGGGCCGGCCGTCGTCCAGGCCGCCATCTCGGCCCGCAACCGCGCGGGCGGCCCGGCCTCCCACGATCCGCGCGCCACCTCCTGGGTGCTGAACAGCTGCCACGTCTGGGCGCCGGACGGTGTGGGTCTGCGCAAGATCGAGGCGGGCTGGACGCCGGGCCCCGGTCCCCGCCCGGTCCCGGAGCTCGGCGTCTTCGAGGCGTCTAGGGACTCGTGAGCCGGGGCTCGCGCGGCAGCCCCAGCACCTTCTCCGCGAGGATGTTGCGCTGCACCTGCGAGGTGCCCGCGTAGATCGTGCCGGAGCGGGCGATCAGATACGTCGTCGACCAGGACGCCGAGGAGTTCGCCGCGCCGGGGTCGTCCGTGCGGTACGTGCGCAGCGGCGGCCGGCCGACCGGCACCTGGCCGTGCAGACCCATGATGTCCATCGCCAGATCGGTGACCTCGGTGTGGTACTCGCTCCAGTACAGCTTGGCGATCGAGGACTCGGGGCCCGGCTCGGCGCCCTTGAGCCAGCCGGTGAGGATGCGGTAGCCCAGGCAGCGCATGATCTCGACCTTGGACCAGCACCAGGCGATCCGCTGCCGGATCACCGGGTCCCGGTCCTTGCCGTACTGTCGCGCGAGTTCCACGAGGCGTTCCACCTCGGCCCGGAACAGGATCGGGTTGGTCGCCGCCTCCTCCCCGCGCTCGACGCCCAGCAGGCTCTGGGCGACCGTCCAGCCGTTGTCGACGCCGCCGATCACGAGGTCGGCGCGGGTGCGGGCGCCGTCGAAGAAGACCTCGTTGAAGTGCAGCTGCCCGCTCATCATGCGGAACGGCCGTACCTCGACGCCGGGCTGGTCGAGCGGGACCAGCAGGAAGGAGATGCCCCGGTGCTTGGGGGCCTCGGGGTTCGTCCGCGCCAGGACGAAGATCCAGTCGCTGTGGTGGGCGCCGGAGGTCCACACCTTCTGGCCGTCGATCACCCATTCGTCGCCGTCGCGCACGGCGCGGGTCTTGAGGGACGCCAGATCCGACCCCGCGTCGGGCTCGGAGTACCCCTGGCACCAGGTGTCCTCGCCGCTGAGGATGCGGGGCAGGAAACGGCTCTTGTGCTCCTCGGTGCCCCAGCGCAGCAGCGTGTTCGCCAGCATCTTCACGCCGAAGGTGTCCTGCGGCAGCCCGAACGGCACCCCCGCCAGGGCGAGTTCCTCCATCAGGACCACCTGGTGCAGCTTGGACAGCCCTCGGCCGCCGTACTCCTCGGGCCAGGTCAGGGACAGATAGCCGCGCTCGACGAGCCGGCGGCGCCAGTCGCGGGCGAAGGCCCAGGCGGCCTCCTCGTCCAGGGCGCCGATGCCATTCCAGTCGGCCGGCAGCGACGCGTCGAGGAAGGCCCTGACCTCCGCGCGGAAGGTCTCGGTCTCCGGGGGATAGCTGATGTCCACCTGCGTGCACTCCTCGTCCGGCGCCGCCCGCACAGCTGATCGCTGTATTGATTGTTTCAGCATAATAGGTTATCTATTTAACGCGGAAGTGAAGTGAAGAGGTTCGAGTCGGAAGCGGGCTGACATGGGACTGCTGGACGGCCGGAACGCGGTGATCACCGGCGGCGCACAGGGCATCGGCTTCGAGATCGCCGGCGTCCTCGGCGGCGCGGGCGCGAGCGTCGTCCTCGGCGACATCGACGAGGGCGCCGCGGCCGACGCCGCGAAACGCCTCACCGACCGGGGCGTGGCCGCCACCTCGCTGCGCTGCGACGTCACCGACGAGGACGAGGTCGCCGCCCTCGTGGCGCACTGCGCCGACACCTTCGGCCCGCTCGGCGTCATGGTCAACAACGCCGGCATCACCCGGGACGCGACCCTGCGCAAGATGCCCCTCACCGACTTCCGCGCCGTCCTCGACGTCCACCTCACCGGTGCCTGGAACGGCACCCGGTACGCCGCCGAGGCCATGCGCGCGCACGGGCGGGGCGGCAGCATCGTCAACATCTCCTCCATCGCCGGCAAGGTCGGCAACTTCGGCCAGACCAACTACAGCGCCGCCAAGGCCGGCCTGGTCGGCCTGACCAAGGCGTCCGCCAAGGAGCTCGCGAAGGCGGGCGTCCGCGTCAACGCCGTACAGCCCGGCCTGATCCGTACCGCCATGACCGAGGCGATGCCCCGGGCCGCCTGGGACGCGAAGCTCGCCGAGATCCCCCTGGGCCGCGCGGGCGAACCCGCCGAGGTCGCCCAGACCGTCCTCTTCCTCGCCTCCGACATGGCGAGCTACATCACCGGCGCCGTGGTCGAGGTGACCGGCGGCCGGTACATGTGAGCCCGCCGAACCCGCTGACGAAAGGCATGACCGATGCGTGACGCGGTGATCTGCGAACCGATCCGGACCCCGGTCGGCGGCTACGGCGGAGCCTTCCGCGACGTCACCGCGGCCGAACTCGCCGCCACCGTCGTCCGGGCCCTGCTGGACCGCACCGGAATCCCGCCCACGGCCGTCGACGACGTGCTCTTGGGCCAGTGCTACCCCAACGGCGAGGCCCCCGCCATCGGCCGCGTGGCGGCACTGGACGCCGGACTCCCCGTGGAGGTGCCCGGGCTCCAGATCGACCGCCGCTGCGGCTCCGGACTGCAGGCGGTCATCACCGCCGCGATGCAGGTGCAGACGGGCGCGAGCGACCTCGTGCTCGCCGGGGGCGTCGAGTCCATGAGCCGGGCCGAGTTCTACACCACCGACGTCCGCTGGGGGGTGCGCGGCGCGGGCACCACCCTGCACGACCGGCTGGCCCGGGGCCGGGTCACCTCCGGCGGCGTCAACCACCCCGTCCCCGGGGGGATGCTGGAGACCGCCGAGAACCTGCGCCGCGAGTACGGCATCCCGCGCGAGGAACAGGACGAACTGGCCCTGCGCTCGCACCAGAAGGCCGTCGCCGCCCAGCGGGAGGGCCGGTTCGCCGACGAGATCGTGCCGGTCGCCGTGCGGACCCGGAGGGGCGCGACGGTGGTCGACACCGACGAACACCCGCGCGCCGACTCCTCGCTCGAGAAGCTCGCCGGGCTGCGACCGGTGCTCGGCCGCCAGGACCCGGAGGCCACCGTCACGGCCGGCAACGCCAGCGGCCAGAACGACGGCGCCGCGCTGTGCGTGGTCACCCACCCCGAACGTGCCGCCGAACTCGGCCTGCGCCCGCTGGGCCGCCTGGTCTCCTGGGCCGTCGTCGGCGTGCCGCCCGAGACGATGGGCATCGGACCCGTGCCCGCCACGGCCCGGGCCTTGGAGCGTGCCGGTCTGAAGCTCGCCGACATCGACCTGATCGAACTCAACGAGGCCTTCGCCGCTCAGGTCCTCGCCTGCACCCGCGAATGGGCCCTGACCGAGCCCGACTTCGAGCGGCTGAACGTCAACGGCTCCGGCATCTCGCTGGGCCACCCCGTCGGCGCCACCGGCGGCCGCATCCTCGCCACCCTGCTGCGCGAACTCGACCGCCGCCAGGCCCGCTACGGCCTGGAGACCATGTGCCTCGGCGGCGGCCAGGGCCTGGCAGCCATCTTCGAACGCACCGGCAACGCCACTGGAGGACGCTGACATGGCCGGACTGATCGCTTACGGCGCCCATGTGCCGTACCACCGCCTGGCCCGCGCCGATGTCGCCGCCACCCTCGGGACGGCTCCCGGACGCGGCACCCGCGCGGTCGCGGGCTACGACGAGGACACCACGTCCATGGCCGTCGAGGCGGCCCGCACCGCCCTGGCCCGCGACGGGCTGCGCGCCCGCGTCGGCCAGCTCTTCCTCGCCACCGCGGCGCCCGCCTACCTCGACAAGACCAATGCGACCGCCGTGCACGCCGCGCTCCGCCTCGACGAGCACGTCCTCGCCGCCGACATGGCGGGTTCGGTCCGCTCCGGCCTGGGCGCGCTGGTCACCGCCGCCCGCTCCCCGATCCCCACCCTGGCCGTCCTGTCCGACCTGCGCACCGGCCTGCCCGGCGGCGGCGAGGAGGTCCTGGGCGGCGACGGCGCGGCGGCGTTCGTCTTCGGCGGCCACCGCAACGGAGCGCCGGTCATCGCGGAGCTGCTGGCCCACGACACCGTCAGCGACGAACTCCTCGACCGCTGGCGGCTGCCGGGCGCCCCCGCCTCCCGCGTCTGGGAGGAACGCTTCGCCGAGGAGATCTACGTCTCCCTCGCCGACAAGGCCCTGACCGCCGCCCTCGACCAGGCGGGACTGGACCGGGGCGCCGTCGACCATCTCGTCGTCTCCGGCCTGCACGCGCGAGCCTGCGCGACGGTACGGCGGAGCGCCGGCACCCGTCCCGAGGCGGTGGTCCCGGACCTCGCCGACGCCATCGGCAACGCCGGCACGGCCCAGCCCGGCCTGCTCCTCGCCGACGTCCTCGACCGTGCGGTGCCCGGCGAGGTCATCGCCCTCGTCGTGCTCGGCGACGGCGCCGGAGTCCTGCTGCTGCGCACCACCGACGCGCTGCCGGCCCACCGCAGCGGCCGCCCGGTCGCCGCGCAGATCGCCGCGGGCAGCGCCCCGATGCCGTACGCCACCTACCTCTCCTGGCGCGGTCTGCTCGACCGCGAACCGCCCCGCCGCCCGGACCCCGAGCCGCCCTACGCCCCGCCCGCGCACCGCCGCACCGCCTGGAAGTACGGCTTCGTGGCGGCCCGTTGCGAGAAGTGCGGTACCCGGCATCTGCCGCCGGACCGGGTGTGCACCGGCTGCCACAGCGTCGACGCCATGGCCGACGAGCCGATGGGACACGTACGCGGCACGGTCGCCACGTTCACCGTCGACCGGCTGGCCCACACGCCCAGCCCGCCGATGCTCGTCGTGGTCGTCGACTACGACGGCGGCGGACGCTTCCGCTGCCAGCTCACCGACGCCACCGAGGCCGACGCCGTCATCGGCGCCCGGGTGGAGATGACCTTCCGGCGCACGGTCACGGCGTCCGGCATCCACAACTACTTCTGGAAGGCCCGCCCGGTGCGCACCGGCGAGACCGAGGAGACACAGGGATGAGCTCACACGGAATCCGGGACCGGGTCGCGATCGTCGGCATGGGCTGCACGCCCTTCGGCGAGCACTGGACCCGGTCGGCCGACGACCTGCTGGTCGACGCGGTGGGGGAGGCGGTGACCTCGGCCGGGGTCACTCTCGACGACATCGACGCGTTCTGGTTCGGCACCCAGGCCTCCGGCGTCTCCGGCCTGACCCTCAGCCGCGCCTTGCGCCTGCCGAACAAGCCGGTCACCCGCGTCGAGAACATGTGCGCCACCGGTTCGGAGGCGCTGCGCAACGCGTGCTACGCCGTCGCCTCCGGCGCCTACGACGTGGCCATGGCGGTCGGCGTGGAGAAGCTCAAGGACTCCGGCATGTCCGGGCTGTCCGGGACCGCGGTCCCCGGCGCGGGAGACGACAGCCGCGGCGAGATCACCGCCCCCGCCAACTTTTCCCTCCTCGCCCCCGCCTACGCCGCCAAGTACGGCCTCGCGGAGGAGGAGTTGAAGGACGTCATCACCCGCATCGCCTGGAAGAACCACGTCAACGGCGCCCGCAACCCCCGCGCGCAGTTCCGCAAGGAGGTGCCGCTGGAACGCATCCGCTCGGCCCCGATCGTGGCGGGCATGCTCGGCGTGTTCGACTGCTCCGGAGTCTCGGACGGCTCGGCGGCGGCGATCGTCGTACGCGCCGAGGACGCCTACCGCTACACCGACAAGCCGATCTTCGTGAAGGCGCTGTCCTTCGTCGCCGGACCCGCGGACGGGCTCCTCGACCCGGAGTACGACTTCACCACCTTCCCCGAGGTCGTCGCCTCCGCCCAGGAGGCCTACCGGCAGGCGGGCGTGAGCGACCCGCGCACCGAACTCGCGCTCGCCGAGGTCCACGACTGCTTCACGCCCACGGAGCTGGTGCTGATGGAGGACCTCGGCTTCTCCGCACGCGGAGAGGCATGGAAGGACGTCAGCAGCGGGGCGTTCGACCTCGACGGCTCGCTGCCGGTCAACCCGGACGGCGGTCTCAAGGCCTTCGGCCACCCCATCGGCGCCTCCGGCCTGCGGATGATGTTCGAGGCGTGGCTGCAACTGCGGGGCGAGGCACCGCCGGAGCGCACGGTGCCGTCCGTGGCCCGCGGGCGCTCGCTGGCCCTCACCCACAACCTGGGCGGCGGGCCCGGCGAATGCGTCTCCTTCGTGTCCATCGTCGGCAGTGAACTCACCGAGTAGGAAAGGCGGTTCGGGACATGGGACGACTCGACGGCAAGGTGGCCGTCGTGACCGGGGCGGCGTCGGGCATCGGCGCCGCCTCGGCGCGTCGAGTGGCGGCCGAGGGTGCGCACACGGTGGTCGCCGACCTGGACCTCGAGGGCGCGCAGGCGGTGACCAAGGAGATCCGCGCCGCCGGCGGGTCCGCGACGGCGGTCGAGGTCGATCTCGGTGACGTCGACAGCGTACGGGCCATGGTGGCCGCCGCGGCCGACACCTACGGCGGCCTCGACGTGCTGCACAACAACGCGGCCGCCACCCGCCTGGCCGCCCATCGGGACCTCGCCGTCGCCGAGGCCGACCCGGCCGTCTGGGACGACACGATGCGGATCAACCTGCGCGGCACCATGGTCGCGATCCAGGCCGCCGTCCCGCACATGATCGCCCGGGGCGGCGGCTCCGTCATCAACACCTCGTCCGGCTCCGGCCTCTCGGGCGATCTGCGCAACCCCGCCTACGGCGCCTCCAAGGCCGCGCTCATCAATCTCACCCAGTACGTCGCCACCCAGTACGGCAAGCAGGGCGTACGCTGCAACGCCATCGCGCCCGGCTTCATCGTCACGCCCGCGAGCGCCGGTTCGGCCCACGGCGCGATCCGTGAGGCGATGCTGCGCCACCACCTCACCCCGCGCCTGGGCCGCCCGGAGGACGTCGCCGCGGCGGTCGTCTTCCTCGCCTGCGACGAGTCCGCCTTCATCACCGGGCACACCCTGCGGGTGGACGGCGGACTCCTCTCCCACCAGCCCTACGTCGCCGACCTGCGGGACGCCTGACGCCCGGGCCCGCAGCCGGAGGCGCTCCTCACGCGAGCGCCTCCGGCTCCAGGTCGCCCAGGTACGCCGCCCGCACCGCCGGGTCCCGGCGCACCTCCTCGGGCGTGCCCGCGCGGATCCGGCGTCCGAAGTCCAGCACCACGATCTCGTCGCAGACGCTCATGACCATGTCGACGTCGTGCTCGACGAGCAGGACCCCCATGCCCCAGTCCTCTGCCAGCCGCCGTACCAGATGGGCGAGTTCCCGCGTCTCGTCGTCGGACAGCCCGGCGGCCGGCTCGTCGAGGAGCAGCACGGAGGGGGAGGCCGCCACCGCGCGGGCGATGGCCAACAGCCGCCGCTCCCCGTACGACAGCTCCGCCACGGGCCGGTCGAGGCTGTCCTGGAGTCCGAACTCCCTTACCGCGACGAGCACATGACCGGGGAGCGGACGGCTGCCGGGGCGGATCAGGTCCGTGAGGTACGCCCACGGGCCGGGCCGCTCGCAGGCCGCGGCGAGGTTGTCCCGGACGGTCATGTCCTCGAACAGCTCCAGCGACTGGAAGGATCGGCTCAGTCCGGCCGAGGCCCGCCGGTGCACCGGCAGCCGGGTCACGTCCCGTTCGGCGAGGCGCACGCTGCCGGACACGGCCCGGGTGAAGCCCGTGACGGCGTCGATGGCGGAGGTCTTGCCGGCACCGTTGGGACCGATGAGCCCGACGATCCGGCCTGGCTCGACGTCCAGCGAGAGCCCGTCGACGGCGACGACACCGCCGTAGCGCACGGTCAGGTCCCGGACGTGGAGGGCCAGCGGCGCGGCGCGGGAGACCTCCGCCACGGCCGCCGGCTCGCCCTCGCCCGCCTGTGCCGTGTCCCGGCGAGGCAGGCGGTTGCGGACGCGTGCCGCGGGTCGGCCGGCGTCCTTGCCGATGCCGTCCTGGTTGCCCACCAGCGTGAGCACCAGGACGACCCCGCCGATCAGCGGCATCCACGCGCTCAGCCCGGGCAGCACCCAGTCCCCGATGCGCGCGCCGACCGTGCCGACGGCGAACATCGCCCCGAACAACGGCCCCACGAGGAAGCCGACACCGCCGATGACGGCGAGCCCGAGCGCGGTGATGGAGTCGAAGCTCGCGAAGTCGGAGAAGACCACCGAGGTGGAGCGGAAGCCGATGAGCACACCGGCGAGGGCGGCGATGGCCGCGGACAGACCGAAGGCGTAGAGCTTGGCCGCGCGGACGTCGATGCCGAGCGCGGCGGCGGCCCGCTCGTTGGCCCGTACGGCGACGAGCCGGCGGCCGGTCCTGCCGCGGCGGACGTTGGCGACCACGAGCGTGGCGGCGAGGAACAGCACCAGTACCACGGCGGCGTAGCGCTGCGGGTGGTCGACTCCGGAGATGCTGATCCCGAAGAGGGTCTGGTGGCCCACCGCGATGCCGTCGCTGCCGGGGGTGGTCGACAGGCCGGTGTTCTGGAAGACCATCGCCTCCAGGGTGGTGCCGAGGCCGAGCGTGATGATCGCCAGGTTGACGCCACGGGTGCGGACCGCCGGGAGGGCGAACAGCAGGCCGATCGGCACGGTGCCCAACACGCCTGCCACCAGGGCCAGTTCGAAGGGCCAGCCCCAGTCCGCCGCCGCGTGCCCGGCGATGAAGGCGCCGGTGCCGGCGAGGGCGTAGGCCGCGAGCGAGACCTGTCCCGCGTACCCGGTGACCACGACGATCGACAGGATGATCAGCGACAGCACCAGGGTGCTGGTGATCGCGTCGGCCCACAGCGGGGTGGACGCGCCGACCAGGACCAGCCCGGCCACGGCGGCGAACGCGAGCGGCAGGGGGCGCACCCGTCCGCTGCCCAGCGCCGGCAGCCGGTCCAGGAAGGTGCCGCGCAGCGGCAGCGCCCGGCCGCGGGCCACCAGCACCAGGGCGATGAACAGGAACGGCACCGACGAGGCGAGTCCCGTCACTCCGGAGCCGAACCGGGTGAGCTCGGACTGCACGAGGCCGATGACCAGACCGCCCGCCAGCGTGACGGGGAACGAGGAGAACCTGCCGACCAGCGCGGCGGCCAGCGCGCTCAGCAGCAGGGTGGTCAGCCCGGAGACCGACAGCCCGATGACCGGCACGATCAGGATGCCGGTGAGTCCCGCGAGCGCCGAGCCGAGGGCCCAGTTGCCGGTGGCGATCACGTCGGGGGACCAGCCGAGCGAGGCGGCGGCGTGCTCGTTCTCGGCGACGGCGGTGGTGCCCAGGCCGAACAGGGTGCGCCGGTAGAGGAGATGGAGCAGCGCGGTCACGGCGAGCGCGATGCCGAGCAGCCAGACGCGGTCCTCGGAGATGGTGGCCCCGGCGATCGTCAGCAGGCGGGTCGGCAGCTTGCCGGGCACCAGTTGCAGGCTGTCGCCGTAGCGTTTGACGGCCACGGCGGTGAGCACGATGAACACCGCGAGGGTGCCGACCAGCCGGGCCAGGGTGGACGCCCGGCGCAGCGGCCGCAGCACCAGCAGATGGGTGAGCACGCCCAGCAGCGCGGAGGTGAGCACCCCGCACGCGACGGCCGGCCAGTACGGCACGCCGTGGTTGACGGCGAGCTCCCACTGCACATAGGCGCCCGCCATCCCGATCGCGCCGTGCGCGAGGTTCAGTACACCGGAGCCCCGGTAGACCAGCACGATGCCGTGCGCGGTGAGTGCGTACAGAGCGCCGAGCCCCAGGCCGAGCAGGGCGAAACGCAGGATGTCGTCCATCGGGGAACCTCCCGGAGGTCAGCCAGACAGCGTATTTATTTAAATAATTGTGCCGAGAGTACTTCACTAACCCAAAAACGCACCCCATGCTGTTCGCCATCTCGATGACGAGCCCGCGGAGGGGCCATGAACGACTCACACCGACGCAGAAGTGCCGCAGCGACCTGTCTGGCCGTGACCGCAGCCCTGCTGGCGGCAGGCTGCGGGGGCAAGGCGTCCGGCAGCTCGACCCAGACCTCCCTGAAGGGCGCGCCCGTCAAGGTGATGGTCTGGAACCCGGAGGACACCCAGGGCAGCGCCCAGCCGGGGGTGCGGCTCACCGCCCAGGCCTACGAGAAGTGGATCAACGCCAACGGCGGGATCAAGGGCGGTCCGCTGAAGGTGCTGACCTGCAACGAGAAGAACGACCCCGACGAGGCCGAGAAGTGCGCCCAGCAGGCGGTGGCCGACAAGGTGGTCGCCGTCGTGGGCTCGTACAGCCTCGCGGGCGACCGCTACATGCCGATCCTGCAGAAGGCCGGCATCCCCTACCTCGGCGGAACCGGCGTCTCGGCCGCGGAGTTCTCCAACCCGCTGTCCTTCCCGGTCAACGGGGGCACCCCGGCGGTGTTCGCGGCGCACGGCCGGCAACTGGTGCAGGAGGGCTGCAAGAAGATCGCCGGCGTCCGCTACGACCTCGCGGCCGCCGCGATCGTCTCGCAGTTCCTCACCCTCGGGGCCACCTCCGCCGGAGGCGCCGTGCCCAAGGACATCAAGGTGCCCCTCACCGCCACCGACCTCGCCCCCCAGGTCGCCGCCGCCACCAAGGGCAGCGACTGCGTGAGCGTCATCCTGGGCACCGCCTCCGGCCTGTTCGTGAAGTCCTACGTCCAGTCCGGCGCGAAGACGAAGCTCGGCAGCGTCGTCGGTAACCTCACCCCGCAGCTGGCCGCGAGCACCGGCGGAAGCGGCGGCCCGCTGGAGGGGGCGGCCATCACCGGCTACTACCCGCCGACCTCCGACCCGGCCTGGAAGGACTTCCTCGCGGCCGCCAAGGGCGACAAGGGCATCGACACCAGCAACGGCGCCAACGAGACGACCTGGGTGGCGTTCAAGGTCTTCACCGAGGCGGTCAAGCAGCTGCCCACGATCTCGGCGGGGGCCCTGGTGAAGGAGCTGAACACCACCTCCGGCATCGACACCGGCGGTCTGACCCCCGCGCTGACCTGGAATGCCTCGACAGCCCTGCCGATCAAGGGCCTCGACCGCATCCACAACACGACCGCCACCGAACTGACCATACGGGGCGGGCAGATCGAATGGGCGAAGGCGGGGTCGACCTTCGTCGACGTCCGGAAGGTGCTGACGTCCACACCGGCCGGCTGACCGAAGGGGAACGTCCGTGCACGACAGCGAGCCCTTGATCCAAGCATGTGCCCTGAGCGCCGGTTACGGCAGCCAACCCGTCCTGCGCGACCTCGACCTGGAGGTCCGCCCCGGCGAGGTCGTCGCCCTGCTCGGACCCAACGGCGCGGGCAAGACCACCACGCTGCGGGCGCTGTCCGGGGAACTCGCCCCGATGGGCGGCGAGGTGCGCTGGCTGGGCGACACCGCCCGCGCACCCCTGCACCGCCGCGCCCGCCAGGGCCTGGCCTACGTCGGGGAGCGGGCGGTCTTCACCGGCCTCGACACCGCGGACAACCTCCGGGTCGGCCGGGTGACCCCCGAGCAGGCGCTGGAACTCTTCCCCGAACTGGAAAAACGCCTGAAGACCGGCGCGGGCATGCTCTCGGGCGGCGAGCAGCAGATGCTGTCGCTGGCCCGCGCGCTGAGCCGCTCGCCCAGGCTGCTGCTCGCGGACGAACTGTCCCTCGGGCTCGCCCCCCTCGTCGTCGACCGCCTGCTGCGCGCCGTGCGCCGGGCGGCCGACCGGGGCCTCGGGGCGCTGCTGGTGGAACAGCACGTGCGCAGGGTGCTGGACATCGCCGACCGCGTGTACGTCCTGCACCGCGGCCGCGTCGCCATGACCGGCACCCCGGCGGAACTCCGCGGCGACCTCGACGCGATCGAGTCGTCGTACCTGACCGCAGGGACGACCGCGGAAAAGACAACCTATGCAACCGATTGAGGTGGCTGCTGTGTCCGGCGCACGCGCGCAGATCCGATCCCTGGTCCTGTCCGGCGACACGTTCGACCAACCAGTCGAAGACATGAGGGAGTTGCAGCTCGAAGCCGCGCGGGAGGCCTTTACGGCCCACCGCGAACGCATCCCGCTCCTGCGCACCCGCGCGGAGGAGACCGGTGTCAGCCAGGTCACGGCCCTCGACGACCTCGTCCCCCTGCTCTTCTCGCACACCAGCTACAAGTCCTACCCCGTCTCCCTCATCACCGCCGGCCGATGGGACCGGCTGCTGCGCTGGTACACGACCGTCTCCACGGTCGAACCCGGGGAGGTCGACGTCGACGGCGTACGCGACATCGACGAGTGGACCGAGCGGATCACGGCCGCCGGCCACCGCCCGTACATCACCAGCGGCACCTCCGGGAAGGTCTCCTTCCTCAACTGCGCGGCGAGCGACCTGAGTTTCCTGCACGACATCCTGGAGCACCTCACCTGCTGGCCCGACCCCCTGCCGCCGAAACCCACCCGCCGCGGTTATCTGCTCGCCCCCGCGAGCGGCCCGATGCGCTCCATCGACGGCTTCCGGTGGCACGCCGAGGTCTTCGCCCGCCCCGGCGAGACGCGACTGCTGACCGAGGACCCGCTGCGGGTGTCGGACCTGATGAGCAGCGCGCTGCTGCGCCGCAGGATCGCCGAGGGCACCGCCACCCCGCAGGAGATCAGCTCCTACGAGACAGCCTCCGAGGCCCGCGAGGCGGAGATGGACGCGGCCGTGAGCGCCATCGTCGACGACATCGCCGCCCACCACGACGAACCGCTGCTCATCGCCGGCATGAACAACCAGCAGTTCGCCCTGATCCAGGCCCTGCGCGCGCGTGGCGTCACGGACGGCGGCCTGCACCCGGACACGCTGGTGCTCAGCGGCGGCGGCAACAAGGGCCGTGCCCTGCCGGAGGACTACCAGCAGCAGTTCGCCGCCTTCTACGACGGCGTACGCCGGGTGCGCAGCTACGGCATGACGGAACTCCAGGGCTCCTGCCCCGCCTGCGAGAAGGGCCACTACCATGTGCCGCCGTGGGTGATCCCGCTGGTCCTCGACCAGCAGGGCGAAACCCTGCTCAACCCCGAACGCGGCGTGGTGGAGGGCCGGTTCGCCTTCCTGGACGTCTCCCTGGAGGGCCGCTGGGGCGGACTGATCAGCGGCGACCGGGTCTTCGTCGACTTCTCGCCCTGCGACTGCGGCCGGCCGGGCCCTGCCGTCCTGCCGGACATCCAGCGCTACGGCGACCTCGGCGGCGACGACAAGATCACCTGCGCGGCGACACTCGACTCCTATGTGCGAGGGATGATCCACGGATGACCGGCACGACCCTCGGCAGCACCGCGGCCGCCCCGGTGGCCGTGGTCCACGTCATCCGCGGCGAGGTCGACGAAGGCCCGCACGTCACCCACGGCCGCCCCGGAGCCGCCTTCACCGCACCCGCCCTCGACCTGGACCGCCTCGTATGGCCCCGCACCGAGCCCGGGCCCGCCTTCCAGACACCCACCGCCGAGATCGTCGACCTGCTGGTGGCGACCGGCGACGCCCTCAAGGCGGACCGGGACGGGCTGCTCGCCGAAGCCCTGGAGCGGATGACAGCCATCAGCCCGCTCCCCGCCGAGGTCCTCGAACGCGCCTACGCCGTGCTGTGGCGCAGCTTCCGCCGGCCCGCCCTGTACGCCCAGATCGACCATGAACTCGGCGGCGCCGACGTCCTCGACGGCTGGCGCGAGGTGCGCCTGCCCGAGGGCCGGGTCGCGGCCACCCGCGCCTACCCGCCACGCCTGGTGCACATCATCGCGGGCAACGCGCCCGGCGTCGCCGCGATGTCCGTGGTGCGCGGCGCCCTCACCAAGGGCGTCAACCTGCTGAAGCTGCCCTCGAACGACCTGTTCACGGCGACCGCGATCCTGCGCACGATGGCCTCCGTCGCCCCCGGCCATCCCGTGGTGCGCTCGTTCTCCGCCGCCTACTGGCGCGGTGGCGACGAGGCGGTGGAGAGCGTGCTGTTCCGCCCCCAGTTCTTCGACAAACTCGTGGCCTGGGGCGGCGAGGGCACGATCCGCGGGGCGCTGCGCTACGTCGGCCCGGGCTTCGAGCTGGTCTCCTTCGACCCGAAGACCTCCATCTCGCTGATCGGCCGCGAGGCCTTCGCGTCCCCCGAGAACCTGGCCGAGGCCGCGGAGGCGGGAGCCGCCGACGCCACCTTCTTCAACCAGCAGGCGTGCGTGGCCAGCCGCTTCCAGTTCGTCGAGGGATCACCCGAGGACGCCGACCGCTATGCCGCCCTGCTGTGCGAACGCCTCGGCGTGGCAAGGGAGTTCAGCTCCGAGCGCGGCCCGCGGGTCGCCTCGGAACTGCGTGAGGAGATCGACGTACTGCGCTCCCTCGCGCCCGACTACCGGGTGTGGGGCGGTTACGACGGCACGGGTCTGGTCATCCGCTCCCCGGAACCCGTTGACTTCCACCCGGACGGAAAGATCGTCAACGTCGTCCCGGTCGCCGCGCTGACCGACGCCGTCACGCACGCGGGGGTCGCCACGCAGACGGTCGGCGTGTACCCCGACGCCCGCAAGGCGGGCCTGCGCGACGCTCTGGCCTGCGCCGGCGTCCAGCGCGTGGTGTCCCTCGGCGGGGCGGGCGGCATGCCACCGGGCCTCTCCCACGACGGCTTCTACCCGCTGCAGCGGCTCATGCGCTGGGTGAACGACGAGTGACGACCCCGGCGGAAGCCCGCGAGGGCAACTGCACGGCGACCCGGAGCCCGCCCGTGGAACGCGGGGCGAGGGTGAGGGTCCCGTCGTGGGCCTCGGCGATGGTCCTGACGATGGCCAGGCCGAGGCCCACGCCGGAGTGATCGGTGTGAACGCGCTCGGTGCCGCGCTGGAACGGCTCGGTGAGGGTCGCGGCCAACTCCGCGGTGAGCGTGTCGCCCGTGTTCTCGACCGTGAGGACCACGGCCGCGGGGCGGACATCGGTGGTGACCCACACCGTGCCCTTCTCCGGCAGGTTGTGCACGATCGCGTTGTGCACGAGATTCGTGGCCAGTTGCAGCAGCAGCGCCTGCGAGCCGGTCGTGGGGGCGATCTCACCGCGGGTCTCGATCGTGACGCCGTGTTTCTCCGCGAGAGGGAGGAGGGTTTCGGTCGCCTCCTCCGCCATGAGGGACAGATCGACCTCCTCCCGGCTGAAGGACCGCTGCTCGGCACGGCTGAGCAGCAGCAGTGCCTCGGTCAGGCCGATCGCCCGGGTGTTGACGGCGTGGAGACGGTCGATGATCTCTTCGGTGTCGTGGTCCGGATCGGTGCGGGCCACGTCGAGCAGGGTCTTGGAGATCGCCAGCGGGGTGCGCAGCTCGTGCGAGGCGTTGGATGCGAATCTGCGCTGCTCGGCCACGTGCGCCTCGAGCCGCGCGAGCATCGTGTCGAAGGCGTCGGCCAGTTCACGGAACTCGTCCGTCGGGCCCGGCAGCCGGATCCGGTGCGAGAGCGACCCGTTCGCGGCCGTACGGGTCGCGTCGGTGATCCGCGTCAGGGGGGCGAGCATCCGGCCGGCGAGAAACCACCCGCCCCCGAGACCGAACACCAGCAGGAACACCAGCACGACGGCCGCGATCGGAGCGAAAGCGCGCAGCACGGCACCCTGGTAGCCGGGATCCATGATCAGCCCGATGTGGGGCACCCGGGTCAGGAACACCCACCCGGCCATGAGCAGCAGAACGCCGGCCACCATGACGAACCCGGCGTAGCTGAGCGTGAGTTTGAGGCGGACGCTCATCCCCGGCGCCCTATCCACGGCCCGCCCTCTCGTGTCCGGCCTCCGCCTGCGTGTCGATGCGGTAGCCGACGCCCGGCACGGTGGCGATGACCCAGGGCTCGCCGAGTCGCTTGCGCAGCGCCGAGACGGTGATCCGCACGGCGTTGGTGAACGGGTCGGCGTTCGCGTCCCACGCCCGCTCCAGTAGTTCCTCCGCACTGACGATCCCGCCCTCGGCGGCGACGAGGACCTCGAGCACCGCGAACTGCTTCCTGGTCAGCGCCACATAGCGGCCGTCCCGGTAGACCTCCCTGCGGAACGGGTCCAGCCGCACACCCGCGATCTCCCGCACCGGGGGCCTGTTGTGCGCGCGCCTGCGGTCGAGTGCTCTGAGCCGGAGTGCGAGTTCCTGGAGTTCGAAGGGCTTCGTGAGGTAGTCGTCGGCGCCGAGCTCAAAACCGGAGGCCTTGTCGTCGAGACGGTCGGCCGCGGTCAGCATGAGGATCGGCATGCCGCTGCCGGAGGCCACGATGCGTTTCGCGATCTCGTCACCGGAGGGGCCGGGGATGTCCCGGTCGAGCACGGCGATGTCGTAGGAGTTGACGCCCAGCATGTCCAGCGCGGTGGCGCCGTCCCCCGCGATGTCGGCCGCGATCGCCGCCAGGCGCAGACCATCGCGGATGGCCTCCGCCAGATAGGGCTCGTCCTCCACGATCAGCACACGCATGCTCTCGATGCTAGGAGCCGGCGCATATCGCCGGCATATCGAAAACCGCATACGGGCCGGCAACACCGCGCCGCCTTGACTGACGGCATGACGCAAACCCCACGATCGACGAACCCACGCTCCACAACCCCGCGCTCGACCCGCACGCCGCCCCGCCGCGTGCACCGGCTCCTCGCCGTCGCCCTCGCGGTCGTCGCCATATCAGCGGTCATCGCGGCGCTCTGCTACCAGTTACCGAGGTCCTCCTCCTCGTTCTCCTCGCACGCCTCGCTCTCGGCTCCTCGTCGCGGTGGGCACGGCGGCGCGCTGGGCGAGGCGGACGGTGTCGTCCCTGACGGTGTGACGGTCTTCGACGACACGGTTCCCGCGGTGGCCAAGCTCGATCCGGACCTGCTCAAGGCCCTCCGCCGGGCCGCCGCGGACGCCGGGGGCGACGGGCTCGAGTTCCGTGTCAACAGCGGCTGGCGTTCGGTGGCCTACCAGAACCGGCTGCTCGGCGAGGCGGTCGCCAAGTACGGCTCCGAGGCCGAGGCCGCCCGCTGGGTCGCCACCGCGGCCACCTCCCCCCACGTCTCCGGCGACGCTGTCGACATCGGGCCCTCCGACGCGACGGCATGGCTGTCCGAGCACGGCGCCGCGTACGGGCTGTGCCGGATCTACCGCAACGAACCCTGGCACTACGAACTGCGGCCCGAGGCCGTCGACCACGGGTGCCCGCACATGTACGCCGACCCCACCCAGGACCCCAGGATGCAGAAGTGACCGACAGCGAGCGAGGACCGACGATGACGCAGGTCGACACGGCCGGGACCGGACGGACCGGCCCCGGCCACCGGGACACCGGCCCCGGTCCCCGGCGCGCGGGCGTCCGCCGGGTGATCCGCGGCTGCTCCCGGCCGGAGCCCTGGAAGCGCGGCCCGGTGCTCGCGGCGCTGGCGCTGCTGCTCGGTCTGCTCATGCTGCTGCACGGGAGGATCCCGAACCGGATCGGCCATCTCGGCAGCCTGGTGGAGACGTTCCTGCCGTGGTTCGGCCTGTTCGTCCCGGTGCTCCTCGCCGGCGCCCTCCGGCGTCGCTCCCTCTCGGCGGTGACCGCGCTGCTGCTTCCCGTCACGGTGTGGCTGAGCCTCTTCGGCGGACTGCTCACCGACAAGTCCCACCCGGGCGGCGACCTCACCGTGGTCAGCCACAACGTCGCCGCCGACAACCGCGACCCGGCCGCCACCGCCCGCGACCTGGCCGCCTCCGGCGCGGACGTGCTGGCCCTGGAGGAGATCACCGAACAGGACCGGGGCGCGTACGAGAAGGAGCTGGCGAAGGCCTACCGGTACCACACGGTGCTGGGCACGGTCGGACTGTGGAGCAGGCTGCCCCTGTCGGACACCCGGCCGGTCGACATCGCGACCGATTACGGGCCGCTGGCGGCCACCAAGCCGGCCGCCGAGAAACTGACCTACAACCGGGCACTGCGCACCACGGTCACGACGGGGCAGGGGCCGCTGGCGGTGTACGTGGCCCACCTGGGGTCCGTGCGCGTGAACCCCAGGGTCGGCTTCTGGACGGACTCGCGGGACAGAGGCGCGCAGGCGCTGGCCAAGGCCGTCGCCGCCGAGCCCATCCGGCGGGTGGTGCTGCTCGGCGACCTCAACGGCACCATGGACGACCGCGCCTTCGCGGGCCTCACCTCTCAGCTGCGTTCGGCGCAGGACGAGGCCGGAGCCGGCTTCGGCTTCAGCTGGCCGGCGAGGTTCCCGGTGGAGCGCATCGACCAGATCCTGGTCAGGGGGGTGCGGCCGGACAGCGCCTGGGTCCTCCCGGCCACCGGCAGCGACCACCTGCCGGTGGCGGCCCGGGTGAGCTGGTGACCGCGCGGCCGGGCGGCGCCGGGGGGCGCCCCGGCCGGGTAGGTCACCCTTTCCACGCACTCAGCTCCGCTTCTCGAGAGGGGGCCAGAGTACGCCGAGGTCCCCGCCGGGACGGGGACCTCGGAGCGGATCAGTCGACGTTGACCGGACCGTCGTCGGACTTGCGCTCGTTCTTCGCGCGCAGCTCCAGCACGCCGTTGCCGGCCGGGCGACTCTCGCCGTCCTGTCCGCCGCTGAGGTTCTGCCGGACGGAGTCCAGGATCGTCAGCCCCTGCGAGACCAGACCGGCGGCGATCTCACCGAGGCCGTCCGCGCCGTTGAGGACGTTGACGTTGGCGCCGGCCAGACCGCCCGCCGCCTCCTTCACGATCTGCGGCAGCTGGTCGATCAGCATCCGGTCCAGCGCCACCCTGTCGTACGACGCGGCCGCCTCGGCCTGGATCTTCATGCGCTGCGCGTCCGCCTGGGCGAGCAGCCGGATCCGCTCGGCCTCCGCCTCGGCCGGCTTCACGATCTCCGCCACCAGCTGCTGCTGGCGCAACTTGGCCTGCCGCTGCGCCAGTTCGGTCTGCGCGGCGAGCACCTCCTGCTGGGCGTGCGCCTGCGCCAGCGGTCCTGCCTGCGCGGCCTGTGCCTGCGCGCGGTCCACCTCGGCCGAGTACGCGGCCTGGACCACCGCGGTCTGCCGGGCGTACTCGGCCTGCTTGCGCGCCGCCTCCTGCTGCGCCTCGGCCGCCGTCTGGGTGGCCTGCGCCTGGGCGATCTGGGCCTGCCGCTGGATGGCCGCCCGGTGCGGCGCGGACATGGCGTCGATGTAGCCGGCGTCGCCGTCGTCGATCGACTGGATCTGCAGCGAGTCCACGATCAGACCGATCTTCGCCATCTCGGTCTTGGAGGTGTCCAGCACCTCCGCGGCGAGCTTCTGCCGCTCGGTGACGATCTCCTCGACCGTCATCGAGCCGATGATGGCCCGCAGATGACCGGCGAAGATGCGGCCGGTCAGCACCGACATCTGTTCCTGGTCCGAGAGGAAACGCTGCCCGGCGTTGATGATGCTCTCGGTGTCGTTGCCGACCTTGAACGCGATGACGGCGCGTACGTTCAACGCGATGCCCTGCCGGGTCACACAGGTCTCCGTGACCTCGGACTCGCACATCGCCAGTGTGAGGAAACGGGTCTTTCGGAAGAACGGCAGCACGAACTTCCCGTGCCCCGTCACCACCCGGAACGGCGCGCCCCCCAGTCCCCGCCTGCCACCCGAGATCAGCATCGCCTCGTCGGGAGCGGGAACGCGGTAACCGAACATTCTGTTACTCCTCAGTCCGCGTCGGCACGGTCGCCGATCGCTCCGAGTGGATCCCTCCACTCGATGACGCCGACCTCACGACACCCACGTGACTCGATCACGAGCACCGTCGCCCCCGTCGGCAAGGGTTCGTCGGACCAGGCTATGAAGGTCTCCGAGCCGCCCCGGACCGGCACCAGGACCTCACCGGGGCCCGCGGTTCCCCGGGTTCCGATGAGCACCTTCCCGATGCAGCCGATCACGGCCTCGTCCTGCGGCATCACCGGCCGACCTCCCATGCTGTGGCCCACGATTCCGACGATAGACCCACCGGTAACCGCTGCCTAACACCAGGACGGATCTCGTAACCAGCGCCATCGGTGTGACGTTGTCCACGGGACCGATTGGAAGATGACGAACAGGCAACGCTCCCTTTCATGCCCCGTACGCACATCCCCGGAAGGGCGACCCGATGACGACGGCGACCAGGGCGCCCGGGACGCCGCCCGCCACCGCCACCGAGACCACCGCCACCGAGACCACCGGCTCCAAGACCACCGGCACACCGAAGAACAGGATTCCCCGCCCCGCCGCGGCGCCCACGCTGCCGTCGCTGACCGGACTGCGCTGGATCGCCGCGCTGCTGGTCTTCGGACTGCACGTGCACAACTTCCACTACTTCGACGGCACCGGCCAGCGCGTGATGACGTGGGCCTTCGGCGCCGGAGCCAACGGAGTGTCGTTCTTCTTCGTGCTCTCCGGCTTCGTCCTGATGTGGTCCGCGCGGCCCGGCGACCGCGCGTGGCCGTTCTTCAGACGCCGCGTCGCCCGCATCCTGCCCGTCCACCTGGTCACCGCGGCCGTCGCCCTCGTCATGGCCCTCACCCTGGCCCACCAGCACAGACCGACCCTCATGGCGGGCCTGGCCAACGCCCTCCTGGTGCACTCCTGGTGGCGCCCCTGGTGGCAGACCCTCGACCCCGTCAGCTGGTCGCTGGCCTGCGAGGCGTTCTTCTACGGCACCTTCCCCCTGCTCGCCCTGCTGCTGCGCCGGCTCGGCGCCCGGGGCTCGGCGGTACTGGCCGGGCTCGCGCTGCTGGCGGTGTTCGCGCTGGCCTGGGCGGACGCGCACCACTGGGCGGACCAGCCGCTGTACTCCTTCCCGGCCGCCCGGCTGCCCGAGTTCGTGATCGGCGCCGCCGTGGCCCGGCTGGTGCAGCTCGACCGCTGGCGCGGGCCCGGTCTGGAGGCCTCGCTGGCCCTGGCGGTCATCGGCTACTTCCTGGTGCCCCAGGTCACCTCCGGCTACCCCGCCACGACCTGCACGGTCATCGGCTTCGCGCTGCTGATCCCGGCCGCGGCCGTCGCGGACCTGCGCGGTCTGCCCTCGCTGTGGCGGCGCCGGTGGCTGGTGCGGCTGGGGGAGCTGTCCTTCGCCTTCTACATGATCCACCTGCTGGTCCTGCGGGCCGCGACCAGCCTGCTCGGCACCTCGCCACGCTTCGGCGTGACCGCGGGCCTGGCCACCACGACCGTCGCGTTCACCGTGTCGCTGGGGCTGGCCTGGCTGCTGTACGAGGCGGTGGAGGTACCGGGACGACGCCTGCTGCTGAGCAAGCGGCCCGCCGTCGTTCGGCCCGCACTCGAACGGTAGGGCGCCTACGGCTGCGGCACGGGCCGGGCGGCCGGTCCCGGGTGGACGGTGACCTCGGTGGGGGCGAGGGCGGTGTGCTCCTCGGGGCACTCGACCACGACCCGCACAGGTGCGCCGCAGTCGCGGTGCCGGATCTCGATGACCGGGCCCTCCGGGTTGGCGACGTACGTCTCGCCCCACTGCCGCAGCGCGACGAGGACGGGCCACAGATCGCGGCCCTTCGGGGTGAGCCGGTACTCGTGCCGGGTCCGGCTGCCCCGCTCCTGGTAGGGCACCGTGTTGAGGATCCCGGCGCCGACCAGCTTGCGCAGCCGGTCGGAGAGGACGGCGTCCGAGAGACCGACATGGCGGCGCAGCTCGTCGAACCGGCGCACTCCGTTGAAGGCGTCCCGCAGGATCAGCAGCGTCCACTTCTCGCCGACCAGGTCGAGCGTGCGCTGGACGGTGCAGTTCTCCGTGCTCATCTCCAGCCACTTCATAGCGGCCATGGTAGGCCCCTGACTCTGTCATTGACAGTCAGCTCGACGCACGGCTAGCTTCGGGGGAAAGAGCCAGGGAGATGGTGCAGGAGCATGGAACGCACGCGGACGTACGACTGGGAGGATCCCGCGATCTCGGCGGGAGCCGTGGGGCGCGGCTCGGGGCTGGAGTTCCTCCGGGAGATCCTCGCCGGGCGCCTGCCCGCCGCGCCGATCGCCGCCACCCTGGGCATGGCCCTCGAAGAGGTGGACCACGGGCACGTGGTGTTCTCCCTGGAGCCGGGAGAGGAGCACTACAACCCCATCGGCAGCGTCCACGGCGGCGTCTACGCCACGATGCTCGACTCCGCGACCGGCTGCGCCGTGCAGTCCATCCTGCCGCAGGGCATGGCCTACACCTCGCTGGACCTGACGGTGAAGTTCCTGCGCCCGGTCACGGCCGAGACGGGCAAGGTCCGTGCCGTCGGCAGCGTCGTCAGCAGCGGCCGCCGCACCGCCCTCGCCGAGGCGAAACTCCTCGACCCGACCGACCGCCTCCTCGCCCACGCGACGAGCAGCTGCCTGCTCTTTCCCGTGCCGGCCGCCTGAAGCCCGACGGTTCCTTCCTCGGCCACGGCCAGTGTCGTCGCAACAGTTCTCGAGGCCGAGGCACTGGCCGTTCCGGCGCGAGGGCGGGTGCTGGGCGGTGCCGACCGTGGTTTTGGCGGCCGGACGCCCCAGGCGGCCGTGTGCGCTCCGGCCGACCGCCTCCTCGCCCACGCGACCAGCAGCCGCATGCCCTTCCCGCTGAGACGCAGCCCGCCTCACCCGGCTGACGACAGTGCGCGGCACCGGATGGCCACACCCGGCCGGCGTCCAGCAGTACACCGCCCTCTCCTGGCCGGCGAGACGTGTTCCGCGTACCGGCCGCCAGAGACACAGCCTCTCCACTGACCCCTCCACCAGGCCGGCGACGCTCCCCGGCACCGATCGGCAGGAGGAAGTCCCCCCTCCGCCACTCAGGCATTGCGGTGCCGCCCGGGACCGCCGAGGCTGGGTGCGTTGCCCGGCTACGAGGAGGCGGTCAAGGTGGCGGACAGCGGTGTGACGGGCGCCGAGCGGCAGCGGCTCGCGGACGCCGACGCGTCCCGGGCCGACTGGCGCCGCTGGGGGCCCTACCTCAGCGAACGCCAGTGGGGGACCGTACGGGAGGACTACAGCCCCGGCGGCGACGCCTGGTCGTACTTCACCCACGACCAGGCCCGCTCCCGCGCCTACCGCTGGGGCGAGGACGGCATCGCCGGTGTCAGCGACGACAAGCAGCGGCTCTGTTTCGCGCCGGCCCTGTGGAACGGCCGCGATCCGATCCTGAAGGAGCGGATGTTCGGCCTGACCAACCAGGAGGGCAACCACGGCGAGGACGTCAAGGAGTACTACTTCCACCTCGACTCCACGCCCACCCACTCCTACATGAAGTACCTCTACAAGTACCCGCAGGGCGAGTTCCCCTACGCCGACCTCGTGGACACCAACCGGGACCGCACCCGCCACGACTTCGAGTACGAACTGCTCGACACCGGGGTCTTCGACGAGGACCGCTACTTCGACGTCTTCGTCGAGTACGCCAAGGCCGGCCCGGAGGACCTGCTGATCGAGATCAGCGTCCACAACCGCGGCCCCGACGAGGCGACCCTGCACCTGCTGCCGACCCTCTGGTTCCGGCACACCTGGTCCTGGGCCGGCGGAACCGCCGTACCCAGCCTGACGAAGACCCCCGACGCCATCCGCGCCGACCACGAGGAACTGGGCCCGCGCTGGCTCTACCACGACGCCGACGCCACCGCCCTGTTCACCGAGAACGAGACCAACAACGAGCGCATCTTCGGCAGTCCGAGCACCACGCCCTACGTCAAGGACGGCATCGACCGCTGTGTCGTCCACGGCGACACCGCCGCCGTCAACCCGGCACAGACCGGCACCAAGGCCGCCCTGCACACCGTCCTGACCGTGCCCGCCGGTGACGGCGTGACCGTCCGGCTGCGGCTCAGCGACCGTGAACTCACCGACCCCTTCGGCGATTTCGCCGCGACGATGGACACGCGGCGGACCGAGGCCGACGCCTTCTACGACAGCGTCCTTCCCGACGGCATGGGCGAGGACGAGCGGCGGGTCGTGCGGCAGGCACTCGCCGGGATGCTGTGGAGCAAGCAGTACTACTACCTGGACGTCGAGCGCTGGCTCGCCGAGCACGGGGTGGACCCCCTGGCCGCCGACCCCCGCCTGCGCAACAGCGCCTGGTACCACATGGTCAACGACGCGGTCATCTCGATGCCGGACACCTGGGAGTACCCCTGGTTCGCGGCCTGGGACCTCGCCTTCCACACCATCGCCCTGGCCATGGTCGACATCGGCTTCGCCAAGTCCCAGCTGGAACTGCTGCTGCGCCGCCTGTACCTGCATCCCAACGGCCAGATCCCCGCGTACGAATGGAACTTCGGCGACGTCAACCCGCCCGTGCACGCCTGGGCGACCCTCTTCGTCTACGAACTGGAGAAGCACCGCACCGGGAACGCCGACCGCGCCTTCCTGGAGAACGCCTTTCAGAAGCTGACGAAGAACTTCACCTGGTGGCTCAACCGCAAGGACGCCGACGGCAACAACGTCTTCCAGGGCGGCTTCCTGGGCCTGGACAACATCGGCGTGTTCGACCGCAGCGCCCCGCTGCCCACCGGCGGCCACATCGACCAGGCCGACGGCACCGCCTGGATGGCGCTGTACTGCCAGAACCTCCTGGAGATCGCCATCGAACTCGCCGTCGACAACCCGGTCTACGTCGAGCAGGCGCAGATGCTGTTCGAGCACTTCGCCTGGATCGCCGTCGCCATGAACCGCATGGGCAAGGACAACGCCAGCCTGTGGGACGAGGAGGACGGCTTCTTCTACGACGTGCTGCGGCTGCCCGACGGCAGCGCGCAGCCGATGAAGGTGCGCTCGCTGGTCGGCCTGATCCCGCTGGCCGCGACCAGCGTGATCGGCGGCCGGGCCAACCATGTCTTCCCCGAACTGGTGGAGGGGGCGAAGGAGTTCATCAAGCGGCACCCGGCCGTCGAGGCCTTCGTCGACCAGAACGTCCACGCGGCGCCCGACGCGGACGGCCGCTACCTGTTCGCCCTGTTCGGCGAGGACCGGCTGCGCCGCATCCTGGCCCGTATGCTCGACGAGGCGGAGTTCCTCGGCCCGCACGGCATCCGGTCCCTCTCCCGCTACCACGCGGCCCACCCGTACACCTTCGACGTGCACGGCGAGACCTACGGCGTCGGCTATCTGCCCGCCGAGTCGGACTCCGGCATGTTCGGCGGCAACTCCAACTGGCGCGGCCCGGTGTGGTTCCCGATGAACCTCCTGCTGATCCGCGCCCTGCTGAACCTGCACGCCTACCACGGGCCGGACTTCACCGTGGAGTGCCCGACCGGCTCCGGGCGGCAGCTGAACCTCTACGAGGTCGCCCGTGAGATCTCCGACCGCCTCACCGCCACCTTCCTGCGCGGCGAGGACGGCCACCGGCCCGTGCACGGAGCGCAGCCCAAGTTCGCCAAGGACCCGCACTGGAAGGATCTGATCCTCTTCTACGAGTACTTCCACGGCGACAACGGCGCGGGTCTCGGCGCCTCCCACCAGACCGGCTGGACCGGGTTGGTCGCGGCCACCGCCACCGTCTTCCGCGCGATCAGCGCCGACGACTGGCGGCGCGGCGGGCGCGACTCCCTGCGGCCCCGGGACGAACGGCACATGACCGGCGAGGAGGAGCCCTTCTCATGACGGTGATCCACGAGATCAACACCCTCGTCTGGCTACGCGAGTTGAGCACCCGGTACGACCGTCCGGTCACCCTGGGCGACGTACCGGAGGAGGCCTGGGACGAGGTCGCCGTTCCGGGCGTCGACACCGTCTGGCTGATGGGCGTCTGGGAGCGCAGCCCCGCCGGACTCGCGATCGCCCTGCGCGACGAGTCCCTGCTCGCCTCCTTCCGCCAGGCCCTGCCCGACCTCACCGAGGCGGACATCGCCGGATCGCCGTACTGCGTACGGAACTACGTCGTCGACGCCTCCCTCGGCGGCCCGGAGGGCCTCGCCGAGGCGCGGGCCCGACTCGCCGCGCGCGGCCTGCGGTTGATCCTGGACTACGTCCCCAACCACGTCGCCCCCGACCACCCCTGGCTCGCCGAACGCCCCCGGTGCCTGATCCGGGGCAGCGCGGAGGACCTGGCCCGTTCGCCCGAGGCCTTCCTGGAGGCCGCCGGGCAGATCTACGCCCGCGGCCGCGACCCCTACTTCGCGCCCTGGCCGGACGTCGTCCAACTCGACGCCTTCAGCGACGACCTGCGCGCGGCGACCGTCGACACCCTCGTCGCCATCGGTGACCAGGCCGACGGCGTGCGCTGCGACATGGCGATGCTGCTGATGAACGACGTCTTCGCCAAGACCTGGGGCGAGAAGGCGGGACCGCCGCCCGCCGAGGACTTCTGGCCGTACGTCGTCCCGCGCGTCCGCGCCCGCCACCCGGACCTGCTCCTCGTCGCCGAGGCCTACTGGGGCCTCGAATGGGCCCTCCAGCAGCAGGGCTTCGACCACTGCTACGACAAGCGCCTCTACGACCGCCTCCTGCACGAGGACGCCGAGGCGGTCCGCGCCCACCTCCAGGCCGGCCTCGACTACCAGCGCGGCCTGGTCCGCTTCCTGGAGAACCACGACGAACCCCGCGCCGCCGCCACCCTCCCCGGCGACCGGGAACGCGCCGCGGCGATCACCGTCGCCACCCTGCCGGGCGCCACCCTCTGGCACGAGGGCCAGTTCGAGGGCCGCACGGTCCGCCCACCGGTGTTCCTCTCCCGCCGCCCCGAGGAGCCGGTCGACGAACAACTCCGCGCCTTCTACGGCCGGTTGCTCCCGGCGGCCGCCGCCGTGCGCGACGGCGAGTGGCGCCTGCTCCCCGTCACCGGCTGGCCCGACAACGACACCCACCGCAACCTGCTCGCCTGGGCCTGGACCGGCCCCGGCACCCGCCACCTCGTCGTCGTCAACCACTCCGACGCCCCCGCCCAGGGCCAGATCCCGCTGCCCTGGCCCGACCTGGCCGGAGCCCCGCACACGCTCACCGACCTGCTGACGGAGTTGACGTACGACCGCGACGGCGACGCGCTGCTCGCCCCGGGGCTCTTCGTCGACCTGCCCGCCTGGCACTCCCACGTCCTGAGCGCGGCCTGACGGGGGCCGTGATAGACAGCGACCATGACCTGCTCACGCACGACCGGCGGTGACCTGTGACCGCCGGCATCGACACCCCGGACCGCCGCGGCCGCACCGGCCTGGACAGAACCGGCCTCGACCTGACCGGAAACCCGCGCGTGAGGGTGCGCGAGGTGAAACTGCTCTCCAGCCACTGGTACGTGGAGCGCGCCACCACCTTCGACTTCCAGCACGCCGACGGCACCTGGAAGAGCCAGCAGCGCGAGACGCACGACCGCGGCAACGGCGCCACCATGCTCCTGTACGACACCGACCGCGAAACCGTCCTGCTCACCCGGCAGTTCCGCTTCCCCGTCTATGTCAACGGCCACCCCGACGGCATGCTGATCGAGACCCCGGGCGGACTGCTCGACGACGATGACGAGCACCCCGAACTCACCGCGCGCCGCGAGGTGGTGGAGGAGACCGGGCACACCATCGGCGAGGTCGAGCACGTCTTCGACGTCTACATGAGCCCCGGTTCGGTCACCGAGCGCGTCAGCTTCTTCGCCGCCGCCTACGGACCCGCCACCCACACCCACGAGGGCGGTGGCCTGGAGGAGGAGGGCGAGGACATCGAGATCGTCGAACTGCCCTTCCGCCGCGCCCTGGAGATGATCCGCACCGGCGAGATCAACGACGCCAAGACCATCATGCTGCTGCAGTGGGCCGCTCTCGATGGACCCTTCGCGAAGGGTTGACCTCAAGCGCACTTCAAGAGGAAGACTCCCGTTCGTAGCCGGCAAACCCGGACACGAACGGGAGGAACACCCATCCCCTGCTGAAGGGCGCCTACGTCCGCCCGGAGCGGCTGCCGCGTGGCCGAGGAGACCGGCGCGAGCGTCAACCAGGTCGTCCTCGCCTGGCAGTCGGGCTCGGACGTCCCGATCGTCCCGCTGGCCGGCGCCTCCTCGCTCGCCCAGTTGGAGGAGAACCTCACCGCCGTCGACCTGGAGCTGACGGCGGATCAGCGCTCGAGGGTGGACGCGGCGAACTGAGCTCGTGCGGCGAGGGCGTTGACGGCGTCGTTGAACCGTTCCAGGGACGTGGGGTGGTCCGGGCCCAGGACGTACTCCTTGAGCGCACGGCGGCGCGGGGCCATCGGATCGTGCCGGGGTTCGCGCACCGACCGCAGGATCTCCGGCAGCCGGGTGCACGCGCGGTCCAGGAGATGGGCACCGCCCGCGGTGGTGTAGGCGGCCCGGAACTCCTCGTCCGGCAGATCCCGGGCGTTGGTCAGCACGTACGGCTTGAGGCTCGCGACGAAGTCGGCGACCACGGAGGAGACGTCGCTGATCAGGATGTCCGCCTCGTCGAAGCAGGCGTACAGCGTGGGCAGTCGCCCGGTGACCACCTCGTGCCGGAGCGGGCCCCGGGCGGCCTGGTGGAGGCGGTGCCACTCGGTGTGCAGGGCGTGCCACTCGGCGGTGCCGTCGCGGTCGGGGAGCCGGGCCTGCCGGGTCTGCTGGGCGTGGTCGCCGGCGTCCCGCCCGGTCAGCTCGTCCAGGCGGGCGCGGATCCGCTCCAACCGCGGTTCCACGGCCGCCTGGCCGAGCGCGCGCCGCTCGTTGTCGGCGGTCAGCAGCTCCCGTACGGCCCGGTCCGCGGCCGCCGCCTCGGGTGAACGGCGGCCGGTGAGCGGGTGCGGCTTGTAGAGGACCCGTACGTCCTCGGTGAGGAGCCGCTCGACGATCCGTACGCCCATCGGGATCAGCGAGGTGTGGCAGTCGTCGTCGCTCCAGCCCTCCCAGGTGGGCGCGTACAGCACCACCGGGAGGGGACCGGGCGTGTGGTCGGCGTGCAGCCGGATCGACGACAGCTGCGGGCGCCCCACCTCGACGATCGCCTCGTCCGCTATGGCGTGCCGCACCCGCTGGTAGCGGTCGCGGCCCGCGCGTCCGGCGACCCAGATCTCGTCGTACACCTTGCTGACCCGGTTGCTGCTGGCGAGGTTGTCGCTGTCGCCGTGGCCGATGAAGACGTGCTTGGCCTCGGCGACCCGCAGCATGTGCACGTTCTTGCCGGCGTTGCCGGGATACAGCACCACGCGGACCCCGGACAGCTCCAGCTCGGCCAGGTCGTCGGCCTTGGGCACGCACACCACCGGGATCCAGGTGCGGCTGAGGTACCGGAACGAGGCGTGCTCCCGCAGGATGATCACCGGACGCCGGTCGAGGCGTTCCAGGGTCTCGATCCACATGTTCACCTGGTACATGAAGTCCTGCGAGACCGCCGCGAAGCTGAAATACAGGGCGACCTCTGGTCCGTACCCGGCCAGCTGCCGGTTCACCTCGGCGATCATCCGCTCCCGGCCCGGCGTCCGGCGGGCCCGGCGGAACTGCGCGAGCAGCGCCACGACGGCCGCCAGGGTCGAACCGGCCGTGAGCGTGTAGCCGGCGAGGGCCGTATACCAACCGCCGGTGGCCAGGGCGGCCAACAGGCCCGCGTGGGCCGGCAGGTCGAGATGGAGCAGCTTGCGCAGGAACCGCCGGTACAGGACGGCCGGCGGAGCCTTCGGGATGCCCGCCCCGCTCATGTCGAGGTTGCGCACGGCCGCCGGCAGCTCCCGCCGGCGGCGGATGGCGTGGTGCACCGCCGCATAGAACATCACCAGCGCGAAGTGGAGCGCGAACGCGGCCAGCCCGGCGATCAGCACCCGGTCCGGGGCCTCCAGCCGGTCCGCCAGGGCGAGCAGCATCAGCGTCCGGAAGGCGAAGCGCAGGGTGCGGTCGAACTGCAGCGCGGCCAGGCGGCGCACGAACGCGGGTGCCCTCACGTGCAGCGCCTCGTCGGCCGCGTAACTCACCGCCGAGGCCGCCGCGAAGCCGCCCAGGGAGGGCAGCAGCGCGAAGACCGGCAGTGCGGCGAAGCCCACGGCGAACAGGAGGACGAGCAAGAGATCGGCTCTCCTGGGTACACGCAGGACAGCACAGAGCCAACGGACCAGCACGGACAAGACGTCCCCCCAAGGACCACGCACGGCGTCATCGCCGATGTCGCCAGTTCGACGGGGACAGCCGGTCGATGGTTGTACACGTGACAGCCCCGAAAAATTCACTGAAGCTTTAGCCAAGGGTTATGAACGACCCGCGCGGATTTCCGGTCAATACGGTGGGGGCCGTGCTCGAGAGACGGGGGAATCTTGCTTATCAGGGGGACCGACCTGGTCGAACGGGGTGAGGGACAGCCCCAGGCCGTGTGGTGGTGGCGGGCTCTGCTGTTCCTGTGGCGCACACTGCGCGGCGAGTGGAACGGCATCATCGCCGATCCGGTACGGCAGCTGAGACGCCGGGGGCTGCCCGCGCTGTCGCTCGCCTTCCTCGCCGCCTTCGGCGTCATCTTCTTCCACGCGATCGCCCAGCACCCGGCCGGCGCGACCGCCGTACGGCTGCTCGGCGGGGTCTACGCCGACCTGCCGCTGTGGCTCGCGCTGCTGCGCACACCGGTGTCGCTGTACGTGCCCGCCCTCGACCTGCCGGTGTGGGCGGGCATCACCCAGCTGTTCCTGGCCTTCGCCCTGGCCGAACTCGCGCTCGGCCGCGCCAGAACGCTCCTCATCTCCTACGTCACCACCCTGGCCGGCACCCTCACGGTCCGGGCGATGCTCGCGATCGGGCCGGGCTGGCACGGCATCGGACTGCCGCCGGAGATCGGGCAGGTCCTCGACACCGGCCCGTCCGCGGCCGTGGTCGGCCTGTTCACGTACATCTCCGTCGTCCGCCGCGCCCCCATCGTGTTCACGCTGACCGGCGGCTCGATGGTCTGGGAGTCGATCGCCGTCCCCAACCTGGCGGGCCGCGAGCACCTCATCGCGGTCGCGGCCGCCATCGTCCTGGCCCTCGTCCACGAGCGCGGTCGCCGACGCACCGTCGGACCGTCCTCCCCGTCCACCCCCGCCTCCGTCCCGGCCCCATGCCCCACGGCCGGCCCCTCACTGCTGCCGTGAGGGCGCCGCGGCGCGGGGTCCGTGAGCGTGGCCGCGGACGACGGACCGTCGGGCCGTCCTTGCCGGCCACCCCCGGTTCCGTGCCGGTCCGGTGCTTTACGCGGGGTCCCTCGCTGCTGCGGTGCGGTCGTGGCCGCTGTCGTGTTGGCCTGGTCCATGAGCGTGGCCGCAGACACTGCGACGGCGGACCGTCCAGGTCGGCCGCTCCCGGTTCCCTGTCGGCGCGGTGTCCCACGGCCGATCCCTCGCTGCCGGCGTGAGGGACCGGCCGTTACGACCGCAGACGCAGCCTTCTCAGGCCGGGGTCCTCCCGTAGCGGGCGAGGACGGCGGGGCCGGCCCGTTCCACTGACAGGCACTCCAGGTGGACGGGTGAGGTGTCGGCCGGGAAGAGCCGACCGCCGGTGCCGACGAGCGTGGGGAGGGTGACGAGCCGGTACTCGTCGACCAGGTCCTCGGCCATCAGCGCGCGGGCGACGCCGAGACTGCCCATGACGACCACGTCCCGTCGCTCCCGCTTGACGGTGTCCACCAGGTCGCCCTCCAGGAGGCGGGAGTTGGACCAGGCCGAGACGTCGGTGAGGGTGCGCGAGGCGACCAGCTTCGACGCGGCGTTCATCCGCAGCGCGAAGGGGGTGTCGCGCTCCGGCCACAGCCGCGAGAACTGCTCCCATGTGGTCCGCCCCAGCAGCAGGACCCCCTCGTCCAGGCTGGTCCCCAGCTTGAACCTGTCCCCGGCGACCACCTCCGGGCCGTGTCCGAACAGCCAGCCGCCGCCCGGTGTCCCCTCGGAGCCGTCCGGGTCGGTGACGATCCCGTCCAGGGTGGTGTACGCGATGACGATGACGCTCATGTCCGATGTCCTCTCGATCGGTGTCACCGGTACGTACCGGCGACACCGGCCGGACTCATCGCTCGCCGGGAAACCCGTCGAAGAAAATCTCCCGGGGCAGGTCGAACGGCTCGAGCAGCCGCGGATCGGCGAACACCACGTTGCGGGCGACCAGACCGCCGGCCACCGTGAACACCTGCAGCGAATGCAGCCGGTGCGGCCCGCCCTCCGCCCCGGGCGCGTAGGCCGCGAGCGCCGGCTGTCCGTTCGCGGTGAGCGACCGGCTGAGCCAGCCCGTGCCGCGCATCGCGAACACCCGCTCCATGAACAGGCCGTACCGCTCGCTCCCGCGGTACCACAGCGGCACCGGCGGCATCTCCAGGATCGCGTCGTGCGTCAGCAGCCGGACCAGCCCGGGCACGTCCCCCGCCTCGAACGCCCGCGCGTACCGCCCCACGGCCTCCCGTGCCCCGGCGTCGTCGGGCTCGGTCACCTCGCCGGGATCGCCCACGCCCGCCAGCGCGACCCGGGCCCGTTGCAGCGCGCTGTTCACGGCGGCGACCGTCGTCTGCAGCTGCTCGGCCACCTCGGCGGCACTGAACTCCAGCACCTCCCGCAGCACCAGCACGGCCCGTTGCCGGGCCGGCAGCACCTGCATGGCCGCCACCAGCGCCAGCCGCAGATCGGCCCGTGCCTCGACGTCGTAGCGGCTGTCGGGGAACGGCTGCAGCCAGGGAATGTCGAAGGCCGTGGTCAGCGGGACGCCCGGATCGTCGCTCGGCGCGCCCAGTCCCGAGGGCAACGGGCGTCGCGCCCGCCCCTCCAGCGCGGTCAGACACACGTTGGTCGCGATCCGGTACAGCCAGGTCCGCACCGAGGCGCGGCCGGCGTCGTACCGGTCACGGGCCTTCCAGGCCCGCAGCAAGGTCTCCTGCACCAGGTCCTCGGCCTCGTGGAACGAGCCCACCATCCGATAGCAGTACGCCACCAACTCGCCCCGGTACGGCTCAAGGTCCATGGGGTTCATCATGGACCCATGAGTGGGCTCCCCACCGCACCGTCCGTCCGCAGCACCCCCGAGGGCCTCCTGTGGGAGCCGAGCGAGCGCCGGGTGCGAGGCCGCAAGGGCGACGTCACCGTCGTCGACAGCCGGCACCCCGTCCTCGTCTGGGAACCGTCACTGCCCGTACCGCAGTACGCCTTCCCGCGCGGCGACGTACGCGAGGACCTCCTGCGCCCCGCGAAACGCCCGCGAACCGGGTCCCACACCGGATCGACGGTCTTCTACGACCTGGAGATCGACGGCGAGCTGGTGGAGAACGCCGCCTGGACCTTCCCCTCCGCCGACCTCGCCGACCACATCGCCTTCGAGTGGTTCCGGCGCAGTGGCAAGGGCCTCGACCACTGGTACGAGGAGGAGGAAGAGATCTTCATCCACCCGCGGGACCCGCACAAACGCGTCGACGCCCTCGTGAGCAGCCGCCATGTCCAGGTCGAGGTCGACGGCATGCTCGTCGCCGACACCCACCGGCCCGTGCTGCTCTTCGAGACCGGCCTGCCGACCCGCTACTACATCCCGCGCGAGGACGTCCGCATGGACCTGCTCACCCCCACCGACCACCACACCGGCTGCCCCTACAAGGGCACCGCCGAATATTGGTCGACGCCCGGCGGGGCGAACCTCGTGTGGAGCTACCCGGATCCGCTGCCGGCCGTCGGCACGATCCAGGGGCTGCTGGCCTTCTTCAACGAGGCGGTCGACATCACCGTGGACGGGGAGCGGCTGGAGCGCCCCGTCACACCGTTCAGCGCGCTGTTCACACCGAGCAGCCCACGTGGGCCAGCGCCTGCCTGAGCAGCACCCCGTGCCCGCCCGGCATCTCGCTCTGCACCGCCTCCGACACGGCCTCCTGCGGGCTGAACCAGACCAGGTCCAGGGCGTCCTGCCGGGGTCGGCAGTCACCCGTCACCGGGACCACGTAGGCCAGCGACACCGCGTGCTGACGCGGGTCGTGGTACGGCGTGACGCCCTGGGTCGGGAAGTACTCGGCGACGGTGAAGGGCTGCAGCGAGGCCGGGATCCGGGGCAGCGCCACCGGGCCGAGGTCCTTCTCCAGGTGGCGCAGCAGGGCGTCCCGGACGCGCTCGTGGTGCAGCACCCGGCCGGAGACCAGGGTCCGGCTGACCGTCCCGTCCGGCCCGATGCGCAGCAGCAGGCCGACGCTGGTGACTTCGCCGCTGTCGTCGACGCGTACGGGCACGGCCTCGACGTACAGGATCGGCATCCTGGCACGCGCCATCTCCAGCTCGTCGGGGGAGAGCCAACCGGGCGTGGTATCGGTCATGTCAGACATTGCTTGATCATACTTTCAGGAGGCGCCGGGCAGGCGGTATACCCGGCGTGCGTTGTGTGCTCCCGCCCACTCCGCCAGGCGCAGCGCGTCGGGCAGGTCCAGTTCGTCGTCGTCCACCCGCTCCTGGAGCAGTCCGGCCAGCGCCCGGCGGAAGGACAGCGCGCCCAGACAGTGGAACTCGGCCACACCGTACGCGTCCGAGCTGTACAGGAGTTTGCGGAAGGGCGTGATCTCGAGGGCCTCTTCCAGCACGGCACGTGCCCGCACCGGGCCGACGTGGTGCAGGGCGAGGCCCACGTCCAGATACACCTGCTCGAAGACCGCCGCCAGATGGGCGGCCTGGCGCTGGTAGGGCCAGCAGTGCAGCAGCATCACCGGGATCGTGCCGGCGGTCAGGTGCAGCCAGTCGGTGAGGTGGGCGGGGTCCGAGCGGTGCAGCCGGATGTCGTTGTCGCCGAGTCCGACGTGGAGTTGGAGCGGCAGGCCCAGGTCGACGGCGGTCCACAGCAGATGCCGTACGAGCACCGGGTCCGCGAGCCGTCCGGAACCGCTCGCGAGCAGGCGCCGGGCCGCCTCGGTGACCTCCGTGTCGGAGGGGCGCGCCGGATCCAGGTCGAAGCCGGTGCGGTAGGCGGCCACCGACTTCACGCCGACCACGCCCGGCCGCCGTACCGCCTCCAGCGCGGCCACCCGGAAGCGGTCCGCGTACTCGCCGGGCTCGACCCCCCGCGCCGCCACCTCCTCGGCGACGCTCTCCAGCCGCACGATCTCGTACGCCGTCCCGCCCACGGGCTCCACCAGTTCGGCGGGTGTGGTGAGACGCTCCGGGGCGTACCCGGTGTCCACACAGAACACCTCGGTCCCCGCGGCGTCGAGGAAGCGGCGGTGCACCTCGCCGGGGCCCAACTCGGCGCGCCGGGCGAGGTATGCGTCGGGCCGCGCGTGGCGCGGGAGGTCCAGCAGGGGAGCGCAGTGGCGCCGGATCGCGACGCCCACCGGGCTGTCGAAGGTGGAGATCCCGGGCCAGGCCCCGCCCTCGGTGATCAGCGTCTCGAAGGCCTGCCGGTCCAGGTCGCCGGTGACCACACCGTGGCAGTGGTGGTCCACCAACGGCAGGGCGTCGAGCGCCTCCTGGACGGGACCGGAGGGCATCTCAGTACTTCCAGCGGTAGGCGGCCGCCACCTGTTCGTCGTCGTAGCCCTCGACCGCGGCGATCTCCCCCTGGCGTACGGCGATCACGGCGTCCGCGAGGACCGGCCCGAGCGCGGCCCGCAGCCGTTCGTCCTTGCGGAACTCCTCCACGGCCTCCGGCAGCGAGGCCGGCAGTCGGCGCACACCCCGGGCCGCCGCCTCGGCCTCGCCGAGGTGGGCCGGGTCGCCGGTGATCTCCTCGGGGAGGGGCGTGGACGAGGTCAGCCCGTCCATACCGGCCGCGATCACGCAGGTCAGGGCGAGGTAGGGGTTGGCGGCCAGATCGACCGGCTTGACCTCCAGGTTGGCGGCCCGCTCGCGCAGGCCGGCGGTGCCGGTGACGATCCGCACCGCGGCCTCGCGGGTTTCGCGTCCCCAGGCGGTGAACACCCCCGCCCACTGGGAGGGTTTGAGGCGCAGATAGCTGGCGGGGCTCGGCGCGGTGACGGCGGTGAGCGCGGAGAGGTGGGCGAGGACGCCCGCCGCGAAGGACTCGGCCTCGGCGGTCATTCCGTGGCGCTCTTCACCGCCGGAGTGCAGGTTGACTCCGTCGCGCCAGGCGGAGAGGTGGATGTGGCCGCCGTTGCCGACACCCTGCGCGAAGACCGCCGGGGCGAACGACACCACGAGTCCGTGGCGCCCGGCGACCGCCCGGATCGTCTGCCGCACCAGCACACTGCGGTCGGCGGCGGCCACCGGGTCGAGCGCGCCCACCGAGATCTCGAACTGCCCGGCCGCGTACTCGGGATGGAGCTGCTCGACCTCCACGTCCTGCGCCGCCAGCGCGGCCAGCAGATCGGCGCCGTAGTCGCTCAACTCGACCTGCCGGGCCGCCCCGTAGGCCGGTCCGTGCAGCGCCGGCACGAAGTCCCCGGTGGCGGACGGGCCTTGGCCGACGGCCCACTCGATCTCGATGCCCGCCTCGAAGGACAGCCCGTGCCGCTCGGCGGCCTCGGTGACCAGCCGGCGCAGGACCGTGCGTGAGCACCCCGGATGCGGCTCGCCCTCCTGCGTGATCCGGTCGACCGGCGCCCACGCCCACCCGGGCTGCCCGGCCAGGACGACGAGGTGGTCGAGGTCGGGGTAGAGGCGCAGATCGCCGTCGGGGGAGCCGAGGACGTCCGTGGTGACGATGGAGTCGTTCGCCAGGAAGGTGTCGAACACCGGTGACATGCCGACGCCCCAGGCCGCGGCGGAGGCGAGCTTCGCCGTGGGGATCGTCTTCACCCGGCCGACGCCGGCGGTGTCGACGTAGGACAGGACGACGCCGTGCACGCCCTGCCCGGACAGTTCACCGCGCAGGGCCCTGGCCCGGTCGACGTCGCCGGGGCGGCCGCCGGGGACGGGATCGGCGAGGGTGGTCATACGTCCTCCACGGTCGAGACGTCCGTCAGGGTTTCACGGCCACCGCGCCGTACTGCGGGACCGCGGCGGGGGAGTCCGCCTCGGCGCGCCACCGGGAGCACGACACCAGGCCCGGCTCCAGCAGTTCGAGTCCCTCGAAGAAGGCGGCGATGTCGGTGCCGCTGCGGGCGGTGATGGGCGGGGTGGCGTTCTCGTTCCAGAACTTCATCGCCGCGATCTGCCCCTCGCCGCCGAGTTCCTCGTCGGTGGTCGGGTGGGTGAGGGCCAGACAGCTGCCGGCGGGAACCGCGGCCATGATCTGGCGGGCGATCTCCCGCGCCTTCTCCGCGTCCAGCACGAAGTTGAGGATACCGAGCATCATCACCCCGACGGGCTCGGTGAAGTCCAGGGTGGCGGCGGCGCGTTCGACGATGGCGGCCGGGTCGTGGACGTCGGCCTCGATGTAGTCGGTGACGCCCTCGTGGGTGCCGGTCAGCAGGGTGCGGGCGTGCGCGAGCACGATGGGGTCGTTGTCGACGTAGACGATCCGCGCGTCCGGCGCGATGCGCTGGGCGATCTGGTGGGTGTTGTCCGCGGTCGGCAGTCCGGTGCCGATGTCCAGGAACTGCCGTACCCCGCGCTCCTCGGCGAGGAACCGCACCGCCCGGCCCAGGAACCAGCGGTCCGCCCGGGCGACCTCCCGGATGATCGGGAACATCCCGGCGACCTGCTCGCCGACCTGCCGGTCGACCTCGTAGTTGTCCTTGCCGCCGATCCAGTAGTTCCACACCCGCGCGTTGTGCGCCACACCGGTGTTCAGTCTGGCCGACCCGCCCGAAGGGGTGTGGCTCTCACTCACGACTCAGCTCCTTATCGCACCGCCCGCGGCCGTCGCCGCCATTGTGCCGCCCGGTGATCACACTGTCCCGGGAATCGGCTGATCAGGCGTGCGGAATCGGCCAGTCGCCGTCCGTCAGGGGGTGCGGCCGGGGCCGGGGGCCGGCGTCTTGCCCGCCTGGACCTGCTTGAGCCGCTGGGCACCCTCCCGAACGGCCTGTTCGAGGGAGTCGTGCGCACCGCCGGCCAGACCGCCGGCGGTGACGGTGATCGCGTCGTTGCCCACGCGGACGGCGGCCACGTCCAGGGTGAGGGTTGCGGGTTCGCCGTTCGTGGTGCCCTGCACCGTCACGTGCAGTCCCTGCCGGGCGTCGCCCTGGGCGGGAACCGAGGCGGTGGTCACCTGGACCGTCCGCTTGCCGCCCTTGGCGTCGGTCGCGGTGAACTGGTCGCACTTGACCGGCAGCGTCTTCATCCAGCCCAGTGCGGCGCTCAGACGGACGGGGTTGTACGCGGCGACCTGGTACAGCAGCCGGGAGTCGCCCTGCTGGAACCCGGCCAGTGCCGAGGCGCCCGTCGGCTTGCCCAGCAGATCGTCGTCGTAGAGGGCGTCCAGGAGCCGCTGGCAGTCGGCGGCGTTCGTCTTCGCGGTCAGGAAGGCGGCGACGTCGACCTTGCCGACGAGGAGGGTGTCGTCCCAGTGCTCGGCGCCCTTGACCGGGGTCCAGCCGCCCTCCAGGTCCGTCATGGTGATCAGCGCCGCCTGCGCGCCGGCCCGGGTGAGCCGGGCGGCCGGCGTCGAGCTGGCCGCGGACGCCCGGGCCAGGGGCGAGGCGGCGAGGTCGGTGGGCGTGGCACCCCCGCCCGCGCTGTCGCCGCCGTCCGAACAGGCCGCGGTGGTCAGCAGCGCGCCCGCGACCAGCGCCGAGGCGAGCACACGGACGGGCCGGGACGGACGTCGGATCATGGCGGAGGCCTCCTGAGCGGCGAGCGGTCCCGTCCAGCGCACCACCGGCCGCACCGGCCCACCAGCGCACCGGGCCGGACGGGTGAGTACGGCCCGCCGCCCGTCGGCGCACCGGGCTGGAGGGATGGGTGCGGGCGGTGTGGGCTGGAGGGGTGAGTGGGCCGTTGCCCGTCGGCGCGCTGGGCTGGGCGGGTGGGTGCGGCTTGCCGCCCGTCGGCGCACCGGGCTGGAGGGGTGGGTGCGGCTTGCCGCCCGTCGGCGCACCGGGCTGGAGGGGTGGGTGCGGCTTGCCGCTCAAGGGCGGTGTGGGCTGGAGGGGTGAGTGGGCCGTTGCCCGTCGGCGCGCTGGGCTGGGCGGGTGAGTACGGCCCGCCGCCCGTCGGCGCAC